>CAYNDR010000367.1:0-6498 GCA_964395295.1 uncultured Planctomycetales bacterium
GCGCGGCCGGGCCCGGGTGTTCCCGGACGGGAATCGACCCGGCAAACGATGGCGTATCCACTATAGGAGGGGATCGCGATGAGGAAGCCCCAAGGCGCCCTGTCTCGCCGGCGGTTCCTGGCGTTCTCCGCGGGGACGGCGCTGGTGGTGCCCCGCCGCGTGCTGGGCCTGGGCTCCGCGCCGCCCAGCGAGAAGGTCAACATGGCCTTCATCGGCGTGGGGGGCCGCGGCGCCGCCAACCGGGGCGGGCTCGGGGGCGAGAACTGCGCCGCCCTGTGCGACGTCAACGCCAACGCCCTCGCCGAGGCCGCCAAGGGGTCCCCCGCCGCCAAACAGTACCGCGACTTCCGGAAGATGTTCGACGAGATGGAGAAGGGCATCGACGCGGTGGCCGTCTCGACGCCCGACCACTTCCACACCGTGGCGCTCCTGGCGGCCATCAAGCGGGGCAAGGCCGTCTACAGCGAGAAGCCCCTGGCCCACTCCATCGGCGAGATCCGGGCGCTCCTGAAGGCGGCGCGGGAGTTCAAGGTCCCCACCCAGCTCGGGAACCAGGGGCACTCGTTCGACACCATCCGCCAGTTCTGCGAGTGGATCTGGGACCAGGCCATCGGGAGGGTCCACACCGTCCACGCCCAGTGCCGCATGGTCTACTCCGAGATGGGCAACGTCTCCAAGGTGAAGGAACAGCACCAGGTCCCCGCGCACCTGGACTGGGACCTGTGGCTGGGGCCGGCGCCGCTCCGGCCCTACAATCCCATGTACCAGCCGGGGCGGTGGCGGAACTGGTCGCCCTTCGGCACGGGCGTCATCGGGGACTGGACCTGCCACGTGGTGGATCCGGTCTTCTGGGCCCTGGACCTCGGGGCCCCCGCCACGGTCCAGGCCCAGGTCCGGGACTACGACCCCAAGGTCCACTTCGACACGTTCCCGCGGGCCGCCAAGGTCACGTTCAAGTTCCCGGCCAAGGGGGCGCGCGGCCCGGTCACGCTCATCTGGTACGACGGCGACGAGAAGATCCAGGCGGTGGAGGGCCTGGACGACATCCCCAACATCGGGGCGGTGGTGCTCGGGGACAAGGGAGGGATCGTGTACGGCTCCCACGGGGCCGGCGGCGTGAAGCTCTTCCCCGACGCTCTGGCCAAGGCGTACCGGCCGCCGGCGCAGAAACTCCCGCGCGGGGTGGACCACCACCAGGACTTCCTCCGCGGCATCCGGACCCGGAGCCATGTCCCCGGCTCGAACTTCGAGTACGGCGGCCCGCTCACGGAGCTGGCCCTGCTGGGCAACATCGCCTACCGCTACCCCGGCATGGAGCTGAAATGGGACGGCCCGGGCATGAAGTTCACCAACAACGCCGAGGCCAAGTTCTTTCTGAGCCCCCCCTACCGCAAGCCCTGGACGCTCTAGAACGCCAGGCTCACCGCCGCCGCGAAGGTCGGCGCGTCGCCGAGCTCCGGCGCGAGTTCGGGGAACATCCGCGTCTGGAATCCGAAGTCCACCGAGAGGCGCCCCGAGGGCATCACCCCGATCCCGCACGTCCAGGCGAACTCGCCCCGGTCATCCACGAGCCCGCCGGTCCGGAGGAAGATCCCGCGGAACAGCTGGACCTCGATCCCGGCCGATCCGCGGTGGAGGCGCAGTCTCCCCTCCTCCCCCGAGAATCGGGCGTACTGGTAATCGGCGTAGACGTAGACGGTCTCCTCCCACTCGTAGCTCAGCCCCGCCCGCGCGAGGAACTGCTTGGGCTCGTCCCGCTCGCTGATTTCCTCGGGCCCCAGGGGGCCGAAGACGAGCAGGTCGCTTTCGCTCTTTCCGATCCCGTAATCGATCACCAGGCCGAACTTGACGCCCGCCCCGAGGTCCGCCAGGCCGCCGCCCCGGATCCCATACGCCAGGCCTTCCGTGTCCGAGAGGTCCATCCCGTCGAGATGGAACCTCAGGCTCGATCGGGTCACGCTCACGGCGGCGCCCACGGCCCACGTCTCGGACGGCTTGATCCCCCACTGGAGGAGGCCGTATTCCGCCTCGAACTCCATCTCCGCCCCCAGCGTCGTGTCCCCGTCCCCCGTCCGGATGGCCGCGAAGCTCGGCTGGAAGATCCCCCAATCCCGGCTCTCCCAGGTGGTCGAGACCGCTCCGATCCCGATGTCGGCCCCCTCCTCGAAGGAGAGCCAGGAAGACTGGGGGCTGGCGGAGAGGTGAAGGTCGGATGGCGCGGGGCTCCAGGCGACCGCGGCCGGATTGGCCGAAGTGGACCACCGGCTCGCCGCCGACGCGTTCCCCACGGCGGCCACGTCAGGATAGGATGCGAACCGCGTCAAGGCCGCCGGGAAGCGCAATGAAAACGGCGCGTCGTAGTCTTCGTCCGCCCGGACCGCGGCGGCCGCGCACCCCAGGACGACAACGGCACACAGGATCCTCAGGATCTTCTCCACCATCCACCTCCACCACGTCCATCACCCCGCCGTCGGGGCCGCCGGACGGCTGTTCGCCTCGATCACGTCATGAATCTTCCGCAGGATTTCGCCTGGAGAGAACGGCTTCGAGATGAAGCCTTGGCCCAGTTCCCGGAGCCCCTGCGTCCCGAGGACCTCCTCGGAGTACCCGGACATCACCAGCACCGCGATGCCCGGCCTGAGGGCCCGGAACCGCCTCATGAGGTCCACCACCCCCATCCCGGGCATCACGGCATCGGTCAGCAGGAGATCGACCCCGTTCCGGTGGCGTTCCGACACCTGGAGCGCCTCCTCTCCGCTTCCCGCATCGAGGACCTCGAATCCCGCCGCCTCGAGCTGGGCCCGCACGAGCTTGCGGACGCCCGGCTCGTCCTCGACCACCAGAACGGTGCGGCCCTTGCCCTCGGCGCCGGTCCGCCTGGAAGCGGAGGGGGCGCCGGAAAGATCCCCCTCCACTCGGGGGAAGAAGATACTGAAGGTCGTGCCCTTCCCCGTCTCGCTGGCAAACCGTATCCCCCCGCCCGCCTGCTTCACGATCCCGTAGACCGTGGAGAGCCCGAGCCCGGTGCCCTTGCCCTTCTCCTTGGTGGTGAAGAAGGGCTCGAAGATCCTCTCCTGCGTCCGCGCATCCATCCCGGACCCGTTGTCCGCCACGGAGAGCAGGACGTAGCTCCCGGCCCCCAGCGCGAAGATGCCCTCGCCGGAGGGGGCGTCGAACGCCGCATTGGCGGTGGCGACCGTCAGCTTCCCGCCCGAGGGCATCGCGTCCCGCGCGTTCACGACCAGGTTCAGGAGGACCTGCTCGATCTAGCCCCGGTCCGCCTTGATGCGCCCGAGGGACGCCCCGGCCGCAGCCGAGAACGCGATGCGCTCCCCCAGGAGGCGCCGGAGCATCTTCTCCATGTCGTAGACCACGGCGTTCAGGTCGAGGATCTTGGGCTCGATCACCTGCCGGCGGCTGAAGGCCAGGAGCTGGCGCGTGAGCGACGCGGCCCTCTCCCCCGCCTTCTGGATCTCCTCCAGGGCTTCTCGGACGGGCGGGGAGTTGCCCTCCTGCATCTGCGCCAGGTTCGAGTACCCGAGGATCGCGGTCAGCAGGTTGTTGAAGTCGTGGGCCACGCCGCCGGCAAGGTTCCCGATCGCCTCCATCTTCTGCGCCTGCCGGAGCCGCTCCTCCAGGCTCTTCCTCAGGCTGATGTCCACGGCGCTCGCCCTCACCAGGCGGCGTTCCTTGTCCGGGAGCCGGACCAGCCGGACCTCGCACGGCGCCTCCAGGCCGCCGCCGTTCCGGAACATCCACTCGAAGACGGGACGTCCTCCTTCCAGCGCCACGCGGATCATCCCGGACATCCCTTCGGAAGACGGGCCGCCGTCGGGTTGCAGGGGCGGGCTCAGGCCCGCCGGCATCGCCGCCTGGGCCAGCCGGTCGCGGCTCATCCCGAAAATCTGCTCGGCATGCTCGCTGGCGCTGAGGATGCGCCCGGAATCGCCGTCGAAGACCAGGATCGCTTCCGGGGCGCGCTCGACGAGCGTGCGGTACCGCTCCTCGCTGTCCAAATGGGCGGCTTCCGCCCGGCTCCGTTCCGCGACGATGGCCCCCAGGATGAGCCCGGTCAGGGAGTACGTCAGCATGAAGGTCTGGAGATCCCCCGAATCCCCCGTCGGGGCGCCGGACAGGGACATCGCCAGCACCGACCCCACGTCCACGGCCAGGATGGTCAGGACCGCCCCACCCAGGCCGCGGCGCAGGGTGATCCAGAGCAGAGGCAGGAAGCAGAGGTAGTAGAGCGGGAGGCGGCGAGGCCCGGAGAAGAATACCACGCCGAGCGCGGCGGCGATGCCGGCCGCCTGGGCCAATCCTTCCCACGGGCCGGACGCCGGCCTATGGGGAGATTGCGTCCCGCGATCCTCTTTGCCCCCGATCATCTCCCGTCCGAGTATCGACCCGAGCGCCGGCAGTACGTGGACCAGGAGGAACGGAGTCACCACGATGATCCCGATCGCTTCTCCGGTCCACCATTCGAGGCATGCGCGGGCCACCGCCTGCCACCCCGCCATGCCATGCCCCTGAGTGGCCACCGACGACAGGACCGCCAGAAGCAAGGCCCCCGCCAGGCCCGTGCCGGCCAGCGCCAGCACGTCGCGTCGGCCGCGGAGCCGCGGATCGAATCCCTTCCATCTCCGAAGCACCGCGGCGACCTCGGAATAGACGAAGGCCTGCATCCCCGCCCAGACGGCGATCGGCCCCACTCCCGCGGAGATCCGGTAGGTGAAGAGACTGCTGATGAATCCGGCCAGCGCCACGGCCGGCGCGAACCGCAGGCCGAATCCGATGAGCAGGGCCAGACTCAAGCCGGAGGGGGGATACCAGACCGTCACGGCAGGATGGGTCTGGAAGGCGAGAGTGGCCTGGTCCAACGCCGTGAAGGCCGCGACGTAGGCCAAGGAGATGAGAGAATATGGCAGGATGCCCATCTCCTGGACGCCCTGCTTCCCCGGTCGCATGCAAGGAGAGAACGCAATTGCCGTGCCAGGATCATGGCCCGCCTCTCTCCGCCCCGGGAACCCATTCCCCTGCGATCCAATGCCTTAGGCGTGCCCGCATTGTTTGCCTTTCCTGCAATTCCGGGTCGGACAAAATAGTCGCACCTCCTTCATCCCTGATGCCGCCAAAATAGCGTTCTTGTTCGTTCAGCCGTCGATATCGGATTATCGGATGGCAGATGGGTGTGAGGATGGGGCATGAGGGGACGCCGGCAGGGCCCGCCCGAGCCTGCCGTCGATCGGGGATAAGCGTAGCCTTCGATAATCAGGCCCCCGAATTTTTTCACGATCCCCCGACATGTTCCCGGTTATCCTGTCATCCATAATCGAGGACCCAGGACATGACCTCCCCGGCGCGCGATGAAGTCGTCAAGGCGGCCTTCCAGTACCGCGACGCCCTCAAGGGCTGCGCCCTGGCCCTCCTGCGCGACTGGTCCCTGGCGGAGGACGTGGTCCAGGACGCCTTCATCGTGGTCATGAACAAGTGGGAGGACTACAGCCCCGGGACGAACGTCTACGCCTGGGTCCGCCAGATCGTCCACAATAAGTCCCTGGAGGCCGTCCGCGCCCGACGGGGCGCGTCGCCCCTCGACGAGGCCCTGCTGGACCGCGTGGCCGCCACCGTCCGGGATCACCTGGACGAGGAGGCCGCGGGGCGCCAGAAGGCCATGCGCCAGGCCCTCCAGCACTGCATGGCCTTCCTCAACCGGAAGGCGGTGGAGATCCTCGCCAGCTTCTACGCCGACTCGAAATCCTGCGAGGCGATCGCCTCGATCCAGAACCGGAGCGCCAACGCGATCCGCCTGATCCTCTCCCGCGTCCGCAGACAGCTCCACGAGTGCATGACGCGGCACATGTCGGCCGGGGAGGCCCGCGGATGAGCGAGGAACTCTTCGAGAAATACCTCACGAACGCCCTCTCCTGGACGGGGAAGGAGGAGCTGGAGCGCCTGCTCCGCCGGGAGGAAACGAGGCGGAGGTTCGTGGACTTCGTCCTCGAATGGTGCATCACGGCGGACATCGCCCGGCAGATGGCCGTGATGGGCGAGACGGCGCCGGCCGCCGGCGGCCGCTCCTCCCGCCTCCCCGGAACGACCGGCCGCCGCCGGCGGGCCGCGGGCCTCTGGTGGATCGCCGGGATCGCGGCGGCGGCCCTGCTGGTCGTGGGACTGGCCCGCGCCTTCAAGCCGGCCGGCGGGACGCCGAGGCCCGCCGCGCCCTCCGAATCGGCGCGCATCGAGGAGCCCCGGCCCGCTCCCGACAGGACGGAGACCATCGCGGCGCCGCCCGCCGCGGCGCCGGACCCGGAGCCTCCGCCCAAGGAGATGCCTGCTCCGCGGGAAACCAAGCCCCCGCCGCCGCCCGAGGCCCCGCCCGCACCCCCCAAGGAACCGCCCGCCGAGCCCCCGGTCAACCCCGATCGCCCCCGGCCCTCGGCCGTGGCCGTGGTCCACATCGTCGAAACGCGCGGCGAAGTCACGATCGTCAGCGAATCC
>CAYNDR010000368.1:0-6494 GCA_964395295.1 uncultured Planctomycetales bacterium
CATGCCCAAGGCGATCGAGACGATGGCGGGCTTCATGGCGGAGCATCCCGACGTGGGGATCCTGGCGCCCCAGCTCCTCCACGAGGACGGCCGGCGCCAGCACTCGTTCGCGCCCCTGCCGTCCCTGGCCACGGAGTGCCTCAACAAGGGCCTGATGCGGCTCCTCTTCCCGGAGGATTTCCCGAGCGGGAGGAGGATCTACGACGACCCCCGCGACGTGCCCTCGGTGATCGGGGCGTGCATGATGGTCCGGAGCGACGTGGTCGACCGGATCGGGGGGCTCGATGAGGCCTACTTCCTGTTCCTCGAGGAGACGGACTTCTGCCTGCGCGCGCGGCGGGCCGGCTTCCGGGTGGTCTTCCTCCCCTGGGCCAACGTGATCCATCTCCAGGGGAAGACCCGCGAGAAGGTCGCCGTGCCGGCCCGCGTGGAGTACGTCCGCTCGCTCTTCACGTTCTTCCGGAAGAACCGGCCGCTCTCGCATGCGCTCCTCCGGTTCCTCTACCCGTTCAAGAACCTCGTGGAGCTGGCGACCCTGGCGTTCGCGGCGCCCTTCTCGGGCAGGGCCAGGCGACGCTGGGCGGAGGCCGCGGCCCTCCTGGCCTGGCAGGCCGCCGGATGCCCCCGGGGGTGGGGCCTCTCCGCCGGCGCCGACCGCCGGTACGTGAGCCTCGATATCGCGGGCGCCCGCTGGGTGGTCGCGGAGGGCGAGGCCGACACCTTCCGCAGTTTCGACTCTCTCGTCTCCTCGCGCCGGGTGGTGAAGGACCTCAAGCACAAGAGGACGGAGGAATGCCACCTGGGGTACCGGACCTTCCTCGTGAAGACCTACAAGGCGGGGCCGTGGTTCCGCCGCCTGAGGATCGCCTTCTTCGGCTCGAGGGCGATCCACGAGCTGAAGATGGGCGACGGCGTGATCCGGAGGGGGATCCCCACGGTCCCCGTGGCGGCGGTGGGGGAGCGGGGGGCGGAAAGCTGGGTGGTCTGCCAGGTGCTTCCCGGCTGTGCCCAGCTGCAGGAGGTCCTGCTCTCGGGCTCCACGGAGGCGGCGCGCCGGAGGGAACTCCTTTTCGCGTACGGGAAGTTCGCGCGGCGGCTCCACGACGCGGGGATATCCCAGTACGACTTCAACCCCTCGAACATCCTCCTCGACGGCGCGGAGTTCAGGGTCATCGACTTCGAAAAGATGCGGCTCTATGCCGGGCCGGTCCCGCGGAGGGTCCGCCTCCGGTCGCTGGCCAAGATGAACCGCCTGCCCAGGCTCTCTCGTACGGACCGCCTGCGGTTCCTGAAGGGGTACGTCCACGCCCACCTGGGGGAGGAGATCGGGCGCAAGAGGATCGCGCGGGAGGTCCTGCGCCTGTGGAAGCGGCAAACGGAGAAGGACGCGGCCCGCGCGGAGCGCCGGTGCGTCCGGGAGAACCGCGACTTCGCCGCCTTCGACTTCGGCGGCGTGGGCGGATACTACCGCAAGGCCCGCCCGGAGAATCCCGAGGCGGGCATCACCCTCGATGAACTGCGGCGCGCGTCAGCCGAGGCCCCGGGCGGGGCTTCGTTCCGGCTCCAGGAGGCCCGGGACGCCCTGGCGGAATGGAGGCAGTCCAACCGGAAGGCCCGGCAGGGAGGGATCGAGCCGCTGGCGGTCCTCATGCGGAAGGGGGAGCGCCGGGGGACGAGCGTGTGTCCGCCCGGGCGAGGATGACGCCGGCCGCCTCCGCGATCCCCGGCGCCACGGGCACGTCGGGGGAGATCTCGGCGCGGTGCTTGATCCCGTGCCCCGTGAGGACGAAGACGCCTCGCCCTCCGGAGCCGCGCACCAGCTCCACGTCGGACGGATGGTCGCCCACGGACCAGGAGGCCCCGAGGTCGATCCCGTGCTCCGCCGCCGCCCTCAGGAGGAAGAAGGGCTTGGGCTTGATGCAGGGACAGCCGTCGGAACGCTGGTGGGGGCAGGTGTAGACCGCCCGGACGGCGATCCCTTCAGCGGCCAGGCGGTCCACGACGTGCGCGTTGACGCGCTCCACGTCCTCGATCGTGACGATTCCCTTGGCCACCCCGTTCTGGTTGGTCACGATGAACAGGGCGAACCGCTCCTGGAGGCGGCGCAAGGCGGAGAAGGTGTCCGGGTAGAAGGCCGCGTCTTCGGGCCGGGCCAGGTGGCCGCGGTCCTCGATGATCGTGCCGTCCCGGTCCAGGAACACCGCCGCGCGCATGGACGCCCATCGAACCGGCCGGGCCCCCGTTTGTCAAGCCGCTTTTCTCCTGATGCCGTAGCCCCCTATGTCGTACAATGACACGGGTTAAGGAGACAATCCTTGATGAAATCGATGCTGGCGGCGGGCCTGCTGGCGGGATTCTGTTCCGCGGCGGCGGCCCAGGATTCCATGGAATCCAAGCTGGAGAAGAAGATCAAGGCGCCTTTCCTCTCGAAGGCGGGATGGATCACCGACTACGACAAGGCCCGGGAGGAGAGCCGGAAGAGCGGGAGGCTCATCTTCGCCTATTTCACGCGATCGTACGCCAACTGACCCCCCTGCAACGCGCTTGAGGGCGGCGCCCTCATGAAGGACGAGATCGTAAAGTTCGGCAAGGACTACGTGCTCTTCTGCCACGTCACGTCGCGCGTGCCGGGGGCGAAGCACGACAACCTGCTGTCGGAGAAAGGCGGGCAGGGGTTCCCGCACCTCGTGGCGATGGACTCGAACGGCGACGTGCTGGCCGAGCACGAGGGTGCGCGGGACGTCCCCGCCTTCGAGAAGACGATGGGGAAGGCCCGGGAGTTCGTCGCGCTCCGGAAGAAGGCCGACGCGGGGGACAAGGGGGCGAAGTTCAAGGTGTTGGTGCACCGGATGAAGATGGGATCCGTCCCCGCGGACGAGGCCGAGAAGGCCGCCAAGGAGATCGGGCCGCTCTCCGCGGAACAGGAGAAGGAGCTTCAGGGTCTGCTGGCGGACGCCGCGGTGCGGGACGTGCTCAAGGAGGTCAAGCCCGACCCGGCCAGCCGCCTGGAGGCGGGGAAGAAGTTCCTGGAGATGAAAAAGGCGGGGAAGCCCGCCCCGACGGGCGAGTCCGAGTCCCAGGCCTACTGGATCCTCATGATGAACTACGCCGAGAGCCAGAAGGACACCGCGACCTTCGAGGAGGGGCTGAACGCCCTGAAGGCGAAGTTCGGCCAGAATCCGCAGGCGCAGAAGTTCTTCCAGACCCAGGAGGAGAAGCTCAAGAAACTGAGGGAGAAGTAGGCTTCCGCCGCTGGCGCCGGACCTCGGCCAGGAGCACGGCGGCGCTGGAGGCCACGTTCAGGCAGTCCCAACCGCCCTCCATGGGGATGTAGATGGAGCCCCGGCAGGCGCCCAGCGTCTCGGGGCTTACGCCGTGGGCCTCCCCGCCGAGCACGAGGCAGCAGTCTTCCGCGTAGTCCACGTCCCGGTAGTCCCGCCGCTCGCCGTGGATGTGGGCCGCATAGGCGTTGAGCGGCCGGAGCGCCGCCGCCAGGTCGCCCGCGAAGTGGACCGGAACCCGCAGGGGAGCGCCGAGCGAGACGCGCACCGCCCGCCGGAGCCATGGGGAGGTCGTCCCCGGCCCCACGATCACGCCTTCCACGCCGAAGGCCGCGCAGGTCCGCATGATGGCCCCGACGTTTTCGGCATTGGCCAGCCCGTCGATGGCTACGAGGAGCGATCCGCGGGGCGGCCTCGAAGGGGGGATCTTCCCGAGGGCCATGAGCCCCTGGTGGAGCCGGAAGCCCACGAGCTTGTCGAGCCGTTCGCGGGGGGCCGTGAGGACCTCCATGCCGGGGGGGAACTCCACCAGTCGGGTCCAATCGGGCGTGCAGACGACGCGGATGGCGCAGCGTTCCCGGAGCATGCGGCGAACGACGCGGGCGCCGTCCCCGATGAAATGCCCCTCGGGGCAGGCGCGGGACCTGAGGGAGTCGGAGAGCGCGAGGTCTTCCTCGGTGGCAGGCCTCATCCGGCGTCAACGCGTCGCGGCAACCTTGGCGCCCGGGGCGGCGGCGGGGGAGGGCCTGGGGCCCCGTCCGCCGTCCATCACGACGCAGATTTCGACCGCGAGCAGGAACAGGAGCCCCGCCAGGAACACCCAGTTTTTCTTCACACCCCACCTCGCACAGCTTCCAGGAATGAGTATCGGCATTCCGGGCGCGCGGCGGGAGATCTCCGCGGACGGATCGGGGGCCGGCCTCCGGACCATCCGGATAATGGCTTGACATGACGATCCCCCGCGCGATATCGTGGGCCGGTCTAAGGGCCGGCGATTAAGAAAGAAGTTTATACGGGTGGGGTGTTGGGTTCACACGCAAGCCGTCGAAAGGCAGGATTCAACCGCAGATTGTTTGTAATCCATGTCAGAGTACGCTTTTTATAAGGAGATGCCGTGAGGATTCCCTGTCGCAATGGATGGAGAGGGCTGGGGGGCCGTTTGGTCCTCGCCCTTGTAGCCGCCGTGGTGGTCCCGGCGTGCGGGAAGACGAAGATGGTCGTGGGCACCCCGGGCCCGCAGGGCCCCGACGGCCCGAGCGGGGCGAACCCGCCGGCGCAGTGGGCGGACCCCGTGAACATCTCCCAGCAGGTGGTGGCGAGCAACGGGTATGATGCCTACGGTCAGCAGGCGGTCTTCACGCCGGACGGCCGGCTGCACGTGGTCTATTTCGCCTATGACTACTCCGACACGGACGAGGACCAGCTTTTCTACACCTCCGCGGCAGCCCCCTACACGGCGTGGGACGCCCCGGTCAGGTTGACGGACACGAGCAATTCGCCGCTCACATTCGACCTGGCGGCCGCGGCGGACAACAGCGTCCACGTCGTATTCGCCCGGAACGATTATTCCGTCGGCTCCTACACCTATCTGGTGTACACGCGAAACACCGCGGCGCTCCGCCTGGCGTTCACCGAGACGCAGATCTACGAGGAGACCTACGATACCGACGAGATCTTCTCGGCTCAAATCCTGATGCGCGGGACCACGGCGCACGTGGTCTGGACGGGGTACAACAACAACGGCTACTACTATTACTACTACAGCAACAGCGGCGCCACCTGGCCCCTGGACGATGCCCTGGGCGTCGGCACGAACCGGCCGACGATCGTCGGCGAGACGAACAGCGGCTATGATGTGGACTCCGATCACTACGTATTCACGAGCGATTCCGCGGGGAACTTCCACCTGGTCTACCTGCTGGATGACGGCAGCTATCGGTATGTCCTCTACCGGCCCCTGCCTTTGCAGGCCGCCTCTCTCGGCCAGGCCCAGCAGTTGAACGATGAGATCAACGAGCAGATTGCGATGAATACCGGGGCCCCGATCGTGCAGTTCGACGGGAGCGATAACGTCTACGTCTTCTGGAGAAGGGGGGATTCCAACACTCCTCCCGCCCCTCCCTATCGGGCCATCCTCTGCAACATCAAGGGGGCCTCGGCGGGCACGTTCCAGGTGGCCAACGCGGCGGTGGTAACCGATGATCCTCAAGACGACGAGATCCCCGGCATTTGGCCTGATTCCTTCCACCGGATCTTCGACGTCCAGGTGGCCTCGGACGGGCGAATCCACGCCGCGTGGAAGATGGATGACAGCTCTTATGGAACCGTGGGTCTGTATCCGCTCTATTACCGCACCAAGGATCCGGGCCTGTCCCCCGGCGTCGGATGGCATGACGTCCAGGCGGCCGCCTGGCTCCTGAATCCCACCAATTCGTCTCTGTGGGACGGCGGCATCTGCCGCTCCGTGTTCGTCCGGCCAGCCCAGGACGGGACGGTTCACGTGTTCTATTCCGACGTGGAGAGGATCGCTCTCGTGGGAGAAACCCCCGAGCTGTGCCACTCCTATCTGCCGGCGGGTGGGACGACCTGGTATTCCACGGGAAGCCTGAGCCGGCCCACCGTTCAGAACGTCTATCCGAATAAGCTCGGCTGGACGTACTTCCTCGACGCGGGGATCGAGGAGGACGGTTCGCCGTATGCCCTTTTTGCGTCGGATCCCGCGGGCATATTCTACAGCAGCAACGGCGACGTGCGATACACGCACTACTGGGCGGGGGAGTGGGCTTTCGGTACCGACGTCAATGGACCCGAACATGCCACCACCTACGACGACTTCTGGGTAGGCCAGGACGGGGCGGGCAAGCTGCACGCCATCTGGATGCAGGAGGTCGATCCGTTCGATAACTCAGACTATTACGATCTCATGCATTCGGACTGCCCGGTTTCATCGGAGACGTTCTGGACGCCCAGGTTCGAGCAATATAATCCGTAGCTGGAGGGCTTGATCGAGGGGGAGGAGGTCTCTTTGCGGGGCCTCCTCCCTCCTCTTGTTTTTAGAGACCGAGAGGATGGACGCTCGCCATAGGGGATTGTGGATTGCCGCCGCCTCCGTTGCGGCAGGCGGCGCGGCGGTCCTGGCCATCGCGTTCGCCGTCCGGAGTTCCTCTCCGGCGACGCCTCCTGTCCTCCCGCCCAAGCAGCCCCCCAACCTGG
>CAYNDR010000369.1:0-6491 GCA_964395295.1 uncultured Planctomycetales bacterium
CCCCGGTGCGGTAGCTCTCGGGGTGGAACTGGACGCCCTCGACGGGGGATTCCCGGTGCCGCAGGCCCATCACCTCTCCGTCCTCCGCCCGGGCGGTCACGGCGAATCCCGGGGGAAGGCCGGCCTCGTCCGCGGCGAGGGAGTGGTACCGCATGGCCATGAACGGGTTGGGCAGGCCGCGGAAGACGCCCACCCCGTCGTGGCTCACCTGTCTCGTCTTGCCGTGCATGAGGCGCCGGGCGGGGATGATCCGGCCCCCGAAGGCGTGCGCGATGCACTGGAGGCCCAGGCAGACCCCCAGGATGGGAACCTTGCCGGCCAGGCGGCGGATGACGCGGTTGCTGATCCCCGCCTCGCGCGGCGTGCAGGGCCCCGGCGAGATCACCAGGCGTTCCGGGGCGCGCCGCTCGACCTCCTCGGGGGTGACGGCGTCGTTGCGGACCACCTCCACCCGCGCCCCCAGCGCGCCGAGGGCCTGGACGAGGTTGTAGGTGAACGAGTCGTAGTTGTCGATGACGAGGATCATGGGCGGGGCTCAGCGTCCCCTTCCGGAGGGATCGTCCTTCTTCTGGAGCTCGATCTGGCGCTTGAGCCCTTCCAGGTTTTTCCAGGCCTGGGACTGGCGCAGGGGCTTGGGGAAGGTCTCGATCTTCTTGATGGCGTCGTCATACCGCCGTTCCCGGGTCAGGCCGTTGGCCACCTCCACGATCTCCGCGTAATGGGGTTCGGCCATCTTCTCGTAGCGCTCGCTGTAGGGGGAGACCATCTGCTGGATCTCGGGGACCGAGGTCGGGGCCACGCGGGCCGCCAGGCCGCGGGCCTGCTGGACCTTCGCCATCACCGCCTCGTACTGGGCGTGGGCGGGGTCCTGGGCGATCATGGCCTTGATCTCGTCGAGGAGCCTGCGGAGGTCCTGTTCCGCGGAGGCGTCCTCCTTCTGCTTGAGGGCCTTGGCCTTGAGTTCGTCGAGCTTCGTCTCCCAGGGCGTTCCCCGGCAGGCGGGCCGGGCGGCCTCGATCGCCTTGAGGGCTTCGTCGGGATTGGAGGTGGAGGAACTGACCCTGCCCGCCGTGGCGCAGGCCTTTTCCGCGGCCGCTTCGCGCGATTCGGGGGAGGTCCCGGGCGCGGGGACCGCGGGGGTGTTCGCCTTGGAGGGGGGCGGGGGCTCGGGCTTCCCCCGGAAGGCGAGGGCGAGGAGGATCGCCAGGAGGAGCGCCCCGCCGCCGGCGGCGGCGAGGAGGATCGGCGGGCGGCGAGGGGATCGGCGGGGGAGGGGGACGCGCCGGGCCGGGGGGGCCGGTTTCGCTTCGGGGGCGCGGGTCGGCGGCCGCGGCTTGGGGGGGGCCGGGGCCGAGGGGGCAGGGCGCTTCCCCGCGGCGGCGGGCCCGGCCATCACCTCGTCCAGGGAGACCTTGCGGATCGCGGCCCCCTTGCATCGGGCGCAGTACCGTTTGCCCAGGAGGGTGACCGCACTGCCGGTCTCGAAATCCCCCTCCATGATGGAGGCCTTGCAGGAATCGCAGTAGTATATTTCTTCGCTCATCCTCGGCCGGTTCCTATAATACGATGGCGTCGAGGGGGCGTGCAACTTCTATGCAACCGGGGCCGAGGGATCGGATCGGATCGGTTTCCGGAAAAGAGTTGACACCCCCCCGGGGGGGCCTATAATTGAAACGATCATCGTTTGAACTCCGCGAACCCCCACACGGAGGCCGTATGCGTCGTTCGGTCCTGGCGTTGGGCGCATCGGTTGTCTTGACGGGAGTGGCCGGGGTTCTTCTCTACGCGCAGGAGCCCAAGGCCGACAAAAAGAAGGACGAGGCCAAGCCGGCCGCGCCCGCCCCCGCCCCGCCGCCCCCGCAGGACAAGGTCGAGATGCCGGCGATGATCGACTCGTGGTACAAGGTCCTGCACGGGGATGCGCCCTTGGGCCACATCCACGAGACCCTTCAGAAGAGCGGCCCCGCGCCGATCCGGTACCAATACAGCGTCCTGACGGAGGTCGAGATCGAGGTCCCGGATCCCCAGGTCGCCGGGCGGACGGTCCCGTCGACGGAGTCCCTCATGATCGACGCGAGGCTCGACGACACCTATGCCCCGATCGACATGACGTGGAGTTTCAAGAAGGACGCCGCGGAACTCGTCGGCAAGGTCTTCCAGACGGATGCGGGGCGCCGCATCGAGATCCACGTCCCGGACAGCACGCCGACCAGGTTCCCGGTCCGGGACATGGACCTTCACTATACCGCGCATCTGATGTTCGTGACCCTGCGCCAGAACGACCAGCTGTCCACGACGGGGCTCAAGAACGCGAAGGTTTTCTTCCCCCGGGTCAATGAGGCGCCCGTGGCCGACGTCTCCTTCGAGGTGAGGGATTGGGTCCAGCGCGAGTACCTGGGGAAGAAGGTCCCCGTGACGCGGATCGACTGGGTCAAGCCCCTGCCGGCGCCCTCCCGGGAGCTCGAGATCGTGGAGACGTACGTGGACAAGTTCGGCCGGGTGGTCGAGGAGGTCACGCGGGAGGGCAAGCTGAGGATGGTGCTGGTCAAGGGGGAGGAGGAGGCCGTGGGCCAGTCCGCCCTCATCCAACTCCGGGGGCGGCGCGACCCCTTCCGGAAGGACCTGGCCATGCGGACGAAGACGGCCGAGAAAGACATCGACAAGGTCAAGGGTACGGACGGCGCCCCGCCTCCTGCGACGCCCGAGGAAGGGCTCGCGGCGGCCGACAAGATCATCGAGGAGCTGGTGAAGGCGAAGGAGCGCAAGGACCTCGATGGTGCGCGGAGCCAGTACTACAAGGGGATCAAGCTGTTCCTCCAGTTGAGGGATCTGAAGGAACCGAACCCGGAGGCGAGGAACAGGATCGAGGAGTTCAAGAAGAAGCTGGAGGACCTCTTCGGGGGCGCCAAGCGGAGGCTGGAGGAGGCCCGGGGCGTCTTCGTGCGGGGGGTCGATCGGTTCGGGCTCGAGGACGTCGCGGGGGTGGAAAAGGCCCTGGGCGACCTCCGCAAGATGGAAGGCCTGCCGGAGTTCGTGGGGGCCGGGGAGCTCACCGAGCTGAAGACGTGGATCGCGGACCTGGAACCCATGCTGGTGCGGTGCAGGACGCGCCTGGAGCTGGCCAAGAAGAAGCTGGTGCTGACGGGGGTGACCCTCTGCTACGACGAGAAGCCGCAGGTGATGGAGTTCCCCCTGCACGTCTTCGGGCACTCGGTGGGGGCGCCGCACGAGCTTCGTTTCATCCGGGCGGCCCACTATGCTATCATCAACGAGAAGATGGTCAGGGTGGGGGATCTGGTGGAGGGGGAGGGGGTCCGGGTGGAGAAGATCTGGAAATACGGCGTGCAGGTCTCCCTCAAGGAGGAGACCCGGGAAGTGCCCATCCGGCAGTAGGCGGCCGCGCCGTGGGAACGGGAATCGGGATGGCGGCGCCGGCCGCCGGGGGCGGACGGGGCCGCGGAGGAAATGTTTAGTGGAGCATCGACCATGAGAGGCGCGCGCCTGTGCTTGGCGTTGTTGCTGGCGCTCACGGCCCACGTCCTGGCCCAGGACGGGTCCCGGACGGGGACTCTGCAGGAGGACCCGAAGGCGCGGGCCATCCGCGAGGACTACGAGGAGCAGCTCCGCCGCGAGCGGCAGGTCGTCACGATGAAGTACAGGAACGCCCCGGTCGACCTGATCGTCGACGATTTCCGCCGCCAGAGCGGGCTCAACGTCGACGTCGACCGGCGCAATTTCCCCGACCCGTTCGTCGTCGACGAGTTCGATGTCGCCAACGAGCCGGTGATGCGGGCGCTCCAGGCCTTCGCGGACAAGGCGGAACTCGCGCTGGAGCCGCTCAGCGCGTCCCTGGTCCGCCTCTCGCGGCCCCCGCGGGTGACCTTCAACTTCCGCGACGCGGACGTGAAGGTGGTCATCGACATGATCGCCCGGGTCTCCGGGGCGAACCTCGTGATCGCGCCGGAGGTCAAGGGGTCGATCACGCTCTCGATCAACAACGTCCCCTGGAACGAGGTCCTGGCGGTGGTGGTGAAGACGCTGGGGTTCACGACCGTCAAGGAGAACTTCGGGATCATCCGCGTCATCCATCCCCAGGAGCTCCTCAAGCAGATGGAGACGCGCGTCTTCCGGCTCAAGTACATCCAGCCGCCCCCGCTGTACGCGGCGAAGCTGGAGGAGACCAAGTTCATCAGCGGCCGCCCGATGCAGCCCCCCACGCAGATCGAGGAGCTCATCAAGCGGTTCACCCTCCGGCAGGTCCTCGAGACCGTCCTGTCCAAGGACTCCTCGGGGCGGATCCTGGGGCGCCTGGACTTCGACGCGCAGTCGCTCACGTTCGTGGTCACCGACACCAAGGTGGTCCTGGACCGGATCGACGAGATCATCCGCCTGCTGGACGTGGAGCCCCGCCAGGTCCTGATCGACATCAAGTTCATCTCCACCACCAACGAGGACCTCCTGACCTTCGGGATGAGCTACAACTTCGCGGGCCAGGAAGGGGTGGGCTACCGCCAGACGGTGCTGGACCCGTCGACCGTCGTGGACCCCGCGGGCATCACCCGGACGGGCAAGGTCACCATGCTCCCGTTCGGCTTCGGCAAGGAGATCGGCACCGGCGACCAGTACTTCCTGTCCGAGTTCGACCTGAACATGACGTTCCGGGCCTTCAAGCAGGACAAGTTCTCGCGGCTGATCCAGGAGCCCACGCTGGCCGTGCTGGACAACGTGGAGGCCACGATCTTCGTGGGCGAGACGATCTCCTACGCCGAGACCAAGGCGGCCACCAACCAGTTCGGGAACCTCGAGTTCTCGATCGGCGAGGCCGGCAAGTCCCCCGTCAAGATCGGGTTCCAGCTCTTCGTGATCCCCAAGATCGTGCAGGAGAGCAACAAGGTGATCCTGACGGTGATCCCGCAGAACGAGTTCCTCACGGGGACGTCGAGCCCCCTGGCGGGCTTCGAGCGTTTCGTCCTGCAGGGCGCGGGGGCGGGAGGGGCCGACGCCTCGATCGACCTGCCGCGCGTGTCCACCAACACGATCGTGACGAAGCTCATCCTCGAGAGCGGGCGGACCGCGATCCTGGGCGGGCTGGTGGTCGAGCGCTCGAACTACCTGGACATCGGCATCCCCGTCCTCAAGGACATCCCCCTGGTGAGCTACCTGTTCAAGCAGCGCAACGACACGCTCCGGAAGGAGCACCTCCTCATCTTCATCACGCCCCGGATCGTCCGCGGGGGCGACGGGCCCTCGAAGCACCTCCAGGAGATGCTGAAGCAGCGCGAGGAGGGCGAGCGGCGCGAGTTCGAGCAGATGAGGGGGAGGAAGCCGGCGGAGCCGGCCCGGGCCGCGGAACAGCCGAAGACGGGCGCCCCGAAGTAGGGGCGCCCCGGGATAGAGCGCTCCTGCCCCGGCGGGCGGGATGCGCGGGGCGACGGGACCCGGCCCGGGGGTGACGGGGCGGGGACCGCGGAAATATTGACGTACGGCCGGGAGGTTTCCCGGCCGCGCTCCCGCCGCTTTCCTTCCCGCCCGCCAGGGCATGAACATCTTTCCTTGCCGGGTCCGGTTCACCAAGACCGGGAAGCTGAGGTTCCTCTCCCACCACGACCTCATGCGCCTCTTCGAGCGCGCCCTGCGCCGGACGGGGATGCCCCTGCGCATGACCGAGGGCTACAATCCCCACCCCGTGGTCTCCTTCCCCACGGCGCTCGGCCTGGGGATCGAATCCCTGGCGGAGATCCTGGAGTTCGAGCTCTCCGGCTGGGTCTCCCCCCGGCAGGTCGAGAAGCTCCTCGGGGATCAGCTCCCGGAGGGCGTGTCCGTGGTCTCGGCGGAGCCCTTCGAGCGGAAGCGGCGCTCCTGCGTGGACTTCGTGGAGTACGAGGCCCTCTGCCCCGGCCAGGGGCAGGGGCTGGACGGGGGGATCCGCGCCTTCCTGGACCGGAAGGAGATGGAGGTCGAGCGCGTCTCCGACAAGGGGTCCAAGACCGTGGAGATCCGCCGGTACGCCATGACGGTCGACCGGGAGGGGGACCGGGTGTTCCTGCGCGTCCGCGTGACCGACCGGGGGACGGCCCGCCCCGAGGAGATCCTGCGCGCCATCGGGGTCCGGATGGACGGGACGGTGAGCGTGAGAAAAACCTACACGGAGGTCGCGACCCGCGAATGACAACCGACGGTCGGCGGATGCTGGTCAACGCGGTGGAGAAGGAGGAGACCCGCATCGCCGTGGCGCAGGACGGCCGCCTCGAGGACTACCACGTCGAGCGGTCGAGCCACGAGACCCTGGTGGGGAACATCTACAAGGGGGTCGTGGAGAACGTCCACCCCGGCCTGCAGGCCGCGTTCGTCAGCGTGGGCCTCGCGAGGAACGCGTTCCTCCACGTCTCCGAGACGGTCGGGCCGGGGGAGGAGCCGTACCATCACCCCCAGCGGGGCCAGCGGCCCCGCGGGCCCCGGCGCCTCGTCCAGAACCTCCTGCGTCCCGGGCA
>CAYNDR010000370.1:0-6436 GCA_964395295.1 uncultured Planctomycetales bacterium
GTTCGTCATCGGGACGTCCGCGACGTCGTTGGCCCCGAGGTTGTTGTAGGCCGGATCGGCGCTGGCCGGGTCGCCGGTCTGGATGGTGTAGGAAGTGCCCACATCGGTGATCGTGTCGTTGACGCCGGTGACGATCACGGTCTGGGCGACGTTCCAGTTCCCGGGCGTGAAGACGAGACTGCCCGCCGAGACGGTGCCCTCGCTCGTATCGAGGCTCGTGATGGGGATCGTGACGTCGGCGGTGGGCGGGGTGTTGAGGACCACGGTGAAGGACGCCGTCCCGCCGTTCTCCGTCGTCTGGCTGGAGATCACCGTGACGGTCGCGCCGGCGTTGTCGTCGTCGGTGTTCGTCACGGAGACGTCCGGCGGATTGAGCCCGTTGTAGTCGGGGTCCGCGCTCGCCGCCGTCCCCGTGATGACGGAATAAAGGATGTTCCCGTCGTCGAGCAGGTCGTCGACCCCCGTGACGGTGACCGTCTGGGGCGAGTTCCAGGCGGCCGGCGTGAAGGTGAGCGACGCGGGCGCGACCGTCCCCTCCGTGGGGTCCGAGCTGGAGAGGGAGATCGTGGCGTTGGCCGCGGGGGTGGAGGTCAATCTCACGGTGAACGTGGCCTGCCCGCCCGCCTCGGTGGTGGTCAGGCCGCCGGCGGGATTGAAGAGGAAGCCGGCCGCGTCGTTGTCCTGGTTGGTGACGATCACGTCCGGGGGATTGCGGCCGTTGTAGCCCGGGTCGGCGCTGGACGCGGCGGCGAGGATGACCGTGTAGGGGATGTTGCGGTCCACCCGGGTGTCGTCCACGCCCGTGACGGTGACCGTCTGGGCCGTGCTCCAGTTGGCGGGGGTGAACGTGAGCGAGGCCGGGGAGATCGAACCCTCCGTGGGGTCGGTGCAGGCCAGGGGGATCGTGACGTTGGCGGCCGGGGCGGAGGTCAGCGCCGCGGTGAACGTGGCCTGCCCGCCGGCCTCCGTGGTGACCAGGCCGCCGGCGGGGACGACGGAGAATCCGGCCGCATCGTTGTCGTTGTTCCGTGCGGAGACGTCGGCCGCGTCAAGGCCGTTGTAGCCGGAGTCGGCGCTGACGGCGGCGGCCGTGACGATCGTGAAGGTGACGGCGCCGTCCGCCATGGTGTCGTCGACGCCGGTGACGGTCACCGTCCTGGGGGTGTCCCAGTTCGACGAGGTGAAGGTGACCGAGGAGGGCGAGACGGTCCCCTCCGTCGTGTCCGAGCTGGAGAGGCCGATTATCACGTTTGCGCCGGGGGCCATGTTCAGCACGATCTGGAAGGTGGCCTGGCCGCCCGCCTCGGTCGTCACGAGGCCGGCGGCGGGGGAGACGGTGATCCCCGCCGTCTCGTCGTCGGAGTTGGACACGGAGACGTCGGCGGGGTCGAGGCCGTCGTAGGCCGGGTCGGCGCTGGCGGCGGCGTCCGTGACGACGGTGTAGAAGATGGTGCCGTCGGCTTGGTTGTCGTCATCGCCGGTGACCGTGACGGTTTGCGGAAGGGTGGCGTTGGCCGGCGTGAACGTGAGGGAGGCGGGCGACACCGTACCCTCGCTGTTGTCCGAGACGGACAGGTCGATCGTCACGTCGGCGGCGGGGGTGGAGTTCAGGACCACCGTGAAGACGGCGGTGCCGCCCGCCTCGGTGGTGACCAGCCCCGAGGTGGGGCTCACCGTGATGCCCGCGGCGTCGTTGTCCCGGTTCGTGGCGCCCACGTCCGGCGGATTCATGTTGTTGTAGCCGGGGTCCGGGCTGGTCGCCGCCGCGGTCACGGCGGCGAAGGGGATGTCGCCGTCATCCAGGGTGTCGTCCAGTCCCGTGACCGTCACCCGCTGGGGGGTGAGGGCGTTCCCCGGCGTGAAGGTGAGGGAGGCGGGCGAGACCGCCCCCTCGGTCGGGTCCGAGCTGGAGAGGTTGATCGTGACGTTGTTCGCGGGAATGCTGTTGAGGGCGACCGTGAAAGACGCGGTCCCTCCGCCCTCCGTCGTGATGAGCCCGGACTGGGGGGTCACCGTGAATCCCGGCGCGTCGTTGTCGATGTTGGAGAGGGAGACGTCCGCCGCGTTCATCCCGTTGTAGAGGGGATCGGC
Source organism: uncultured Planctomycetales bacterium (assembly GCA_964395295.1). GTDB lineage: Bacteria > Planctomycetota > MHYJ01 > MHYJ01 > JACPRB01 > CAYNDR01. The sequence continues at coordinate 2,092 of CAYNDR010000370.1, forward strand.
GCTGGAGGCGGGGGCCGTCAGGATCGCGTAGGCGACGGTCCCGTCCGCCGCATAATCGTCCACCCCCGTGACGAGGATCCCCTGGGGCACGTTCCAGTTCGAGGGGGTGAAGGTGACCGAGGCGGGCGCGACCGCGCCTTCGGTCGTATCCGAGCTGGAAAGCCCGATCGTCACGTCGGCGGCGGGCTGGCTGACGAGGACGATCGTGAAGATCGCGGTGACGCCGTATTCCGTGGTGGTGGGCGCGGACGGGGGGGAGACGCTGATCCCCGCGGCGTCGTTGTCGGTGTTGGTGGCGGAGACGTCGGAAGGATTGAGCCCGTTGTAGTTCGGGTCGGAGCTGGAGCAGGGTCCGGTGACGATCGTATAGGGGATGTCGCCGTCGTCCGCGAAGTCATCCACGCCGGTGACGGCAACCGTCTGCGGCACGTTCCAGTTGGCGGTCGTGAAGGTAAGGAAGGCCGGGGAGACCGTCCCCTCCGTGGAGTCGGAACTCGACAGGGGGATCGTGACACTGCTCGTGGGGGCGCTCTTGAGCGCGGCGGTGAAGGCGGCCGTCCCGCCCGCCTCCGTGGTCGAGAGTCCCGAGGCGGGGGAGACGACCACGCCCGGGGCAGGGGCCAGCGTGACGAGCTGTCCCCAGATGTCGTTGAAAGAGGCGCTGACCTTGTTGTCCCAGGCCACGAGCGCCTCCATCGCGGCGCCGTTGATGGCTACGGAGGAGTTGTCGTCGGCATCGGGCTGGTTGCCGCTGGTGGAAATCCTGGCCAGGGTCTCGATGAGGGTGGGGGGCTCGGCGGCGCTGTCGAACACCGAGGCGGAGATGTCCCATTTTCCCGCGGTGGGGGGATAGTCGGGATTCTCGCTGTAAGAGATGATCAGCCTCTGGTTGGGGCCGTTCACGGCGGTGTCGCACCGGGGGCGCAGGGTGTGGGCGGTCCCCCCGATGGCGTTCGTGGACGGGCCGAAGACGGGGCCGGTAGAGGGGAAGGTGGCCCGGCGGGTCCAGATGTCGTAGTCGACACTGCCGAACTGGCGGGCCCAGGCGACATAGCAGGCCCCGGCCCCGGCACTGCCGAGGTCGGGCGTGTCCTCGTCCTCGGCCGCGGCGCTCACCGCGGCCGGGGCCGATGCGGAATTGGAACCCATGTCGACGGAGGCGGCGTAGATGTCGCCCTGGGCGCCGGCGGTCGCGCGGCGGACCCAGGCGACCCCCATGGGACTGCTGAAGTACGCCGGCACCGTGGGCTTCTCCTCCAATGCAACGGAGGTGTCGATGCCGATCGGCGGACCGACTGTTCCCCCGGCGGCAATGGTCCTTCCCACGATATTGTGGTTGGCCGCGGTCTGGATCCTCTCGTAGGCGACCAAATAGGTCCCGGTCGTCGAGCAGAAGCCCGCGTCCGGGGCGATCGCCCTGGAATTCTCGACGATGAACTGGGGACCTGAGAGGCTGGGCGTGTTGCCCGTGACCGTCACGAACTGGCCGTAAATGGTCCACCCGCTTACGGTCTCCCTCTGCCAGACGACGAGGAACTGGTTCGTGTCGGACCGGGCCACCCGCGGGCCTATGGAGGGGTCGGCCGAGGTGTCGATGGCCAGCTTGGTCGGGCCGACGGCCCCTGCGGCGCTCACCGCCCGGCAGTAGATGTCGCCGCTGTTGGAGTCCTCCTCGAACGCCACGAGGTAGGAACCGGCCGCGGGGCTGAAGGCGGCATCCGGGCGGGTCCGGAGGCCGGAGGTCTGGTCGACGGCGAAGTTGCCGCCGATCAGCGGGTCGATCGTGAGGGGGAAGGAAGCGGACGCGAGAAATCCGGCGTCGAGAGTCATTTCCAGGAGGCCCTCGCTGAGCGCGTAACGAAGCGGCCGGGTCCGGCCGGCGGCGTCGATCGCCAGCGCCCCGCCGTAGGTGAGGGCCGCGCCCCCGGCCGCGTCCTTGAACTCGACCGCCTGTTCGGGGGGACCCTCCGTCCCTCGCCGGGGCCGGTCCACGAGGACGGCCTGGAGCGGCGATTTCAGCGAGACCGCGATCGAGAGGTCCCCCTCGGTCCGCCGGGGCTCGAGCTCGCGTCCCAGCACGAAGACCTGCTCCACCGCGGCCGTCCCGCGCGGGAGGTACTTCTCGGTCACGGGGCCCCGGAGGTAGACGACCTCCTGCGGGTCTCCGCCGCGGACCTCGGGCGCGGCGGGGTCGAGGATCACGGAACGGCCGCCGATGCGGACATCCTTGAGGGAAAGCGAGATCTCCCCGCGCGGCGAGGCGAGGCGGACCTCCCCGGGCTCGTAGGCCTGCCGGAGGCCTCCCGTCTCGCCCCGCACGACGCTTCCCTCGCGGCGGTCCGGGATTGAATCGGGCAGGGGGAGGGGGCCGGGAATGTCGGGAGAAGGGGGGGTGTCCTCGCGAGAGCGGAAGGAGGAGGCCCCCTCTTTCCGCGGCCGGCGTTCGACGAGGAGCGCCGAGGCGAGGAGGATCACCAGCAGGGCCGGGGCGACATGCCTGAACCGCATACGTCCTCTCGTCGCTGATTCAACGCTTGCGGATCTCGTCGAAGACGGCCAGGACCTTGGGCGACAGGACGTCCCCTCCGCGCCACGGGGCGTCCACGTCCGGGGCCAGCGCGTACGCCTTGAGCACGTCCGTGCGGCACCTCTCCACCGCCCGGCCCCGCGGGTCGGCCTCCAGGAAGGCGACGACGGCATTGCACATCGCGCGCGTGAGGAGGACCCGCGCGCGGACCCGGGCGGTGAGGGTCTCGAAGTAGGGTTGCCGCTCGAGTTCGGTGAGCCGCTGATCGATCTTCCGGCACTCGTCCGGCTCCGCCATGATGCCCCGGCGGGCGAGGTCCTCTCCGGCCTTCCGGACCAGCTCCTCGGCCGCCACGAGCCGTTCGTATGCCAGGATCATCTCCGCCACCTTGGTCCGCGCCGTCTCGACCTGGGTCTTCTGGTATGGGAGGTCCGTCTCGAGATACCGCTTCAGGTCCTCCAGGACGGTCAGGTCCGCCCATTCCGCCGTCCGCTTCCGCACGGCCTCCTCCGTGCCGGCGAGCGTCCCGGCGCAGGCGGCCAGCAGAGTTTCGACCGATCCCCTGAACTCGGCGGATCCCGGATCGCCGGTGGCGGCCAGTTCTTTCAGCCGGGCCATGCGCATGGAGTGCGCCACGTTCCGCGCCGCGCGGAAGCCCGGGACGAGCCGGACTTCGAGGGCCTTCAGGGCCGAGGCCTCGAAGGCGGCCGCCGAGGCGAGGAGCCGGTCGATCGGGAGGCTCCGGGACGCGCGGATCTGGTCGATCTCCTTCTCGTAGACCGGAAAGAAGTCCGAGAGCCACTGGAAGTGCGGCCCCGGGTTCGCGGAGAGTTCGGCGGGCACGCGGGCGGGCCGGAGCATCGGGAGGATGACTTCCGCCTCCAGGGTCGGGTCGGTCCGGCAGATGCTCTCCAGGCGGCTTCTCAGGATGTCCCCGTAGCGCTGAAGGGAAGCCCGCTGGCGGCCCCGGACCAGGGTCGTGAGGTCGCCCTTGAGGCGCTCGAACTTCCCGAGGAGGTCCCCCGCGTTTCCGATCTCCCGCAGGGCGTCCTCGAAGCTCTCCGTCTCGCACAGCCTCTCCACCTTCGTCCGGAGGACCGCCAGTTCGGGGGGGGGAGTGGAGGCCTCCCGTTCGGCGATGGTCCTCTCGGCTTCCTCCAGGGCGGACCTGGCCTCGGCGAGCCTCGCGGGCGCCAGGGGATGGGCGGTCTGATCGAGATAGCGGATGGCCAGCCGCAGACGGTCCCGCCGCCCGTAGGCCGACCCGTCGCCCTCGGCCTGGCCGAGGGTCGCCCGCGCCAGGCCGTAGTAGGGGAAATAGGGATGGTCCTGTCTCCCTTCGGGATCGCGGTACCGGAGGGACGGCATCTCGGCCGACGCGTGGCGCAGGGCCTCCTCGAAGGCCGCCGCGGCCTCATCGTATTTCTTCTCCTCGAGGAGCCGGACTCCCGTCCGGTAGTCCGATCCGGCGGCCGCGGCGTCCGTCGAGGCCGCCGCGAGGAACGCCCATGCAAGGATCACGGCCGGCACCTCAGAATTCGACCAGCAAGCCCACCGAGCCGAGGTAGATCCTGTCCCCGGCGCGGGCGAAGACCGCCTCGGGGCCGAGGGTGAGCGTCACTCCCTTCCCCAGGTGAACGCCGGAGGTGAGCCCGACCAGGCCGGCCAGCCCGTCGTCGAGGTTCGTGACGCCGCCGTACCAGCCGTAGAGGGCTCCGCCGTGGACCGCCAGCAGGAAGCTCTGGTCGCGGACGAGGGTGAAATCGAATCCCATGCTGAAGAAGAGGAAGCTCCCGGAGGGGTTCTCCAGCTCGGGCT
>CAYNDR010000371.1:0-5001 GCA_964395295.1 uncultured Planctomycetales bacterium
CGAACCCGCCGCCCACGCTCCCCGCGCCCGTCATCGTGAGTCCCTCGAACGGGGCCATCCTGAACGCCTCGACCCCCACGGTCACGGGGACGTCGGCCGCTCCAGGCCTGACGATCGCCCTCACCGTGGACGGACTTGCGGCCGGGACGACGACGAGCGCCGTGGCGGGCAACTGGTCGATGACCCCTTCGAGCCCGCTCGCCGAGGGAAGCCGCGTGCTCGCGGCCACGGCCTCGGACGGCACCCAGACCTCGCCGCCGTCGAGCCCGGTCTCGGTGATGGTGGACACGGTCGGACCGGTCGTCTCGTCGCCCAGCCCGCCCGACGGCTCCGCGACGACGCAGACGTCCCCGGTCATCTCGGCCTCCTGGTCCGACGCGACCACGGGCATCGCGACCTCCACCGCGTCGATCATCGTCGATGGCGCCGACAGGACGGCCTCGTCGACCATCACGGTGGGGGGATTCAGCTACACCCCCGCGGCGCCGCTGGCGGGCGGCCTGCACACGGTCACGGCCGGGGTGAAGGACGCGGCCGGGAATCCAGGAAGTCTGAACTGGAGTTTCAGCGTCCTCGTCCCGCCCCCGCCGCCCGTAATCACGTCCCCCGCCTCCGGTACCATCCTGGCGACGGGGATGCCCACCGTCTCTGGTACATCGTCGGTAGCCGGCCCCCTCATTACGCTCCTCGTGGATGGGATTGAAAATGGCACGACCACAAGCGGGATGGGGGGAGGCTGGTCCCTCCAGCCTTCGATGGCGATCCTGGACGGCGGGCACACGCTCACGGCGACCGCGTCGGACGGCGTCCTGGTTTCTTCCCCCTCGGCGCCCGTCGCCGTCACGATCGACACGCTCCCGCCCGTTATTTCGTCGCCGTCGCCCCCGAACGGCTCCACGACTCCCGATCTCCGCCCTGTCATTTCGGCCTCCTGGTCGGATTCGGGCTCGGGGATCGCGGCCGCGACGGCAAGGATCGAACTCGACGGCGCGGACGTCACGTCGGCCTCGGCGATCACCCCGACCGGATTCACGTACAACCCTCCCGAGAACCTCTCCGCCGGTGCCCATTCGGTGCATGCCGAGGTCAAGGATGCTGCAGGCAACCTGGGGACGCTGGATTGGGGATTCACCGTCGCCCCGCCGGACCAGACGCCGCCGACTCTGGCCCTGGAACCCTCCCAAGGGGCTTTCGTTATCGCGCAGAGGCCCGTCTTCCGCGCGACCTATTCGGACGACGGGAGCGGAGTGGACACCGGCAAATTCCGTGCCTTCCTCGACGGGGTCGAGGAGACCTCCAGCTTCTCGGTCGGTCCCGCTGAAGCGGTATACACGCCCGTGAATCCGTTCCCCGATGGGGCGCATGTCTTCTCGGCCCGGATCGCGGACATGGCCGGGAACACGACGGAATCGGCGAGCGCCTTCCGGATCGTGGCGGCGTTTGGCCCGATCGGTCCCGCGGGCGGGACCGTCGAGGTGAACGATCCGTCCCGGTCGTCCTGGGGCTCCAATGCCGAGTTCCCTGTGGGATCCGTCACGGAATCCCAAGGGCTCACGTTCTGGATCGAGGAGGCGGCCTACCCGTTCCCCTTCCCGGCGGGCTTCACCCGCGTGGGCCCCGTGGTCAACTTCAACCCCGCCTACGCCTTCGCCCAGCCGGTCACGGTCTCGGTCGGCTACCACGAATCGCTCGTGGGTCCCACCGGTGTGCCCGAGGAGGGGCTCAACCTCCTCCGGTACGATCCAGCCACGGGCCAGACCGTCCTTGTCCCGGTCCTTTCGATCGACACGGTTCGCAACCTCGTCTTCGCCCAGATATCGAGCTTCGCCGGCGGACAGTACGGGGTGGCGGCCCCAACCCCGGAAGCCGCCCAGGGCGAGGTCCGGGCCAATCCGTGGGAGCTCCCCGCCGACGGCGTGAGCGTCTCCACCATCACGGTCGTCCCCAGGGATGCCTCCGGCCGGCTCCTCGGGCCGAACCAGACAGTGACGCTTTCGATCGCCGGCACCGCGACCGTGGGGCTCGTCGAGGACCTGGGTGATGGCGTCTATCGCGCCCTCGCCCGTTCCCTGACGCCCGGGACGGTGACCGCCACGGCGACCGTCAACGGGGTGTCGCTCCCCATGCAGGCGACGATCGAGTTCGTCCATCCCTATCCGGCTTCGATAGCGATCGAAGGGGTGGCCGATCCCCTCCAGGCGGGGGTCCCCTCCGACGTGACGCTCAAGGCCCTCCTTGCCGAGGGATCGGTTCTCAAGAGCTTCGCCGGCATCGTCCAGGTGGACCTCACGGGGACGATCCCCTTCCCGGCGACATTCTTCGCCGCCTTCTCGCGGAGGGACGAAGGCGTCGTGGTCCTTCCCGGCGCGCTCGTCTTCGCGCAGGCTGGGGTCCAGACGGTAAGGGCTACCGTCGTCGCGAATCCTGCCGTGACCGGGCAGGCCACGGTGACCGTGACGGCTGGAACTCCCGCGCAGTTCGTCAAGATGGCGGGGGACAATCAGGCAACCGCAACCGGGACCACGCTCCCTTTGCCGCTTGTGACCCAAACGCGCGACGCCTTCGGGAATCCCATCGAGGGGGCCCCGGTCAGCTTTGCCCTCATTTCATCCGGCATCTCCTTCGCCGACAGCCCTGTCGCCCCCGCCAATCCCGTGGCCAGCCCGGCCGCCCGGCCCTCCGACGTCCAGGGTCTCTCGGTGGTCGCCGTATCATTAAAAAAAAAAAGGCCCGCGCCGCTCACCCCGAGCGCAAGCCTGGCGACCAGCGCACCGGCCGCTCTCACGTTCCTGGTGACCGCCAACACGGACGCGGATGCGCCCCTGGCGCCGGTGATCACATCCCCATCGGATGGGGACACGGTGCCCACGGGAACCCCGCAGATCGCCGGGACAGGCGTGGAGGGCTTGGCAATCCGTCTTCAGGCCAACGGAATGGCGGTGGGAGAGGGCGTCGTCCCTTCGGGCGGGACGTGGAGCATCGTCACTTCGTTCCTTCCCGACGGCGTCTACAAGATTTTCGCCTACGCCATGAACTCCATCGGCACGGCCTCGCCGGCTTCGTCCCCCATCACGATCACGGTGGATATAGCGCCGCCTCCGGCGCCCGTGATCCAGACGCCCTCTAAGAAGACGAACGACACGACTCCGCAGATCGCGGGCACCATCGCCATCCAGGATACGCTCACCATCCGGGTCTTGGCCAACGGCGCGCTGGTGGGCGAGGTGCAATCCGTCGGCGGCGCCTGGACGCTCCAGAACACGAGCCTGACTCTCTCCGAGGGCGTCTACAGGTTCACGGCGATCGCCGAAAGCGGCCCGGGGATCGCCTCCCCGCCGTCCGCGCCGGTTGTCCTGGTGATCGACTCCACGCCTCCCCTGCCGCCGACCTCCCTGACGGCCACGCCCGGGAACCGCATGGTGTTGCTGGGGTGGAAGCCGAGCCCGTCCGAGGACGTGCTTGGCTACAACATCTGGCGGAAACCGGCCAGCCAACCGGACTCGTCCTACACCAAGGTCAACGGGGCCTACCCCATCCAGGGACTGGGCTATCGAGACGACGGAGTCCAGAACGAAATCCCCTACGAGTACGAGGTGACCGCCGGGGACGACGCGGCCAATGAGAAGGATCCCCAGCCATGAAAAAGGCCATCCTGCTCCTGCCGATTCTTCTCCTGGTCGTGGTGATCGGATCTTCGCTGATCCGGAGCCGCCGGCCGGCCGCCCCCGCCGCCGACCGGCCGCGCCCATGCGTTTCCCAAGAGAGCCGGACCCCCGCGGAGCCGGATCCACCTCCTTCGCCCCTTCATAACGTCCCCCGTCCGGTCCCCCGCGAGCCCGAAAATGTTTCCATGTCACCGGAAGAGAGGGGTCGATCGTTCAGCCGCGTGGCCATGGGGAATCGGATCTCGGCTTATGTCTCGGCGGCGCTTTCCGGCGATGAAACGACCCGCACAGCGATTTTGGGGTCCCTAAAGAGCGCCCCGACGGGATCGCGGGAGGTCGTCGTGGCGCGCTTGGCGGGCTCTCCGAGCCCCCGGCAGGCTGAGGTGCTTCGGGATCTTCTGGCCCAGTTGAAGTGAGTTCAAGGGAGAATAGCGATGACTCGGATGCGCATCCTGGCACTCGTGGGCATGGTGCTCACTGCCGCAGGCGCGGCGTCGTCCAGCCCCATGCCGCAGGAGACCCCGAGCACGGGGGGGCGGATCCCCAATACGGACGCCTGGCAGTCCTACCCGCGATGGCTCCGGCCCCAGACGGTATTGGCCTTCAATGAAGGATACCCTCTCACCATGGGGATGGCGGGCAGCCGGCAATATCCCTACGATTTCGCGGTCGAACAGGACGGCACCGTCCATGTGCTGATGTATGGCAAGGTCTTAGACTCATTGGGTGTTGAAGTCAAAACCACCATCTACTACGCCAACAACCGTCCGGAGTCCCGCCAGCGTATGGGGCTCTCCACTCCGGTTCATCTCAAGACCTGCAATAGTTCCACTTCGTACCTGGATCCCGGCGAGACCGCCCGGGCCGGAGATATTGCGGTCGATTCTAACGGGAAAGTGTCCGCGGCCTATCTGGTAAACAGTGACGGGAGTTATAACTCGGTTTACGTGAATCAATTCACCCCCGGGCAAGGGTGGGGAGGGGAACAGGGAATCGCAATGGGATTACAGCATTGGCCTTCCACGGAAGAACCCTATTATGAGGAAAAGACCTATGACTCCGTGAGTCTCGCGTATGACAAGGATGGCGGACTGCATACGGTCCTTCATGAAAGGAATTACAAGCGGAACGATGCTTCTTCTGGCGCGCCCAACAATAATGTCCTCAAGGATGACCGGGCCATCGTATATTCGCGCGATCTGAGCGCTCTCCAGGATATCGAGAGAAGGCCGGGCTCTGAACTTAACGGATCTAATTATCCTCTTACGGGGGTCCACTGGTCGGCGAAGGTGCGCGTCCCGGTGGTCGAGACGGGTCCTAATGCCGACGGCACGGA
>CAYNDR010000371.1:5011-5702 GCA_964395295.1 uncultured Planctomycetales bacterium
GGTCGCATAAACAGGGCGGTTCAGGCCCGTGGGACACTTATAGCCAGAAGCTGAAACACGCCCAGAAAGCCCTGGGGAGCTCCGAACCCCAATGGACGATCACGGACGCCACGGACGTCTATTATCCGGCCCAGCTTGACTTCGACATGGGGGTGGGGCCGGACGGCTCGGTTCATGTCGTGTGGGACCGGGGATATTCCGATTACACCATTCCCACGGAATCCCTTTACTATCGAACGAAACCCGTCGACGGATCCTTCGGCTCCCCAGAGACGATCCTTCAATTCCCCTATTATTATGTCGCCCGGAATGCCAAGGTCGCCGTCAATTCCCGCAAGCAGCCTGTCGTGGTTTATAATACTCCCTTTTCAGGCATGACAGGGTATGGCCAAAAGATCGATGAGGTGTGGCGTCTCCAGGGGATTCAGGGGCAGAATAATCCTTATGCCGATTTCCAGCCCTTTGGCGCCACTGACATCTTCATCTCCCCTGGCAACGATTACGTCCACGTGATGTCCTCGGGGGGCTATGGCAGCTATTATACGCGGGCGACAGAATTCAACCTCGGGAGCCAAGACAGCTTCGTCCAATTCCCCGTCGGTCCGAACGCGATCGCCAACGGCGCAACCGGTAATCTGGACTTCACTCTCCCCCTCTTCTCTTCACGTGGGGCAGGTTTCTCGGCCAGTTT
>CAYNDR010000371.1:5712-6430 GCA_964395295.1 uncultured Planctomycetales bacterium
ACAACTCCCTCGATGGATTCCCGAGCTCGATCTCCCAGGGATGGTCCCATAACAATGACGTCTGGCTCTACGACAACGAACAGCCCAGCTCCTCCACCCAGCCCAGGACCGGGCCGATCGTAGTCCGGTTCGGCGATGGAAGGGTCGTCGACTTCCACTACGAGTTTCCGTTGGGGCATTATATCGCCCGGCCCGAATTCGGAGATTTCTCCCGTCTCGAACGGAACCTTCCCCAGAGCGGATACTATCAGCTCACCACCAAGCATGGGATCAAATATATCTTCGATGAGACAGGCCGGCTGAACAGGATGGAGGATACGAACCAGTCCCCCAACAAGCTGGAGTTCTTCTACGAGGACAATCCCAACGGCACCGATGATCCCAATCCTCAGATCCTGCTCCGGCGAATACGTGACAGAGAGGGCAGGGAAACTTGGCTCGAATACGACGCATACAAGCGGCTTAAGAAAGTGACGGATCAGGGGCAGAACTCCTACACTCTGACGTACCAGGAAATGCCTGAAGGCCAGGAGCGCACCGGGAAACTGGAGTACGTCCAGTTCGATGGAAGCTCATCGTCGCGGCTCGTGAAGTGGAGGTTCGACTACCACACGGAGGACGAGTACGACCTGTCCGGATCGGAACCTGCCGAAAAGAAGAAGAACCTCCTTGCGAAAGGCTACACCCCGGAGGGCAGGATTGCCGGCAAGCCCTACAA
>CAYNDR010000372.1:0-6429 GCA_964395295.1 uncultured Planctomycetales bacterium
CCGGCCGCGCGACCAGTTCGAGGTCGGGAAGATCTTCCTGCGGGCGGCGGACTACGACCGCGCCGCCTCGTGCTTCGCCAGGGTCGCGGGGGCGGACCCCTCTCTCAAGCCGCTCTGCCCGGACGTGGAGCGCGTGAGGCGGATGTCCCGCGTCTTCGAGGGGGCCTTCCGGTTTTCGGGGAACGACCTCGGCATCGGCTGGTCGTTCCGCAAGCCGGACGAGGTCAAGGACTTCATCGCCCAGAAGGAGAGCAAGTGCGCCGTCCTGCCCGAGGGCGGCCTGGAGGTCTCGGGCGACAAGGTGGCGTTCGCGACGGTGAAGGACGTCCCGTTCCGCGACAGGCTCAAGGTGTCGGTCACGGCCCGGGAGGCGGACTCCGTCCTGCACATCCTGGGCCTCCGGTTCATCCGGCCGGACGGGAGGGACGTGCTCATCTACGCCGCCATGGCGACCCGGCTCAAGGCCTTCGCGGTCTTCCGCCGCGAGGACGACCGGACGATCGATCTCCTCCCGGACTCGGGGGCCGCGGGCGGGAACCGCATGGAGATGGAGTTCACGCGCGGGACGTTCTCCTTCCGCATCGGGCAGAGGACCCTCTGGACGGGCAAGGAGGCGGGATTCACGGAGGTGGCGGTCCTCCTGGGGGGCCTGGCGTACGCCAGGGACGGGGAGAAGGCGGGGAAGGCGTGCGCCGTCTTCCGCGAGGCCTCCGTGTCCGGGGGCGTGAATCCCGCGTGGATGCGGAAGACCCTGGCGGGATACCGCGAGGCCCTGACCTCCGAGCTGGCGCGGGAGCGCCGCGTCCGGCGCGAGGGGGAGAAGGAGGAGGCGTCGCTGGCGCTGAGCCTCGACGCGGTCCTCGGGGGCGGGGAGGCGCGGACGGAGTACGAAACGGCGCTCGGGCCCATCCGGCGGTTCCTCAAGTCATGCGAGACGGAGCACTTCCAGCCGGCGGCCGACGCCGCGGCGCATCTCACGGCGAGGCACCCGGGATTCGCGCCGGGGTGGTACTGGCGGGGAATCCTGGCGGAGGAGGCGGAGGACTCCCGTGAGGCGGCCCGGCACTACGAGAAGGCGCTCCAGTGTTTCGCGGACTTCCCGGAGGCCCTGTGCGCCCGCGCGCGGCTCTTCGCGCTGGCCGGCGACGAGAAGGCGGCCCGGGGGCTGGTGGATCGGGCGATGGCGGTCAAGCCGGACCTCGGGGAGGCGCACCTCGTGATGGCGCGCCTGGAGCACCAGGCGGGCCGGCGGGAGGCTGCGGTGGAGTCGGCCGCGCTGGCGCGGAAGCTCGCCCCGCTCGATCCGGACCTGCAGGCGCGCGCGCAGATGCTGGGGAACATGGTCCGGGGCCCCTTGTGGGCGCGGATCAACCAGCACGAGACGGCCCACTATCTCCTGCGGAGCGACCTCCCCGCGCCGAAGTGCCGCGCCTACGCGGAGCACCTGGAGGCGATGCGCGCGCTCTACGAGGAGGTGCTCTCCCTGCCGTCGCCGCCGGGCCGGCGGGCGGAGGTCGTGGTCTTCAACGCCCCCGAGGGCTACTACAGCTACATGGAGTTCACGGCGGGCGCCCGGGGGGAGACGACGCTGGGGGCCTTCTCCGCCTGGTACGGCCAGCTGGTGCTCTTCGAGGACCCCGAGGCGGAGGAGACCCTGCGCGTGCTGGGGCACGAGGGATTCCACCAGTACCTGCACGGGGCGCTCCCCGGCGCGCCCATCTGGTTCAACGAAGGGATGGCGGAGTACGCGGCGGCCTCGAAGGTGGAGAAGGGGAAGGTGGTCGAGCGGGGGCGGATCCAGGAGGGGCGGCTGGGCAACCTGAGGATGGCCCTCAAGTACGGCTGGAAGCCGGTGCCGTTCGAGAAGATCATGGTCGAGCCGCAGGCCTCCTTCTACGACAAGCACGCGCCGTTCAAGTACGCCCAGGCCTGGAGCATGGTCCACTGGTTCCTGCACGGGGAGAAGGTCAAGGGGGCCGGGTTGCTGGCCGCCTACGTGAAGAGGCTGGCCGCGGGGGACGCCGCGCCGGCGGCCTTCGCGGCGACGTTCGGGAAGGAGGACCTGCCGGCGATGGAGGCGGCGTGGCTGTCGTACGTGGGCGGCCTCGGCGGGGGCCCGGCCGCGGCGCTCGCTCCGAACGCCCCCGTCAATCTCCTCGCGATGATCGATTTGCGAAGAGACATGGTGAAGGGGGTCTGGAGCATCGCGGGACAGAAGCTCCACTCTCCGCCCGAACCGAGGGGAGGTCAGCTGGCCCTGTTGAAGATACCGTATGTCCCTCCCGCGGAGTACGACCTGACCCTCGTTGTGGAACGGCGGGAGCAGAAGCGGGGGGAGAACGGTTCGCTGGACGTCGGTCTCCTGGGCCCCGGAGGGTTGTTCGCGGTCGTCATCGACTCCCGCGAGGGCCGGTCCTTCCTGAACGGCGTTCCCGGGGGGGATTCTCCGGATTCGGCGTGGAAGGGATGGTTCTTCACCGGCGAGCGGCCCCGGACGCTGGTGTTTTCCGTCCGCAAGGACGGCATCACGGTGTCGGGCGACGGGTCGGTACTCATTCGATGGAAGGGAGACGTGTCGAAGCTGTCCATGGACTACGGCATGTCCGGCGAGCAGGCTCTGTTCATCGGCGCCTGGCTTCATTACGCCTTCAGCCGGATCGAGCTGACGCCCGTCGCGGGCCAGGGAGTGAGACTGCGCTGAGCCTCCGGCGCTATTTCGCCGGCCCGACGTAGCCGGTCGAGAGCGCCACGTCGTCGTACCAGACCGTGTTGTCCTTCCTCGCCTCGTGGATGTACACCCCGAACGTGAAGCGCTTGAGCTTCACGGCGGGCGAGGAGCGCCACCGGAATCCCGTGAAGTGGATGTAGAGCTTCCCGTCGATCCACGCCGCCATCTCGCCGTTCGGCTTCCCCTCGTCGTTCGCCCGGATCATCTGCTCGAGGCAGTACCACCGGTCGCGCTCCAGCGCGATCCGCTCCGCGGGGGCCGCCTCCATCATGTTGCCCCAGTAGTGGCCGTCCCGGTCCCGCTTCATGTCCATCCAGTAGGTGTAGAGGAACATCCGCCCCGGCGGCGCGAGGCGCCCCCAGTCCTTCCAGGGCTCGAAGCCGGAGGTGAAGCGGTCGTCCCCCCGGGGCTTGATCCCCGCCGACCCCATGTGGGCCCATTTGTCGTTCCCGGCCACCGCCGACAGGCCGCCGCCCGTGTGGTTGAGGTTCCCCTGGTCGTAGTCCGAGGCGAACTTGATGTACCGGCGGAAGAAGACCCGGTCGTGGCCCTCCGGCCCGAACCACCCGGTGGCGCTCGCGCCCGATTCCTTCCCGTCCCTGGCCGGGGCCGTGAACTGGATCGCTCCCTTGCCCGAACGGGCGATCTTGGGGTCGAGCGCGACCTTCGAGCGGCCCTCCTTCACGCCCTGGACTTCGAAGTACTTCCGAAGCGACTCGGGGGACTCGAAGTCGTCCGAGAAGAAGACCGTCCCCGGCTTTTCCAGGGCCGACCGGGCCTCCTTGTCGGCCCGCGTCTTTTCCGTCACCAGGACGGGATACGGGGGCTCCTCCTGCGCCAGGAAGGCCGCCAGGGCCCACAACAAGATCATCATTGGCTCCCCCTCTACTGTACTCCGGCGGCGAGCGATCCGCTCCGACATTGGCATGGGCAGGGATCGCGGGGGAACGCCCCCCCCCGGCCATGGCCCAAGGCCCGTTGCCCGATCCTCCGTGTTCTCCGTGCGCTCCGTGTTTAAATATTTCCTCGTGATCTCCGTCCTCTCCGTGGTCTCGCCCCCCCCGATTTTGTTCTCGAATCCCCCCCGCGTTTCCGCTATAAAGTACCGCCGTGCCGAAGACCCTTTTAGAGAAGATCTGGGACGAGCACGTCGTGCTCTCCGAGCCCGACTGCCCGAGCGTTCTCTACGTCGACCTCCAGCTCCTGCACGAGGTGACCTCGCCGCAGGCCTTCGCGAGCCTCCGCGCCCGCGGCCTCAAGGTCCGCCGGCCGGACCGCGCGGCGGCCACGATCGACCATGTCATGCCCACGCACAATCCCAAGCTGGGCATCCTCGACCCGCAGGCGCGGGACCTCGTGGCCCAGATCGAGCGGAACTGCCGCGACTTCGGCATCGCGCTCCACGGCGTGGGGGACCCGCACCAGGGCGTGATCCACGTCATGGGGCCGGAGCTCGGGCTCACCCGGCCGGGGATGACCATCGTCTGCGGCGATTCCCACACCGCCACCCACGGGGCGTTCGGGGCGCTCGCCTTCGGGATCGGGACGAGCGAGGTGGAGCACGTCCTGGCGACCCAGACGCTTCTCCAGAGGAAGCCGAAGACCTTCGAGGTCCGCGTGGAGGGGAAGCTCCCCAGGGGCGTCTCCGCCAAGGACGTCATCCTGGCCTTCATCGCCCGCGTCGGCGTGGGCGGCGCCACCGG
The DNA here is from genome assembly GCA_964395295.1 of uncultured Planctomycetales bacterium. Classification (GTDB taxonomy): domain Bacteria; phylum Planctomycetota; class MHYJ01; order MHYJ01; family JACPRB01; genus CAYNDR01. The sequence goes on from CAYNDR010000372.1 coordinate 4,432, forward strand.
CCACGCGATCGAGTACCGCGGCACCACGATCCGCGCCCTCTCGATGGAGGAGCGGATGACGGTGTGCAACATGACCATCGAGGCGGGGGCGCGCTCCGGGATGGTGGGGGCCGACGAGACGACGCTCGACTACCTCAAGGGCCGGCCCTTCGCGCTCCAGTCGCTCGACGCGCTCCGGAAGTACGCCACCGACGAGGGCGCCTCCTTCGACAAGAGCCTCGCGATGGAGGCGGAGAAGCTGGAGCCTTACGTCACCTACGGGACGAACCCCGGCGCGGGGATGCCCGTCGCGGGGACGATCCCCGCCGGCGCGGACCCCAAGATGCTCCGGTACATGGGGCTCGAGGCCGGCGCGAAGCTCCTCGGGCACCCGGTCGACGCCGTCTTCGTGGGGAGCTGCACCAACGGGCGGATCGAGGACCTGCGCGCCGCCGCGTCCGTCCTCAAGGGCCGCCGGGTCAAGGCCAAACGCGTGATGATCGTGCCGGGCAGCGGCGGGGTCAAAAGGCAGGCCGAGGCCGAGGGGCTCCACCGGATCTTCCTCGAGGCGGGCTGCGAGTGGCGCGAGCCGGGCTGTTCCATGTGCCTCGCCATGAACGGCGACGAGATCGGCGAGGGCGAGTACTGCGTCTCGACCTCGAACCGAAACTTCGAGGGGCGCCAGGGCAAGGGCGGGCGGACGTTCCTCGCGAGCCCCCTCACCGCCGCCGCCAGCGCGGTCGAGGGCCGGGTGGCCGATCCGCGGATTTATCTATAGGATTTGCCGTGGAACCGATCACGACGTTCAAGGGCAAGTCGGTGGCGATCCCCGCCGCCAATATCGACACCGACCAGATCGTCCCCGCCCGGTTCCTCAAGGCCAGCGACAAGAAGGGGCTCGGCCAGGCCCTCTTCGCCGACTGGCGCTACAACGCCGACGGCACCCCGAAGCCCGACTTCCCCCTCAACAGGCCCGGCGCCCAGGGCGCCACGGTCCTCGTCGCCGGGGACAACTACGGCTGCGGCAGTTCCCGCGAGCACGCCCCCTGGGCCATGGCCGCGTTCGGCCTCCGCGCCGTGGTCTCCACCTCCATCGCCGACATCCACCGCAACAACCTCCTCAAGAACGGCATCCTCCCGGTCCTCGTGGACGCCGAGACCCACCGGGAGGCCCTGGCCGCCGCGGAGAAGAACCTCGAGTTCGAGATCGACCTCCCGAACCAGACCCTCGCGCTCCCCTCGGGGAAGAAGGCGGCCTTCCCGATCGACGCCTTCGCCAAGCGCTGCCTCGTGCAGGGCGTGGACGAGCTGGGCTACCTCCTCTCGCACCTCCCGGCGATCGAGGCGTACGAAGCGGCGCACGGAAAGCGTTAAGTCAGTATGAGGTCCCTGGCCCTCCTCGGATTCCTCCTCTCCCCCCCCGCGGACGAGGCGGACGTCCTCATCCGCGGGGCGACGATCCACGACGGCACGGGGAAGGACGGCTTCGCCGGCGACATCGCCATCGCGGGCGACTCCATCGTCGCCGTGGGCGAGTGGAAGGGGGAGGCGAAGCGGACGATCGACGGGAAGGGCCTCGCGGCCGCGCCGGGATTCATCGACCTCCACACGCACTCGGACGACACGATCCTCCTGGAGGGAACGCGGGACAACTACAACTACACCACCCAGGGCTGTGCGACGGTCGTCACCGGCAACTGCGGCGGCGGCAACGTCGACGTGGACAAGATGCTCGACGCGATCGACAAGGACGGGGCGGGGACGAACGTGATCCACCTCGTCCCGCACGGCGCGGTCCGCCGGCGGATCTTCGGCTCCCGGGACCGGCCTCCCACGCCGGAGGAGCTGGAGAAGATGAAGGCCCTCGTGGAGAAGGGCATGAAGGAGGGGGCCTGGGGGATGTCCACGGGCCTCATCTACGTCCCGGGGACCTACGCGGAGGCGGACGAGATCGTGGAGCTGGCCAAGGTGGTGCGCCGGGACGGGGGGATCTACGCCCGCCACAGCCGCGGGGAGGCC
>CAYNDR010000373.1:0-6421 GCA_964395295.1 uncultured Planctomycetales bacterium
CTTCGCGCTCTTCTTGCGGCCCTCCTCCAATGCGTCCTCGCCGAGCTTGATCCGCAGGGGATGGCGCTCGGCGTACTCCTTGAGCGCCGTCTCCAGGCGCGCCTCCCGTTCCCGCCGCTCCCGCTCCTCCCGGGCCAGCTCTTCCCGCGCCGCGCGCACCCGTCCCCGCCCGCCCTCGCGGGCCGCCTCCAGGAGGCGGGCCTGGCGGGCGGCGTCGAGTTTCATCCTGAGGTTCTGACAGGCGGCGTCCCCGTCCGGCATCATGCGGAGGCGCTCCAGAAGCTGGGCGACCTCTTCCAGGCGGCCGGCGGCGAGGGCGGCCTCGACCTGTGTCTGGAGGTCCGGCGCCGCGGGATCCGGAGGGGGGGCCTGCGGCGGCGCGGCCGGATCGGCCGGGGGCGGCGCGACCGGCGCCTGGGCTTCGAGGATCATGATCCCCGTCTCGGGGGCCTTCTCGGGCCCCGGGGCCGGCTCAGAAACGGGGGCGGGCCTGGAAGCCCGCTTGCGGGGCTCCGGTTTCGGGGCCGGCGGTTCGGAGGATCTCCCGAAGACCAGGAACGCGACCACCCCGGCCGCGACGACCGCGCCCGCGACGATCGCGATCTTCGCGAGAGGGAACGGGATCGGGTCCGGCGGCGTTGGCGGGACCATCCTGCGGGTGCTTCGCGGGGGCTGGCCGTCCATCCCGAATCCCTCCCGTCGGGGTAATTATATCCCGAGGACGTGAAAACCACGATACGGGCTCTCCGCCATGTGCTCGCGACGACGAAGGCGGACGAGTGGAAGACCCGATTGAAATGGCTGTAGCGCCCATCCCAAGAAGGGCACACCGGACCCGCCGGCTCCCCGCCCGGTAGCTCGCCGTCCCCGCCTTCACGTCCGCCCGCGCCGCCGAAGCGCCGGAGTGCGACTCCGCCGGCGCGTCCCGCCGGATCCGGTGCTATACTCTCGGTCGTGGAAGGATCGGCGGCGGCGCCTTCGGCCCTCCCCGGCCAGCGCCGGATCGTGGACTGCCTCAGGCGCACCGAGAGGGCGCTGTGGGAGTGGTTTTCCTCCGCCCGCTGCCGCGAGGAATACGCGAAGAACGTCCGGCTGGAACTGCTCAAGTCCACGGTCCGGCTCGAACGCGAGGGGCACGCCGGCCTCTACGCGCTCGCGGACCGGGCCGCCGCGGGGCTCTCCCTGGCCGCGCCGCTCGCGCTCTACCAGTCGCAGGCGGCGGAGGGCGTCAACGCCTCGCTCGTCCACGTGCCCGGGGAGATCCACGTGGTCTTCACCGGACCCGTGCGGACGCTCCTGGCTCCCGACGAGCTCCTCTCGGTCCTCGGCCACGAGCTTTCCCACTACGACCTCTTCAGCCTCGCCGACGGGGAGTTCCTCACCGCCGACCAGGTGCTCGCGGCCATGGCGAACCACGAGCGCGCCCACCCCAGCCACTTCCAGACCGCCCGGCTCTTCCAGCTCTACTCGGAGCTCCAGGCCGACCGCGGATCCCTCCGCGTCTCCGGCCGCATCGAGGACGCCGTCTCGGGGCTGGTCAAGGTCCATACCGGGCTTGCCGAGGCGGACGCCGCGGCCTACTTCCGGCAGGCGGAGGAGATCTTCGCCGGCGGCGAGGCCCGCACCGAGGGGATCTCCCACCCGGAGCTCTTCATCCGCGCCCGCGCCCTCAGGCTCTGGTCGGAGCGCGGGGCGGAAGCGGAGGCGGAGATCGCCCGGATGATCGAGGGCCCCGCCTCGATCGACCGGCTCGACCTCACCGGCCAGGAGCGCCTGTCCGCCCTGACGCGGCGCCTGCTGGGCGTCCTCCTCGCCCCGGCGTGGTTCCGGTCCGCCCCCGCGCTGGCGCACGCGCGCCTCTTCTTCGAGGACTTCGCGCCCGGATCGCCCGAGCAGGAGGACTCCCTCGTGTTCGACGAACTGCGGGCCTGCGGCGCGGGGATCCGCGACTACCTCTGCTACGTCCTGCTCGACTTCGCGGCCGTGGACCCCGACCTCGAGGAGGCGCCCCTGGCGGCCGCCCACGCCGCCGGCGAGCGCCTGGGGATCGACGCGCGCCTCGAGGAACTGGCCCTGAAGGAGCTTCCGCTGACGAAGAAGAAGCTCGCCGCGGTGAAGAAGGACCGGGAGAAGATCCTCGCCGCGGCGGGGGGGCGCGGCCGATGAATCCCTCCGCCGGGGAGCCCCTCGAGGCCTTCCTGCGCCGGCGCCTGCCGGGGGGCGCCTTCCCGACCGAGGACGTCCTGGCCTGCGCGCTCCCCCTCTTCAGGCAGGCCGTCGACGCCCACCAGGCGGGCCGGGTGGCGCCGCTCGACGGCCTCGCCGACCTCTTCGTGGCCGACGGCGCGGCGTGGTTCCGCCAGGACCGCCTGTCCGCCGGCCGGTCGAATCCCGGGGCGGTCCAGCGGCTCGACCGCCCCGCGAGCCGGGCCCTGGACATCCGCGCCGAGGAGGCCTGGGAGACCGACGTGGACCGCGGGACGCCGTCGCGGGAAACGCTCCTCGTCGGAAAGCCGGAAGAGACGCCTTCGAGGCCCGTGTACGTCGCGGGCTACAGGTCCTGGGAGCACGCCGTGGGCCACCACGACGCGCTCACCGACACCTTCACGCTCGGAATGATCCTGGCCAGCGTCGCCTGCGGCCTGGACTTCTCCAGGACCGACGACCTCAAGCGCTTCGCGGCGAACCGGGAGAACCTCTTCGCGATCCAGCCCCGGATCAATCCCGTGGTCGCCAAGGCGGTCGTGCGGATGACCGAGCTCAGCCGCCACCGCCGCGCGCAGGACCTCCCCGCGATCCTCCGCCGCCTGGAGAGGTACCGCGAGCAGGACGAGGCGGACCGCGACCTGGACACCCGGCGGATCCGGGGATTCCAGAAGATGGACGCGCGGGGGAAGCGCCGCGCCGTGCTCCTCCGGCTCCGCGACCGCATCTTCGAGATCTCCCGGCGCAACCGCCTGCTCTACTACCGCCCGAGCCTGCAGAGCCTGAACCTGACCTTCGCGTCCGTGCCCGCGACGTTCGACGCGGCCGCCATCCGTCCCGAACAGATCTTCACCTGGAAGGGCGAGGTCGAGGCGCTCCTCTCGGAGGGGAAGCCCCTGGCCCTCGGGAAGTACCTCCGCTTCGAGGACGTCCCCTACATCCCCGACGTCCTCGACAAGCTGATCCGGGAGGCCCGCCGCGACGAGGCCGAGTACGGCTTCGCCCAGCTCCGGTTCGTGGTCTGTTTCCTCCGCTGGCACAACCTGAAGGAGGACCCGGAGGAGCGCATCGACTCGCCCCTGCTCCTCCTCCCCGTCCGTCTCTCGAGGAAGAAAGGCGTGCGGGACGCGTACGTGATGGAGCCCTCCTCGACGGTCGCCGAGGTCAACCCCGTGCTCCGCCACCACCTCAGGCAGCTCTACGGGATCGAACTCCCGATGGCCCTCGACCTGGCGGAGGCGAAGGTCGGGACGCTCCACGAGTATCTCTCCGCGAAGATCCAGGCGAGCGAGCCCGGCATTTCCGTGAACCGCATCGACCGCCCGCAGGTCGAGCTGATCACCGATCGCGCGAGGAAGCGGATGGACCAGTACCAGCGCCGGCTCCGCCTCGGGGGGGCCGCCGTCCGCTCGTTCGGCGACCTCGACTACAGCTACGACCGGATCAACTTCCAGCCGCTGGGCCTGCGGCTGTTCGAGGCCAAGGTCCGTCCCGCTCCCGCCGCGCTCCGGGATTTCGTGGAGGCCCCGAAGCCCGCCTGGAGCCGCGCGGCCGGGCCCGAGCCCGCGCCCCCGAGCTCCGACAAGGAGCGCCGCGTCGCGGCCTTCCGGGACGGCGGAGCGGCGAACCCGTACTCGTGGGACTTCGACCTGTGCAGCCTCACGCTCGGGAATTTCCGCTACCGGAAGATGTCCCTCGTGCGGGACTTCGAGACGCTCCTGCGGGAGGACCTGCCCAACCCGCCGTTCGACTCCGTCTTCACGCTCGCGCCCCGCGCCCCCGCGGGCGAGCCTCCGCCCCTGCCGCCCCTGGAGGACCAGTTCCCGGTGGTCCCCTGCGACCCCACCCAGTCCTCCGCGGTGGCCCTGGCCCGCACGGGGAGGAGCTTCATCATCCAGGGGCCCCCGGGCACGGGCAAGTCGCAGACCATCACCAACCTCATCGCCGATTTCGCCGCGCGGGGAAAGCGGGTGCTGTTCGTGTGCGAGAAGCGCGCCGCGATCGACGTGGTCTATCATCGGCTCAAACAGCAGGGATTGGACGGCCTGTGCAGCCTCATCCACGACTCCCAGCAGGACAAGAAGGAGTTCATCCTCGACCTCAAGAAGACCTACGAGGATTCGCTCCAGCCCGGGGAGGGGAAGGACGCGGAGGCATACCGCGGCCGCTGGGTCTCCTCCATGGGCCAGGAGATGCAGCCCCTCCGGCAATACGACGAGGTCATGCGGAGCGTGCCGCCCTCCGCCGGGATCTCCCTGGGGACACTGCTCCACCGCCGCGCGGAGGTCCGCGACCGGGTGCCCCCGCTCGGCGCCGTCGAGCGCGAGCGCATCCCCGAGTACCGCCTCTGGGCCGAGAACCACGAGGCGGTCGGGCGGCTGGCCGCGGCGGTGCGCGACCTCCAGCCGGACGGCGTCCTGGCGAACCATCCGCTCCGGCTCCTGAACCCGCGGGTGGCGAAGGAGGAACGTCCCATCGAGTCCGCCATGCGCAACCTGGCGCAGGTGCGCGCGACGCTCGAGGCCGTGGTGGCCTCCCTGCGCGGGACCGGGCTTCCCCAGGACCAGTGGGACGAATACACCGAGGCGGCCGAGCTGGTGGACTACGCCGCCCTCGTCCGGCCGTTCGCGGAGCGGGGGCTCATGGCCCTCCTCGTCCGGGAGAGCGCGCCGTCGAACGAACTCGCCGCGGCCCTGGCCGGCCAGGCGAGGCTCCGGCACGCCTTGCTGGACGCGGCGGCGGCCGCCGCCAGGGGGTGGAGGGAGAAACTGCCCCGCGCGGACGCGCAGGCGGCGCTGGACCAGGCGCGCGCCTTCGAGAAGGCGTGGCTGCCCTGGCTCAAGCCCGCGTGGTGGCGCCTGCGGCGGATCCTGAACGAACGGTACGACTTCAAGAGCCGCCTGGTCCCGCCCCCCTGGACCCAGACCCTGGAGGTCCTGGAGGCGGAATACGCCGCGGCGGAGGCCTTCGCGAAGGGAGAGGCCGGATTCCACGAGACTTACAAGGTCGAGGGCGGCAGTGAGGCCTTCGCCAAGGCCCTCGGCGAGACCCGCGCCGCCGTGGAGCGTCTCCACGGCGCCGCCCGCGCCCTGCACGACCGCGCCCTGGCCGACGCCGGCGCGGCGAAGGCGGTCCTCTCCGTGGCGGCGGTGAAGGAGGACCTGGGCCGCCTGCGCGGCGAGTTGGACCGGGTCTTCGCGGGGTACGAGTCCCTCACGTTCCCCCAGCTCCGCGCGGAATTCGACCGGGTCCAGGCCCGCCTGGAGGACCTCCCCGATTGGCTCCCCGTGCTGGCGGACCTGGGGAACCTCCCGCCGCCGCTGGCGGCGATGATCCGGCGGGCGCCGTTCCCCCCGGACGGGGTCGAGGCGGCGATGGCGGAACGCACCGTGCACCAGGTGGTCCACGCCGACCGGTTCCTCGTGGGCTTCGGCGGCCCCCTGCGCGACCGCCACCTGAAGCGCCTGGAGTCGCACTACGAGCGGTGGCTCGAGGGGAACGCCGCCTGCGTGGTGGACCGCGTCCGCCGCGCGTTCCGGAAGAAGGTCTCCGTCTCCTCCCTCCCGGCCTCCCAGCTGGAGGCCGACCGGAAGGCCTTCAAGCAGGCCTATTCCGCGGGGCGGCGCGACCTGGAGCACGAGTTCGGGAAGACGATGCGGTACAAGTCGATCCGCGAGCTCCTGGCGAAGGAGTCCGGCGAGGTGATCCTGGACCTCAAGCCCGTGTGGCTGATGAGCCCGCTGAGCGTCTCGGACACGCTCCCCATCGACGTCGACCGCTTCGACGTGGTGATCTTCGACGAGGCGAGCCAGATCCCCGTGGAGGACGCGGTCCCCTCGATCTTCCGCGGGCCGCAGATCGTGGTCGTGGGGGACGAGATGCAGCTCCCGCCCACGAGCTTCTTCTCGGCCAGGCCCGCGGAGGAGGAGGGCCTGGTCATCGAGGAGGGCGAGGAGGCGCGGGAGTACGACATGGACAGCGACAGCTTCCTGAACCACGCGTGCAAGAACCTGCCCTCGACGATGCTGGGCTGGCACTACCGGAGCCGCTCCGAGGCCCTCATCAGCTTCTCGAACGCCGCCTTCTACCGGGGGGGGCTCCTCACGGTGCCGGACCGCCGGCCTTTCTGCGGGGGGGACGGCGAACTGGGCGCCGACGCGCGCCCGGGGGGGGCCGCGAACCTCGACGGGCTCCTGGCCCGCAGCCTGCGCTTCCC
>CAYNDR010000374.1:0-6392 GCA_964395295.1 uncultured Planctomycetales bacterium
GCGGGGGCGGCGTCCCGCGGGAGCGCCAGGAGCCGCGCGGCCACGGCGTGCAGTCCCGCCACGTTCGGGGTGTCGTTCACCACGTCGTACCAGTACGTCTCGACCGCCTGCGTGGGGGCGATGGCGAGCCGGCCCCCGGCGTCCTTCGGGAAGCGCGTCTCGAAATAGCGCAGGACCTCGCGCGCCATGGGCAGGAGCTCCTCGGAGAGGAACCGCGCGTCCTGGGTGTGGTCGTACGCGTCCTGCATGAGCATCACCAGCTCCAGCCCCTGCTGCCAGATGTGGCGGATGTACATGTTGAGGAACTCGGAGGGCTTGTGGCCCCCGCGGTTCCACCCGTAGTCGCCGTTCGAGGCGGTGCCGAAGCAGGAGATCGTCTCCTGGAAATAGGCGCCGTCGGCGCCGTAGTAGAGCTTCGCGCGCGCCTTGGCGAGCGGCAGGTGGCTCCGGTAGAAGCGGAAGAGCGGCTGGAGGAGGTCGAAGTCGCCGGAGGCCGGCATGGGGAAGTAGGGAAGCCGGGTGTTCTGCCACCAGAAGCAGTCGCCCCAGCGGCGCCAGTCGGCATCCTGCTTCGGACCTCCGGTGAATTCAGGGTCCACGGTGAAGATCGACCCGTTGAACTTGATCGGGTAGTTCCCGCGGCCGGCGCACGCGGCCATCCAGCGCTGGAGGACGTACGCCTGCGTGATCCGGGACGGCGGGGCGGCCTCGGCGGAGGCCCCGCCCTCCGCCTTCACGGCGCGGCCGTTGCAGTAGAGGCGCCGGGCGGACGTCGCCGGATCGACCACGGCGGCGACGTGGTGCCACTCCCCGGGCTTGAGCACGCCGTCCTGGTGGAAGGCCTCGGACCCCACGATGAGGCGCAGGGCGCGGCCGGGATGCGTGTCGAAGAGGAAGCCGTCGGACTGCCCGGCGGTGATCTTGTCGAAGATCCGGGCCGACTCGCCCGCGGGCCGGATCCAGGCCTCCAGCGTGAAGCCGTTCGGGAAAGCGAAGCGGGGGTCGTCGGCGGCCTGGAAGTGGCCGTCCGCCATCGACGCCGCGGCGGTCCCGTCCGTTTCCTTGAAGGCGGGGTTGCCGGAGGGTTTCGCGTCGAGGCCCCCGCCCGCGCCGTTGGGCACCGCGCCGCCCCGGAGGCCGTCGAGCCTCCACGCGGCCAGGAGGCCGCCCTTCACGGCCGGGGCGTCGCCGGGCTTCCCGGCGGCCAGCGCCTGGACCTCCGCCTCCTTGAGCGGACGCGCGTAGACGGAGGCTCGGCTCATGAGGCCGGCGAACCGACTGCCCCCGCCCGAGTCCGCGCCAAGGCGCAGGGGGTGCCGGTTGACGGGGACCGCCGCGGCGGCGGCCTCGCCCTCCTCCACGAAGATCCAGCTCCGCGACCAGAAGGCGTCCCACCAGGCGGCCGTGGACTTCGCGGCGGCGTCCGAGTCGGCGGCCTTCGCGGCGATCGCGGCGGCCTCCTTCTCCCAGGCCGCGGCGGACTCCGGCTGGGAGGCGTGCGCGACGATGCGGAGGGAGAAGCGCGAGACGGGGGCCGCGGTCTTGAGGGCGGCCCCGCCGTCCCTGGCGAATCCCGCGGCCCACATCCGTCCGCCGAACGTGCGGTTGATGAGGGGATCCTTGACGAGGTGGGCCAGGCTCTCCAGCCCCTGGTGCTTGAGCGTGAGGGGGACGATCGAACTTTCGTTGCGATGGTGCCAGACCACGGCGTCGGCCGGCGCGTCGGCCACGACGTCGGCGGACTCCCAGAGCTCGATGTGGCCCGGCGCGTCCCGCATCGTCCAGTTGGACTGCATCGCCTCGCCCTGGATCCGCCGCCTCTGGGTGCGCCACGTCTCGAGGGAGGCTCGGACCTCGATGGGCTGGGCGGACTCGCCCGCCACGTGGATGACGGGGGCGTCCGCGTCGACGAAGACCTTGAGCCTCACGGCCGGGTCCCCCGCGGCGATCGCGATCGCGCCCTCCCTCAGCCTTAGCTCCTGGCGGAACGGCCGGCCCTTGGCGAAGGGATTGGGGGAGATGCTCACGCGGATCCGGCCGAGCTTGAGGAGGCGGCTGGTCTCGCTCCAGGCGTCGGTGCGGGCGACGGTGCAGAGGAGGTCTCCGTCCCCCTCGACCCAGACGTTGAGCCCGACCTCGCCGTTGCCGACGGGCATCGACCCGGCGGGATTCGCGCCCGGGGCGGTCCAGACGACGCCGCACTTGTCGAGGTCGTCCGGCGCGGGGCCGCAGAGCGGCAGGGCCAGGAGGAGGCAGAGCGCGCCCATGAGACCTCCCTCGAAACGCCGTCCCCGGATTATAGACAAGGGGGGCGGGGCGGCCATGTCCGGGAGCGGATTATTTGTGCGGCGGAACGACCCTCGTCTTTTTTCGTTTTGCCCTTGACAAATGTAACTTACGGATTATAATCTACGCGTCGGCCCCGATGGTCGGGGCCGGGAGAGAGTGGGTGCCTTCCAGGAGAGGGGGAGCGTCATGTCCTCGAAGCTTTTCGTCCTTGCCGTGTCCCTGGCCGCCGCCGCGTCTGTCGGCTGCACGGGCGTGTTCGTCCCGAAGACGCAGTACGACCGCGACGTCAACCAACTGCGGGAGTACAACCAGGCGCTGGAGCGCGACAACGCCCGCCTGCGGCCCATGGGCGAGGCCTACGAGCGCCTGAAGGCCCAGGCCGAGTTCGCCGGCGAGTCCGGCAAGACCTGGGACGAGCTGGCCGCGGCCCTCAAGAAGGCCCTGGACGGCATCGCCATGGAGCCGGGGGACTTCGCGTACAACCCCAAGACCAACTCGTACACCTTCGCCGCCGACCTCCTGTTCGATTCCGGCAAGTACGACATCAGCGCCAAGGGCAAGGAGGTCCTCAAGAAGTTCGCCGAGACGCACCGCGGCGTCCACCTGAGGATCGCGGGCCACACCGACGCCGCCCGCGTGGTCAAAGTGGCGACCAAGAACATCCTGTTCACCGACACCAACCTGGAGCTCAGCGCCCTCCGCGCCACGTCCGTGGGCTGGGAGCTCATCCGCAACGGCATCCCCGAGCGGAACATGGTGGTCGAGGGCCACGGCTCCACGGAGCCCCGGTCGGGCGGCCTGAGCAAGTGCCGCCGCGTGGAGATCTTCATCGTCGGCGGGGCCCCGGGCGCGGGGACCGGCGCCGTGAAGGCCGCGCACAAAACCGTGAACAAGTAGCGCGCCCCCGGATACACTGGGGACGTGCTCTCCGAAGAAGACCGGCGGACGCTCCTGGCGCTGGCGCGCGGGACGGTGGAATCCGCCGCGCGCGGCCAGAGGTTGCCTGAACTGAAGGACCCCGGCGGCGCCCTCCGAAAGGAGGGCGCCGCTTTCGTTACCCTCCGCTCCCCGGACGGCGACCTCCGCGGATGCATCGGCCACGTGGAGGCGGTGGAGCCCCTCTGGGAGTCCGTCCGCGAGATGGCCGAGGCCGCCGCCACCCGCGACTCGCGCTTCCGCCCCGTCCAGCCCGAGGAGGCCGGGGGGCTCAGGATCGAGATCTCCGTCCTCTCCCCGATGAAGCCTCTCCGGCCCGAGGAGATCGAGGTCGGCACCCACGGGCTCTACCTCCGCCTGGGCGGCATGGCGGGACTCCTCCTCCCCCAGGTGGCCGTGGAATGGAACTGGACCGCCGCCGAGTTCCTCCGCCACACCTACGAGAAGGCGGGCATCCCCCCCGGCACGCCGGGCGTCGAGATCCTCGGCTTCACCGCGGAGAAGTTCGCCTCCGCCTGATCCGGCCCCCTCCCCCGGCTTAACCCTCAGCTTGAAATAATCTGATAATGCCTTAACATACCCTTCCCGATAATGACCGGATGATCGGCCCGGCGTCTCCAGGAGGGCAATCCCCATGATCCTCGTCCTCGCCGCCCTGGCCTGCCTCCAGGAAAAGCCCCCCGAGGAGGCCCCGCCCTTCCAGGTCTTCTACCGCGACGGACTCCGCTTCAAGTCGGGCGACGGCGCCTACGAGGGTTACCTCAACGGCCACTTCCGCATCCAGGGCCGGACGATCTTCGGCCGCCCCGACGACGGGACCGCCCCCCTGCGGACGGTCCCCGACACGATCTGGATGCGCGAGGCGCGCCTGGAGACCGGGGGCACGCTCTACAAGGAGCTGGCCTACCGGTTCCAGCTCGAGTTCGCCTCGGGCACCACCAACCAGTCCACCGGCGCCGCCCCCTCGGGCGTCACGACCCTCATGCAGGACGGCTGGGTCGAGTGGAGGAAAAGCCCCGCCTTCAACGTCCGTCTCGGCCAGTTCAAGGTCCCCTGCTCCGCGGAGGACTTCGACTCCTCGTGGATCCAGGAGTTCGTGGAGCGCTCCCCCATGAACCGCCTGGTCCCCGGCCGCGAGGCCGGGATCGAGGTCCACGGCCGCCTCTGGGAGGACCGCCTGGCCTACTTCGCCATGCTGAGCCAGGGCCAGGGCTACCTCAAGGACAAGGGGCGCGGCGTCGTGGACGCCGACGACGAGAAGGAAGCGGCCCTCCTCCTCCAGGCCTATCCCTTCGATCACCTCCGCCTGAGCCTCGGCGGCACAATCGGCGGCGTCGACGACCTCGCCGCCTCGGGATTCGATCTCATCACGACCGAGCTCTCCGCGCTCTACCTCGACCCGACATCAGGGACCTTCGACGGGCGCCGGACGCGGCTGAGCGCGGGCCTGGCCGCCTGGGCGGGGCCCGTCGGCCTCCGCGCGGAGGTCCTGTACCGGGAGGACGAGCTCGATGGAAGCCCCGAGGACGACCTGGAGACCCTCGGCTGGTTCGCGTCGGGCTCGGTGCTCCTCTCCGGCGAGGACAAGAATCCCACCAAGCGGTTCGTCCCGGCCGGCGACCGGGGGGCCCTGGAGCTCTCGGCGCGATACTCCCGGGTCGATTCGAGGAACGCCTTCAAGGCGGGGATCGCCCTGCCCGCGGGGAACAGCGAGGAGGTCTCCGCGATCACGGTCGGTCTGACGTGGTGGTACGGGAAGAACCTGCGAGTGACGCTCCAGGCCACGCACGAGCGCTTCGAGGATCCCCTGCAGTTCGACAACCGGGAGGAGGATTCGCTGACGGGGATCCTGGCGCGGATCCAGCTCGAGTTCTAGGCCGCCGAGGAGGCGGCCGGGCTCCTCCTGCGGCCGGCGAGCCAGCTCGCCCCCCACGCGGCCGCCGTGGCCGCCGCCACGGCCGCCACCATGGCCTGGGGGCTCGTGCGCGCGGCGAACCAGGAGAGCGCCGCCCCCAGGACGAAGCAGACCGGGAGCGTGAAGATCCACGCCCAGAGGATCTTGGCGCCGATGCCCCACTTCACGGCCCGCACGCCCTTGGCCGAGCCCACCCCCACGATGCCGCCCGTGATCGTGTGCGTCGTCGAAACCGGCACGCCCAGCGATGCCGCGATCTCCAGCACCGCCCCCGCGCCCGTCTCCGCGGCACAGCCCTCGAGCGTCGTGATCTTGACGAGCTTGCTCCCGATCGTGCGGATCACGCGCCACCCGCCCACCGCGGTCCCGAACGCGATCGCCCCCGCGCAGGCCAGCTTGACCCAGAGGGGGATGTAGAGCTGCCCGATGTCGCCGAGCGGCCGTCCCGAGGCGTCCTTCAGGAACCCGCCGGCGAACAGGGCCAGCGCCAGGACCCCCATCACCTTCTGGGCGTCGTTCTTCCCGTGCTCGAACGCCATGAAGCAGGAGGAAAAGAGCTGGAGGAAGCCGAACGCCCGCCGGCCCTGCCTCGGGGTGGCTTCCATGTAGTGGGCCAGCCAAGTTCCCAGGAAGACCAGGACGTACCCGAGGACGAACCCAAGGAACGGCGAGATCAGCAGGGCGGCGAGGATCTTCGCCACGCCCCCCCACTTCACGGCCCCCCACCCGGCCGCGACGATGGTCGCCCCCACGAGGCCCCCCACCAGCGCGTGCGAACAGCTGATCGGGAGCCCGATCCGGGTGCACCACGTGACCCACGCCGCGGAGGCGATCATGGCCGCCAGCACCGTTATCACGGAGATCAGGTTCGTGGGGAGGCTCACCACGCCCGCGCCCATCGTGAGGGCCACCTTGGTCGAGACGAGGGCCCCGATGAAGTTGAGGACCGCGGACATCGCCAGGGCCTGGACGGGCGTGAGGACGCGGGTCGAGACGACCGTGGCGATGGCGTTGGCGGAGTCGTTCCAGCCGTTGGTGACGTCGAAAATGATCCCGGCGATCACCGCCAGGATGACGATCGTGAGGGGGTCCATCTATAGGGGGCCGTATGGGGGCCTTACGCGTTCTTCAGGACGATCGACTCGATCGCGTTGGCGACGTCCTCGCACCGGTCCGTCGCCGCCTCAAGGTCCTGGTAGATGTCCTTCCACTTGATGACGAAGATCGGGTCCCGCCCGTCTTCGAAGAGGGT
>CAYNDR010000375.1:0-6364 GCA_964395295.1 uncultured Planctomycetales bacterium
CTGTACCGGACGGGGTTGGCGCCCGCCAGCCGGATGCCGTCCAGGATCGAGGCGTGGTTGAGGCGGTCGCAGAAGACGTCCGCGCCCCGCCCGCAGAGGGACGCCAGGATCCCGACGTTGGCGGCGTATCCCGAATTGAAGACCAGGGCGGACTCCGCGTTCTTCCAGAGCGCGATCTCCTCCTCCAGCCGCTCGTAGAGAGGGGACTGGGAGCCGACGAGGCGGGACGCGAGATTCCCGGAAAGCCGGCCGCCGGCCGCCTCCCGCGCGGCCCTCTCGACGTCAGGATTCGAATGGAGGGCGAGGTAGCTGTTGGTGGAGAGGTCCACGGGGGCCTGGAGGGGCGAGGCCGTGGACCGCCACAGCCCCGAGGAACGGATCTCCTCCAACTCCCGCTCGACCCTCCCGAACAGCGGCAGATCCGCCATGGTCAATCCCGCTTGCGCGCCAGGCCGACCATGAACGCCCAGCTCAGGGGGACCCCCTGCGGCTGCCTGGTGCGGCGCTCGTATTCCCCGCAGAAATCCGCCACTTCCGGGCGCGTCATGGGCCGCGCGCCGGTCGCGGCGGCGCCCACGGCCGACAGGCTCCTCAGGGCCTCGCGCGCGCCGGGGAAGTGCTGGACCTCCTCTCCCGGCTCGGCCGCGAAGAGATCCAACCCCTCGCCGGAGAGCATGGCGCAGAGTTCCTCTCGCTCGGGCAGCGCCACGGGGATCGCCCGCCCCTTCTCGCGGGCCAGGTCGTAGAGGTCCCGTAGCGTCCCCCCCAGGAGCGCCGAGAAGGCCAGGACGCCGCCGGCCCGCAGGCATCGCGCGGCCTCCCGGACCGCCCGCCGCGGCTCCTCGGTCCACTGGAGCACCAGGCCCAGGATGGCCGCGCCCAGGCAAGCCGTCCCGAGGGGCAGGACTTCCACGTCGGCCCGGACGGGCATGCCCCCGGCCACGGCGCGCCGGAACCGCCCCAGCATCTCCATGGAGAGGTCGATGCCCACGACGCGGCCCGGGGCCCCGCCCGTGACGTGGAGCCTGCCCGTGCCGCAGCCCAGGTCCGCGCAGGGTTGCGGCAGGCCCCCTTCCCTTTCGATGAGGGCGGCGAGGCGCCGGCCGATCCTTTCCTGGAGGGAGGCGTTCTCGTCGTAGCGGTCCGCCTTGGCGGAGAAGGAGGCCTCGACCCGCTTTCTGCCGGGATAGAGTCTCGCGCCGGCGAGAGAAGTCCGATGTTCCAAGGCCCTCGTCCCCATGGACGGCGGGCATTCTACCGCGGTCCGATGGGCGGGGGAAGGGTGAATCCCTCCCCGTCCCGTCCTAGGTATCCATGATTATACCCCGGGGATGGCGACGGCGAATCGTCACTTTCAATCCCCAGGCATGCCCGCGCGAGCGTTCGAATCATAGGACGCGACAAGTCGAGGAGGCTCTCATGCTCAGGCGCGAATTCCTGAAGTCGGCGGCGGGCGCGGTCCTTGGCCCCGCCCTTCCCCTGGCGGCCGCCCAGACGGAACCCTCCGCCGCCAAGCTCCCCCGCTGGCGCGGATTCAACCTCCTCGAGAAGTTCATCTTCAACAAGGGCGGGAACCGCCCGTTCCAGGAGTCCGACTTCGAGATGATGGCCCAATGGGGCTTCGATTTCGCCCGGCTCCCGATGGACTACCGCTGCTGGGCGGAAGACCCCGACGCGGCCGCCTTCAACGAGGAGACGCTCAAGCACATCGACCAGGTGGTGGAGTTCGGCAAGCAGTACAAGATCCACGTGAACCTCAACTTCCACCGCGCCCCCGGCTACTGCGTCAATCCGCCGAAGGAGGCGCTGAGCCTCTGGAACGACCCGAAGGCCCAGGACCAGTTCGCCCGGCACTGG
Source organism: uncultured Planctomycetales bacterium (assembly GCA_964395295.1). Taxonomy (GTDB): domain Bacteria; phylum Planctomycetota; class MHYJ01; order MHYJ01; family JACPRB01; genus CAYNDR01. Next base: position 1,858 of record CAYNDR010000375.1, read on the forward strand.
GCGTTCTTCGCCAGGCGCTACAAGGGCCTCCCCAGCCGCCGCGTGAGCTTCGACCTCGTCAACGAGCCTTCCGGCACGGACAACGCGAAATATGCCGTGGTCGTCGAGAAGGCGGTCAAGGCGATCCGCGCCGAGGACCCCCAGCGGCTGGTCATCGCCGACGGCAACCAGTACGGGAACAAGCCGGTCCCCGAGATCGCGCCGCTGAAGGTGGGCCAGAGCACGCGCGGCTACCAGCCCTTCCAGCTGACGCACTACAAGGCCGGCTGGGTGGGCGGCTCGGACAAGTGGCCCGAGCCCACCTGGCCGCTGGGCGACTACACCAAGGAGAAGCACTGGAAGGAACAGGTGGAGCCCTGGAAGCAGCTGGAGGCGCAGGGCGTGGGCATCCACGTGGGCGAGTGGGGCGCGTTCCAGTTCACGCCGCACAAGGTGGTTCTCTCGTGGATGAAGGACATGCTGGACAACTGGAAGAAGGCGGGCTGGGGGTGGTCGCTCTGGAACCTCCGCGGCGCCTTCGGAGTCCTCGACAGCGGCCGCAAGGACGCCGCCTACGACGACCTCAAGGGTCGCAAGCTGGACAAGGCGATGCTGGAGATCCTCAAGGCGGGCTAGGGCGGCGGTCGGATCACGGCTTCCTGCCGCCGAGCGAGAACAGCTGGGTGCGCGTCCTCAGGTACATCACGCCGTCCGAGACGGCGGGCGTGGCGTAGCTGGGTTCGCCGAGGGGAACACGGGCCAGCGGCTCGTACTTGTCCGAGGCGGCGATGACGACCACCTCGCCGCCGCCTTCGACGCAATAGAGGCGGTTGCCGGCGCAGACGGGCGATCCGAAGAACTTCCCCCGGACGCGCTCCCGCCAGACGGCCTCTCCGGTCTCGACCTTCACGCACGTGACCACCCCGTCGTCGCACCAGAGGAACGCCCGGCCGTCCTTCACCAGCGGCGTCGGCACCAGGGGGACCGACTGCGTGACGTCGTAGGCGAGCCTCGGCTCCCCGTCCTTCGACGGCCCGCCCGGCCGCACCACCGCGAGGCGGTTCCCGCGGGCGCCATAGCCGAAGGCGGCCATGACGAGCCCGCCCGCGGAGACCGGCGAACCGACGCACCGGTCGCGGAACAGGTCGGGCATCTCCCAGTTGACCTTGCCCGTGGCCGCGTCCACGGCCGTGATGCCGTGGGCCGTGCTGGAGAAGATCAGCTCCGGCGGGCCGCCCTCGGGCCGGCGGACGCAGGGGGTCGAATAGGCCGCCAGGGCCGTCCGGCGCGGGACCTCCCACCGCGTCCGGCCCGTCTTGCGGTCGACGGCGACCAGGAAGCTCTTGCCCGGCGGGCCGATGGGGGTGCCCTTGGGGAGGAAGGCGGCCATCAGCTGAAGGTCCTCCTGGTCGTTGGCCAGCACGACGAGATCCCCCACGATGATCGGCGAGGTGCCGCTGCCGTGCGCGCTCACGAACGGCCCGAGGCCGCGACGCCACGTCTCGCGGCCTTCGAGATCGAGGGCCAGCAGGACGACCTCCTCGGGCGTCGACCAGGCGACTACGACGCCGTCGCCGTCCACCGCCGGCGTGGCCGTGCCGTAGCCGTTCTCCCGGTGCATCCGGTGCGTCTTCGACGGGTGGTCGCTCCGCCAGAGGGTTCGCCCGTCGGCCGCGTCGAGGCAGAGGATCGTGCGTCGGGCCGTCTCCGGATCGCCGCACGTCAGGAAGATCCGTTTGTTCCACAGCACCGGGGAGGAATGGCCGGCGCCGGGCAGCTTCACCTTCCAGTTGTAGTCCCGATCGGTCCACTGGACGGGGATCGTGGTGGCGTCACTGAGGCCCGCGCCGTCCGGCCCCCGGAAGCGGGTCCACTCCTGCCCCCCGGCGTACGCCGCCGGGAGGAGCAGCACGAGGACGGCGGTGGTTGAGGCGCGCCGGATCATCTGTCCCCCTTCCCCCCCGCAGGCGTGACCTCCCGGAGGATCTCCCGCCCGTAGTCCCGGCCGTTCACCCAGAGCAGGCAATCCTCCGCCGCCGGCTCCCCTCCCTCCCGCACCTGGCGCTCGCCCTTCGCCACGTCCGCCGCCACGCGCATCCGACCCTGCAGGCCCTCGACGGCGATGTCGATCCGGTCCCCCGCCGTTTCCACCTTGGCCTCCGCCGCGGCGAAGCGGCGGCGGAAGTCGGCGAACGCCGCGTCGTCCATCCCCTCCGCCGCGCGGGCCCAGATCGCCGCCGTGCCGCGCCCCTCGGGCGCCGACTCCGAGTGGACGCAGACGAAGCGCGCCGCTCCATGCTTCCCGCCGTCGTTGACCCACCGCACGGGGGCCGGCTTGCCGGCCGTGTCGAGCGCGAGCACGAAGCGCAGGCCCACCGCGGCGTCCCCGAAGCGCAGGAAGACCGGCCGATCCGCGGGGAGGGCCGTGTCCTTCCCATCCTCCGGCGGCGCGGCGGCCGCGTCCCCCGCGAAGACCTTCGCGTTGGCCGGAAAGACGACGTTCGTGGCCATCGCGGTGAGCGCCCACTCGACGTTCCCCGACTTTCTCGTCCGCGAGGCGTCCGAGGCCAGCAGGAGGACCTCCGGTCCCCGCTGGACGCACGCCACGAAGGGGGAGAGGTGGTGCGACTTCATATGGCCGCCGCCGGTCACCGCCTTGTTGACGCCGTAGGGGTCGCCGCGGCCGTCCATCACGAAGTTCCCCATGACCTGCTTCGGGCCGCCCGCGAACTGGAAGGCGAAGACCTTGTCCTCGGGCCCCTTGCAGGCCCCGCCCGAGCCGATGTCCACCGAGCGCCCCCGATAGTGGACGGCCGCCTCCCACGGCCGTACGCCCCAACGCTGGCAGACGACGCGCGGGACCATCTCCTTGAAGGGGGCCGTGGCGGAGGGAGGGGGCACCCATTTGCTGAGCTCGTCCATGGTGCTCGTGGGCGCCTCGGGCAGCCACCCGGCCATCCGCAGGTGGCGGTCCAGGACGCCGTGGCCGGTGAGGTAGTCGTAGTCCCGGCTGTGAGCGCCGCCGAGGCGCCCGCCGGGCTCGAACCAGTTGGCGGCGATGTCGGTCCAGAAGAGGCGGAGCGCCGCCTCGGCCTTCTTCCGGGCCGCGTCCTGTTTCACGTGCCGCGCGATGAGCCCCAGGCACTCCACGTCCACGCCGTAGTACGTGGGGCTGAGATACTCGGAGATGCCGTTCTTCGAGGTGTAGACCAGCCAGTCGTCGAGCGCCTTGTACCCCTCCTGGGCGGCGTCGGGACGTTCGGTGGCCTCGCCGATGGCCATGAGGTTCCAGCAGTGCATGAGGAAGATGTTGGTGTATCCGGGCTTCACGCCGCGTCGGCGCACGCCCTCGAGGCCGAAGCGGATCAGCTCGTCGAGCCTCTCGCGCGCCGCGGGGGTGAGGCGGTCCTTGTAGAGGATCCGGACGAGCAGGCCCTGCTGCATGCAGAACTCCACGGCGTTGAGGTCGTCGGGCTTCTCGTCCTTCCAATACCAGGCGAAGTTGCCGTAGGTGCGGCTCTTGGGGTCCCGGTCCTGCTTCCGGGCGGCCAGGTCGAGGGCCCGCTCGACGCGCTCCGGGTGCCAGTTCGAGGCGGAGGCCCCCAGGGCGAATCCGAAGAGGTCGCGGATGCCGAGCCGGGGCTGGGGGTCCTGGATGGAGGTCCAGCGCCTCTCGAGCTGTTTGGGATCCTCGTCCGCGGAGGCGGCAACGGGGAACACCGTCGAAATTCGCAGGATAACAAGGCCGAGAATGCCGGCCATCAGGCCCTCCTTATCCCGCCCGCTGCGGACTCAGAAGCCCACTTTCAGCGTCTCCGCCGCCTCGGGCCCCGTGGAACGGATTCCCTTGAGGATTCTCTCCTTGTCTCCCTCCCCCACCTTGAGCGTGTACGTCCCCTCACGGAAAACCTTGGGACGGTAGCGCGCGCCCCTGACGCGAAGGGCGTAGACCAGCTCGCCGCCCTCCTCGTCGATCACCTGCACGACCGGGTTCGCGGCGCCGGAGATCTCCAGGACGGGAAGGTAGGCGGCGGGCCTCCGCCCGTAGTTGTCCTCCTGCCGGATCGTCTTCGGCCAGCCGGGGTACTGCCTGGCCTTGGGGTCCTGGATGTCCACGTTCCGCGGCCAGCACTCCATCGTGATGGTGCGCGCGGGCTTGTTGAAGCGGACGATCCCGAATCCCGCGGCCCTCGTGGTCAGCCTGTCGCGGTTCTCCTCCGGCGTGGGGTTCGCCGCGGCCCATACGGTGACCTTGTTGCCGAACCCGTCCAGGAATTCCCCCGTGTATTCCGGCGCCCCCGGGGCGCGGTTCTTCCCCGGGTCCAGGGGGGCCCACCAGCGCAGGTACAGGTTTGCGATGGAGGGGACGCAGAAGGAGTACCCCGCGTCGTTCCAGTCGTCGATCCCGTGGTGGATGATCGTTCCGAGGTGCTGGTCGCCGGCGATGTGAACGGCGAAGGCCCGGCGAATCTCGGCCAGCGCCTTGTTGCGGCCGGTCTGTGGCCAGCCGTTGGAATCGAGGTCGCAG
>CAYNDR010000376.1:0-6353 GCA_964395295.1 uncultured Planctomycetales bacterium
GGTTACTTCCTGATCATCCGGCTCCCGGTGTGGGTGAGGCACGGAGGTTAGACCCTTTACCCGGACAGGCCCCGCGACTGCTGGGCGCTGGCCGAATATTACGCCGGCCGGGGGGAGGAGACGAGGAGCCGGGTGGCCGTACTCCTCCGGCTCCTCGGGGACGCTCACGAAGGGGCGCGCGCCGAGGGGGCCTATCAGGCGCTGGGATTCCAGGCAATCGACCGGAAGACTGCCGCGGCAGAGTGCCTGGACCGGGCGCTGGCCGGGACGCAGGCACGGCGGCGCGAGCGCTTCCGCGACCTTTCGCTGGAGGATTCCGCGGCGCTGCTCCTGGCCGGCACGCGGGTGGGGCTGGACGATGAGACGCTGGGGGGCCTCTTCGGCGCGGTGCTCGACTCCTTGGCCCGCACCCCGCAGCCCGGGGCCTGGCCCGCGGCGCTGGCGGTGCACGCCCTCGACGCCTGGGGGCGGCGGTGGCGGATACCGGAGGGCGCCGTCCGGGCATCGCTCAACGGCCGCGAGCTGGAATGGGACAAGGAGGGAGGGGCGGAGGCGTTCCCCCCGGCGGGCGCGGATGCCGTCGTGGCCGTGGCCCCGCCGGCCGAGGGGACGGTGGCCATCGAGGTAACCTGCTCGTACCGCCTCTCGGGCGAGGGGCGGAAACCGAACAAGGGATGCAGGCTGGAGCGCCGGTTCGCGCGGATGGACCACGAGGGTCGCGCCGCGTTGCTGTGGCCCGGCGAACCGATGCGTCTGGGGGAGACGCTCCTGATGATCCTGGAGTCCTCGGGTCCCGGTGGGGGGTGGGTCCTGACCGTCCCGCACGCCGGTCCGTGGGAGGGTGTCCCGCAGGTGTCCTACGGCGAGCCGTCGCGGCGCGTGAGAAGGGAGTACGTGCTTTCCCCCGGGCGCCGCGAAAGGACGTTGGCGGCCGCGGAGGAACGGCGCTTCGCGGACGCCCGTACCGAGATCGTCGAGGCCGTCCGCGCCGGCGACTACCTGGAGGAGACGGAGGGGGAGGAGGCGAAGGAGCGGAACCTGGCGTCGTGGATCGCGCTGGCGCCCCTGGGGGGGCGGCCGCGGTTCAGCGTCAGGAACGCCGGAGTCCACGTCCTGGCCTTCAAGCCCGACCGCACGGGGGACTTCTTCGCCCCCGCCGCTTGGCTGAACGCGGCCGAGGGCGGCCTGCCGCTGGCCGCGGCCGATTCGTTTCCCTTCCGCGTGGTGGAGGCCGCCGCGGTCATCCCCGCGCGGCCCTCCGAGCTGAAGGTGCGGGAGGACATCCGTGCCGCAGCGGTGCGCGCGCTGGCGCTGGTCCCCGACGGGACGCTGCGCGACTTCCTGAAGGAGGCCCCCGTCCAGCTGGACGTCCTCCCGCTCGTCATGGCGGGGCTCTTCACGTCATCGGACCCGCAGGCAACGGATGCCTACGCCGCCCTGCTCTACCCGTCCGGCGCGCGGTCCCTGGCGACCTTGGAAGACCTGTTCAAATGGCGCGCGGAGCTCCTCAAGACGGAGAACCTGCGCGCCATCGTCGAGCAGAACCCCTCGCTTGCCGTTTTCAGTCGAGTCCTGGAAGGACGTGACCTTCCGGCGTTCCTGGCGGACAACGAAGCGCTGGACAAGGTCGTCGAATGCAAGGAGCCCGCCGAGAGGATCCGGCTGGCGGTCTCCTATATGGAGGACGTCTCGCGCCTGCAGTCGCTGGAGCGGGAATGCCAGGTCTTCCTGCTGGGGATGGTGCGGCCGTCGGCCTGGAAGGACGATCTGGCACCGCGATTCCCCGAGTTGAAAGAGGTGCTGGCGGGGGTGGCCCCGGCGTCCCTGGATATCCTCCTGGACGCCCTGGATGGGGCGGAGGGGGAAGCGGTCCGGATCGTGCGGGGCCCCTCGTTGAAGGCCGCCCTGGAAAGCTGGGCCGGCGGATTCGGCTTCGCGGCGGCCTTCGACCCCGGCGTGCCGGACCTGGAGGGAGGCGAGTTCGTCTTCTCCCTGTCACGGCGCCCGTCGATGAAGGTTCTCAACGCCGAGTTGGCGGGCCTGGGCCTTTGCGTGCGCCGGGACGGCCGGAAGCTGCTGATCTCGCCGGACCCCCGCAGCCTTGCCCTCGATCCGGACCTGCGGAAGCTGCTGAAGGCGAAGGACGCGACGGAGCGGCTCGCGGCGTGGGTGGCTCAACTGCCGGGCGCGAACTCGTTGGAGGGGCTGCTTGAGCTGGTGACGGCCCGCACGCAGGGTGGTTACACGCCACGGGTGGAGGCATCGCACGAATTGATCGGGGGCGATCTTTTCAAGTCGCCGCTGTTCGACCTCCAGCGTCCTCTGTCGGAGCAGCTGCCGCTGCTGGCTGCCAGGGGCGTCCGCGTGGAGGCTGCCGGGGGCATCCTGCGGATCGGAACGGTGAAATGAGCGGCTTTGTACCGGCCCGGCCGGCCCCTGGCTGTTGGCGCCTTCTGATGGCGGCGCTGAATAGGTATTATCGGGAGTGAGGCCACAATACATGGAGAAGCTCAAGAGGGCACAACCACGAGGATCACTTACGACAAATCGATCGATGCCGCTTATATCTATTTGGTATCACGAATCGAGCCGGGGGGAGTTGCCAAGACGCATCAGTGCGATCCCGTCCAAGCCGGCAACTTGAATCTTGACTTCGATAAGGAAGGGCATTTGATTGGGATCGAGATACAGAGCGCAAGTAGACTTCTTACACGTGAATCCCTGAGTGCCGCGGCAGTGTCCGGGATCACCTAATTCCGCTGTGCTGCCCGAGGTGGAGTTCCATAACGCCAAGGCGCTCTATCTTTCCGATGGATACCGGAAGGCGCTGGAGGATTTCCTCGGGCCCGATCCGTCCGCCGAGGAAAGCCGGAAACGGATGGAGTTCCTGAACCGGCAGGTGAAAATCCTCCGCGGGCACCGGGGAGGCTGGCACCTGGAGACCCACCCCGAGGTCCGCAGGATGGTCTTCAGCGATAACGGGACCCGCGTCGCGGTCGATTTCCGCTTCGGTTACGGGGGCATGGAGGTCACTTTCGAGAAGTCGGGCGGCAGGTGGATCCGGGAGAAGGAATCCGGGATCAACTTCTGGATCGAGTAGCGCCTTACAGCGCGGCCGAGCCGCGACCAAAAGGGATTGTTGCGGCCGTTGCCGCGCATTGAGGGATTGTAGATTGAGCCATGGGGCGATTGACCCCGCGGGAACGGAAGGGGACGTGAATCCGCGCCAGTCATTGGAATCATCGGAGATGGGCCACCCTGCGGAAAATCGACTCAGAAAAACAAGAAGTTCATTGTTAGTAGTTCAGGCGGCCCAATAGGATTCCGATGTTCCGGCGGGCCGCCTCCTCGTATTTCGCCCGCAAGTGTTCCGTCCTGAACAGGGGCCGCCGGGAGAGGATTTTCTCGAGGAATTCCGCGCGTCCTTTCCGGTACGCCTCCCCCGAGACCCAGGCATATTCCCGCCGGATCGACGCTTCGTACGAAGCGAATTCGCCGGGCGGCCCCCCAAGAATCGCCAGGTCGACGTCCGCGACGAGCGCCCCGTCCGGCGTGGCGGGCGGCTCCTGGTGCCGCGTGTCCAGGATGATCCCCTCAACACGGCCCGCAAGGGCCTCAAGGCCGGCCCGGCGGCATACCTCCGACGCCAGGTCCGCGCTCCGCCTCTCGTTGTCTCCGGCGCGCGGATCGCAGACGACATCGTGAAACCAGATCGCCAGCTCCGCGGCGGCCGGGCTGGAAGCCCGGTCTCTCACCTCGTCCCACTCCGCCAGGCAGCGGGCGATATGCCCGAGCGTGTGATAGGCCCGATGGGGCTCGCCGTAGCGCCGCGACAGCATTTCGTGGACGGCCGCCGGATCGCCCCGGGCCCCGAGCCGCCGCCAGAGATCGTCCCAGCGCGCCCCATCGGCCATGCCCGAACTTCTCGACGAAGGCCCGATGGACCGACTCCGGGAGGTACCTCCTCACCACCTTCTTCCACCCCCGGGGACCCACCAGCCCCTTCACGAAGCTGGAGCTGATCTCGGCGATAGCCCGAGGCGGAATGAGGAAGACCGTGGTGACCGCGGGATCGAGGTCGCCGTTGATGTGGCGCATCGTCCGCTCGTACTCGTAATCGCCCTCGGTGCGGATCCCCCGGAGCATGTACCCCGCCCGGAGGGAGCGCGCAAACCGGACCAGATACTCTCCCTCGAAGGAAGCGACCCGGACGTTCGAGTACGGGCGCGCGACCTCGCGGAGGAACCTCAGGCGCTCTTCCTTGGAGAAAGCGCACGTCTTGCCCGGATTGACGCCCAAGGCGACGATGACATCGTCGAAGAGGCGCGCGCCCTGGTCGATCATCCAGAGGTGGCCGTTCGTGATGGGATCGAAACTCCCCGCATAGACACACCGCCTCATGGTAGGATTGTACCCCAATCCGGCCGGCCCATCCGCCCGAAGTCGGAACGGAGGGTTCCTGGAGGAACTCGCGGCCCGCCACAAGGGAGGGCGCGATACCCCCGTGGCGCACGAATTCGTGGCCTGCATCGCGGTGAAGTCCTAGCCGGGCGGCGGTTCCCCGCCCCAGCACTCCAGCCATGCGGGGAAATGGTCCCTCAGCCACTGCTCGCCCGCCCCCTGGAGGCCGATATCGTGGCCGCACCTCTCCGACTCCAGGAACTTGTGGATCATGATCTCGGACATCCCCCGCGCGAACAGCTCGGCCCGGCGAGGATGGCCCGCGAGGCGCTCCATCAGCCGGGTCCCGACCTGGCGGTACTCCGAGGCGTAGCGCCGGGCCCAGTCGGCCGCGGCCTCGTCCTTCGTGCCCTGCCAGCCGTACCGTTCCCGGAGAAATTCGCTGTGCTTCAGGATTTCCGCGCCCTGGGCGAGGATGAATTTCTTGATCTCGTCGATGGTGAATTCCACGTCCGCTCCCCTTCGCCGCGCCGATGCCCTGCCGGACCACGCGGGGAACCTCCGCGGGCACCCTAGGTTAATACCCTGGAATCCTCCGGAGGGACGCTGAAAAATTGCACGGGCCCGCGGTCAGAAGTCCGGCCCCGAGGCGATCAGGGCCCGGAAACCGGGGGTCATGTCGACGCGAGGGGACTCGGGAGACCCGCCGATCACCAGCGCCTCGATGCCTTCCCCCGGGGGCAGGAGATCCAGGCCCGAGGATCCGAGGACGGAGAGCGCCGCGGCCCACGCGCCGGCCGCGGCCGCCGAAGGCGCCGCCACCGTGGCCGAGGACGCGCCCTCCGCCGGCCGCCCCGTGCGCGGATCGATGACGGGAAGGGAATCCCCGCTCGTCCAGACGGCGCCCGAGGCGATGACAAGCCGCGCGCATGACGCCTCCGGCTTGAACGGATGGCGCACCGCCACCCGCCAGCCGCCCCCCTCCGGCGAACGGCCGAAGACCCCGAGCCTGCCCCCCACGCCCACCCTCCCCCCCTCCGCCCCCGCCAGGCGCAGTTCCTCGACCGCCCGGTCCGCGGCGTAACCCCCGGCGAGGCCTCCGAGATCCACCACGACGCCCGCGCCCTTCTTCACGACCGCACCCGGCGACAACTCCAGCAGGTCCCAGCTCGACCGCGCGCGCGCCTCCCTCAATTCCTCATCGGACGGCGGCCGGTCCGCGCGTCGCCAGAGACCGAAGAGCGGCCCCGCGGTCGCGTCGAAGGCCCCGCGGGTCTCCCGGTGGAACCGCCGCGCCGCCCGGAGCATCCCCAGCAGGGGCTCCGACACTTCGATCCTCCCCGGGCCCGCGGCGTTGAGCTTGACGATCTCGCCCTCCGCGCGGCGCAAGGCCTCCTCCGCCGCCCCGAGCGCCCCGCCTTCCGAAACCTCCCCGCCGTACGACAGGACGACCGTCACCTCCGCGTCCGCGCCCATGACCCGGAGCCTCCGGGTCGTCGCGAAAATCCCCCCCGGGGGAGCCGCGGCCCCCGCGGAAACCTTCCTGTAATAGAGCGCCTCGCGGTCCGACAGAAGCCCTTCCGCCGTCATCCGGCGGAGCTTCTCCATGTCCACGTCCCGCGCCCGGCCCGCGGTGCCGGCCGGGGCCACGCCGCCCGCGCCCCAGCCCGCCGCCCGCACCGTCTCCGAGCACGTGCGCGCCCCGAACAGGCCGGCCGCGGCCAGCACGCCGAGCAGGAACAGGACCTCAATCCGCCTCATGACGGCACCGATCGCAGGACAGGCAGTCCAACTCGGACCTCGACCGCACGCCCATGTCGCACCGTCCCGGCCGCTCCGCGGGGACGAGCTTCCGCAGGAGTCTCAACCCGCCCAGGAGCGACAGGAACGCGCCCGCCGGGCAGAGGTTGCGGCACCAGAACCGCCGGAAGAAGAAGGACAGCGCCACCGCC
>CAYNDR010000377.1:0-302 GCA_964395295.1 uncultured Planctomycetales bacterium
GCCCTCGCCCGCAACATCGTGGGCGACATCGAGCGCCTCAAGGCCGGCCACGACCGCCTGGGCCAGGCCGTCCGCAACCTCTTCGAGTGCCTGGAACTCGGGGAGGAAGGGGCGACGATCTCCCTGAGGGCCGGAGAGAATCCGAACTCCGTCCTGCGCGCCCGTTAGCGGCGCGGGTAGCGGCGCGGGGGCCGTCCCGGGACCCCCGGCAGGAACCGCCTCGTGGTCTTGCGGGCGGGCGTCTGCTCCGGGCCCGAGCGATAGCGTTCCAGCTCCGCGGCCAGATCCCGGGCGCTCGCGAT
>CAYNDR010000377.1:312-6350 GCA_964395295.1 uncultured Planctomycetales bacterium
GAGGGCCCGCATGCCGGCGGCGTGGGCGGCCGCCACGCCCACGGCGGCGTCCTCCACCACCACGCAGCGGGCGGGCGCGGCGCCCAGCCGGCGCGCGCCCTCCAGGTAGCCCTCCGGGTGCGGCTTGCCCTGGCGCACGTCGTCGGCCGTGACCTCGCGATGCGCCGCGAGCGGTCCTTTTCCAGGCACCGCAGGACGATGGCCTCGAGCGCCGGCGGCACCGCCGGGTCCAGCCGGGAGGGCGGCACCACGGCCTCCTCCACCACCCGGCGGAGCGTGTCGTACGCGTCCAGGCCGATGAACGGGGGGCGCCCCGTCAGGAACTCGAAGAGGGCCGCGCCGAGCATGTAGACGTCGGACCGCGCGTCCACCTGCTCCGTGAGGCCCTGGGCCTGCTCGGGGGACATGTACATCGGCGTCCCCACGACGGTGCCGGGGCCCCAGCTGCTGGAGGCGGACCGGATCTGCTTCGCGAGGCCGAAGTCCGTCAGGAGGGGCCGGCCCGTCCGGTCCATGAGGATGTTGTGCGGCTTGATGTCGCGGTGGATGACGCCCCGGGCATGGGCGTGCTCCAGGGCGCGGGCGACCTCCGCCGTGATGCGGGCCGCCTCGCGGGGAGGGAATTTCCGGCCCGCGAGGCTCTCGCCCTCGATGAACTCCATGGCGATGACGTGCCGGCCGCCGTCGCTGAAGACGTCGTAGATGCCCACGATGTTGGGGTGCCGGAGCGCGGCCACGACCTGGGCCTCCCTCCAGAAGCGCGCGATGTCCTCGCTGGTGACGCCGGAGGTCAGGACCTTGAGGGCCGCCCAGCGCCGCAGGGCGGTGTCCCACCCCTTGAAGACGACCCCCATGCCGCCGCGCCCCACGGGCGCGACCGCGACGTACTTCCCCATGATGTTCACCGGGTCGTTCGCCGCGCGGCGGACCGCGTCGGGCACGTCGGGCGCCCCCCCCCACGGGGCCAGCGTGCCCGCGCAGGCCCCGCAGCGGTACTTCTTCCCGGCCTCGTACCCCATGGCCCAGAAGCGCTGGCGGCACTTGGCGCACTCCAGGAGCGTCCGGTTCCTCAGGTGCCTGAGGGCCAGCCGGACCGCGTCGAGCGTGGCCCATCCCCGTTCGAGGAGGACCTGCTGGAGCGGGGGAGCGTGGCCGAGCCGGCCCTCGATGTACCTCTGGACGCGGAAGGCCTCCGCCACGTGCTCCCGGCGCGCGCCGCCGGCGGCCGCGAGGAGCTGTCCGAGCAGGGCGTCCTCCTTGCGGCGGGCGATCGGATCGGGCGCGGGCGTGATGGCCTTCTCGTAGGTCCCGCGGATCTCCTCCAGGAGGGCGGCGGTCACCCACCCCAGGCGGGCCAGCGCCTCCGAGAGCCGGCCCCCCGTGCGGGCACACTCGGCCTCGCAGAGGTCGAGCTGGGCCTGGTTGATCCAGGCCTTCTGGAGGCAAATCCTTCCGACGACGCGCTCGAAGCTGTCCGACACGATCTCTGTCCCTGAAATCGCATCGACAACCCCGGCGTCGCGCCTCAATTATAGCACATGCCGCGGGCGCGAGGGCGGGCCGGGCCGGAGGATTTCCGCGCCGACGGGCAACCCCCGGGGCGGGGGGGACATTTTTTGAACCGGTGGGCTCGCGTGCCTGTAGCCATTCCAGCCCGAATGATGTAAAAGGATACCCGTGACCATCCTGGTCTACCTGTTCCTGGCGGCCCTGCTGATCCTGCTCAACGCCTTCTTCGTGCTGGCGGAGTTCGCGGCCGTCAAGATCCGCCCCTCCCTCGTGGAGTCGCTGATCGACCAGGGCAACGCCCGCGCCCGGCTCGTCAAGCACATCCAGTCGAACCTGGACGAGTACCTCTCGGTCTGCCAGGTGGGGATTACGTTCGCCAGCATCGGCCTGGGCTTCGTGGGCGAGGCGGCCTTCGCGGACCTGATCATCCTGGCCACGGGGGCCACTTCCACCGCCGCGCACGCCGTGGCGGTCACGATCGCCTACGTCCTCGTCTCGGCCCTCCACATCGTCCTCGGTGAGCTCGTCCCCAAATCGCTCGCGATCCGGCGCCCCGAGGGATCCAGCCTCCTCATCGCGATGCCCCTGCGTCTTTTCCGCACCCTCTTTTACGTGCCCCTGGTGCTCCTCAACGGCGCCTCCATCGGGATTCTGCGGCTCCTCGGGATCAAGGGCCGGGCCAAGGATGCGGAGCATACCGAGGACGAGCTCCGGATCATCCTGGAGCAGTCCCAGAGCACGGGCGTGATGTCCTTCCGGCGCCTCCTGCTCCTGGAGAACATCTTCGACCTGGGGGGCGTCCGCGTGCGCGACGCGATGCGCCCGAGGACCGCCGTCAAGGTGCTCAAGGCGGACGCGCCCTGGGAGGAGAACCTCAAGGTCCTCCGCGAGTCCCGGTTCTCCCGGTTCCCCCTGGTGGACGGGAAGTCGGAGATGCCGCTGGGGATCGTCCACGTGAAGGACCTCCTCTACGAGGGGCCGGAGAAGATGGCCGCCTGCGACCTGAGGAAGATCGCCCGGCCCTACGTGACGACGCATGAGGAGGTCCCGCTGGAGAACCTGCTGGCGGACCTCCAGCGGCACCGCGGCCACCTCGCCATGGTCAAGGGCTCCGACGGCAAGTGGACGGGATTCATCTCGCTCGAGGACATCATCGAGGAGATCATCGGGACGATCGAGGACGAGTTCGAGGTCGAGCCTCCCACCTACCTGGCGGACGCGATGACCGAGGGCCGCATCGTCCTGGGCATCCAGGCGGGAAACCTGTCGGACGCCGTGGGGCAGGCGTTCGGGCGCGTCCCGGAATCCCAACTGCCCCTGCCGTCCGGCAAGCTCGTCGCGGCCGTCCTGGAGCGCGAGAAGGCGATGAGCACCTACCTCGGCAACGGCCTGGCGATCCCGCACGCGCGGGTCGAGGGATTGGAGAAGCCGGTGCTCCTCTTCGCCCGGTCGGACGAGGGGGTCCCCACCCGCAAGGCGGAGGAGAAGGCGCACCTCCTCTTCATCCTGCTCACCCCCGCCGGGGCGCCGCGGGCCCAGGTGCGCCTGCTGGCGCGGATCTGCGGCCTGATCGACAGCGAGTACGTGGCGGAGCGGCTCCTCCGGGCGGAGACCCCCGCGGCGATCCTCGAGGCGGTGCGGGCCGGGGAGTCGCTCACCGTCCGGTAGCACCGGCCCGCCTACACCGCGGGCCCGGCCGCCTCACTTCCCCGCCAGCGTCCGGATCTCGTCCGGCGAGAGCGCGCGGCCGTAGAGCCGCACCTCGTCGAGCATGCCGGCGAAATAGCCGTCGCGCCCGGCGTACCCGAGGCTCAAGGGATCCGCGGACGCCGCCGGCGTCCCCGCCCGGTCCGCCGCCCCCTCCTCCGCGCCGTCGACGTAGAGATATCCCCGCTCGCCCTTCACCACCGCCGCCACGTGGTGCCACCGGCCCGCGGCCAGCCCTTTCCGCGACGTCACCCCGAGGACCTGCCGCCCGCCCGCATCGCACTGCTGGAAGAGCAGTTTGTTCCCCGTGGAGCCCCAGACGCCGTAGCTCTCCTCACCCTTCCCGGCCAGGCGGTGCCGGACTTTCGCTTCCGATTCATAGCGGACCCAGAAGGCGATCGTCAGGTCCCCCGCGATCCGGAGCTTCGGGGAGTCCTGGACCTGCACGGAGTCTTCCTTCCCGTCGAACGCGAGGGCCAGGTCCTGCTTCCCCTCCCCCCACGCCGGATCGCCGGAGACTGCCCCCAGGTGCCCGTTCCCGGAGGCGTCCCCCAGGACCTTCCCCGTCCCCTCGTCGAGCGACCAGGCGCCCAGGAGGTCGGGGTCGGCGCCCGCCAGGAAACCGAGGTCGGCCGCCCGCGCTTCCTCGAGGTCCCGGATCTCGTCCTCCTTCGGCGGGGCCTTGCGGGCCGCGGAGACGACCGCACGGGCCACGTGGAGGCCGCGCCGGCTCGTCATGAGGCGCGCCCGCTTCGTCCCTGCGGCCGCGTATTTCGGCAGAGGGATCTCGATCCACTCCCACTGGAGCGGATCGCCCGATCCGTGCGCGGCGTGCCCCTTCCGCGGCCAGGCCGGCGCGGCCAGGGTCAGCGCGTAGACGCTCCCCGGCTCCACGTGGACCGCCGCGCCGGGCTTCCTCGCGTTCGCCGTCGTGAGGTCCGACACCTGGTAGAACGCGGAGAACGACTCCTGGCAGCAGCCGCCCACCTGGAACCAGCAGCGGGGCTGGGCGTTCCCGGCGACGGCGAACTCGACCTCCACGAAGTTCTCCCGGGCGCGCGCGAACTCGGTCTCCTCCTCGGTCCCCCAGCAGGGCCCCTTCGAGGCCTGCTTCCTCAGCCGGAAGGTCCCGCCCGTCCAGAGGTCGGAGGCCGCGTAGTAATATTCGTTCCGCGGCTCGGCGCGGCGCGCGATGCGCTCCGCCGCGCGCAGGACCAGCCCCACGTCCATGTAGTCCCGCAGGAGGGCGCGGTACTTCTCCACGGCCAGGGACCGCGTCTGCGGCGCCCGGTACTCGCGCTCGGCCGCGACGTAGAGGTCCCGGGCCTGCCGCTCGTTCCGCAGTTCCACGGAGTCCGGCCTGGCCGCCCTCGCGCGCCCCTCGCGGGCGAAGGCCCGGTATTTCTCGGGGACCGTCTCCTCTCCGCCCCTCGCGTCCCCGTCCAGGAGGAGGAACAGGGCCTGGGCCCTCGCGTCCCGGACGGCGCCCCGCGCGCGCCCCTGGTGGAGTTCCACGAGCGACGCCGCCGCGATGTCGGAGTACTCCACGAAGACCGTGTCCTTCCCGGGCCCCGTCTGGATCTCGAAGCGGTCGCGGTCGCTGTGGCACACGGTGCCCGAGACCTTCCGCGCGCCGCCGGACGTCTCGAGGGCCACGCCTCCCCCGCGCGGCCACCGGGCGAGCGCCTGGCGGACGTCGTCGTAGAGGGCCGCCACGCGCCGGATGTCCTCCAGGTCCGTCCCCGCATCGAGGCGCAGATCCTCCGTGGGCAGGGTGCGGGCGGCCCTCTTCACCAGGGCGGCCGCGGCGTCGTAGTCCCGGACCGCCGCCAGGGCCGCCGCCTTCCCCCAGAGGTCGAGATAGGACTTGGCCTCGGGGGCCGCGGGGGACGGAGGGGGGACCGCCCCCGCGAACGCCCGGTCGAACTCGCGTGCGATGTCCTCCAGCCCCCAGAGCTCGATGCGCTCGCGGATCTTCCCCAGCTCGACGTCGTCCTTCCCGGCCGCGGCCTTCTCCGCGGCGGGCTTGAGCGCCAGGTAGAGGGCATCGACGCGGCGCCGGATGTCGTCGGCCTTCGCCGAGAGGGCCTGTCCCCAGGAAGGATCGGCATACCGATCGCGCGCCTTATCGAGGATGCCCAGCGCGTCGCGGAACTCCTCCCGTGCCTCGTGATCGGCCGACCGCGCCTCCAGGTCCACGATCTCGTCCAGGAGCCGGATCTTCCAGCGGGCCGGGACCGACTCCGCCTCCCGGCGCGCCTTCTCGGCGACGGGGGTCTTCTCCCAGTCCCGGGCCACTCGGAGGAAGCGCTCGGCCTGGCCCTTCAGGTCCTGGGGATTCTCGCGGGCGAAGGCCCGCGCCTCCTCGAGGGCCCGCGGCGCCGATGGCGCCGGTCCGGCGGGGGCCGGCGCGGGATCGGGGCCCGGCTGCGAGGCGCCGGGCTCCTTCTTCCCTCCCCCGCCGGAGACCAGGATCCCCGCGAGAAGGCCGGCCAGGAAGACGGCGGCCTCGAGGGCCGCGACCAGGACGGCGCGCCGGTGCCGTGCGAGAACCGGGGGGGCGGAGGCGGGGAGGTTCTCGTCGATCGAGATCCACGGGGGCGTGATCGGACGGGTGGCGCCGGCGCTCTTCGCGGCCCCCTTCTTCCCCGGAGTTTCCGGCCGATCGCTCATTTGGGATTCTTGGAATCGCGGGACTCGACCAGCGGCCGCGTGGCGCGCCGGAGGAAAAGGATCGCGAAGCACGTGTCCACGACGCCGCCCCAGGAGCCGTCGCCCGCCTGGTCCGCCAGCAGGACGGCGGCCCCCTCGGGATACCACTC
>CAYNDR010000378.1:0-6327 GCA_964395295.1 uncultured Planctomycetales bacterium
GAAGATCCAGGAACGGATCGTGAAGGAGATCCCTACGGTGACCAAGGTGCTGTACGACCTCACGCCGAAGCCTCCGAGCACGATCGAGTACGTCTAGAAGAAGGCAATGGGCCATGGGCCGGGGGCGAAGAGGGGAATGAACGCATGAAATCAGCTCTTGTCCTGGAAGACGGCAGTGCGTTCGAGGGGATATCCTTCGGCGCGGAGGGCGAGGCCTTCGGGGAGGTCGTCTTCTACACGGGCGTGGTCGGATACCAGGAGGTCCTCACCGATCCCTCGTACCGGGGCACTATCGCGGTGATGACCTACCCCATCATCGGGTGCTGCGGCGTCAACGGCGAGGACGGGGAGTCCCCGGCGGCCCAGGCCCGGGGCGTCGTCGTCCGGGAGTACAGCCCGTACTTCTCGAACTGGCGCGCGAAGGGGTCCCTGGAGGACTTCCTCAAGGAGCGCGGCATCGTCGGGATCCGGGAGGTCGACACGCGCGCCGTGGCCGTCCACCTCCGCGGGTGCGGCGAGATGCGGGGGAAGATCGTCCCCGGCGACGCCGACCGCGCGGCGGTCGCCCGGAAGCTCCGCGAGACGGCCTCGCCCTACGCCTCGGACCTCGTCCGCGAGGCGACTTCCTCCGGGCGGCGCGACGCCCGCGGCGCGGCGAAGCACCGGGTGGTCCTCCTCGACCTCGGCGCCAAGCGCAGCCTCGTGGACCAGCTCGCGGCGCTGGGGTGCTCGGTGGACGTCCTCCGCTCGGATGCCCCGGCCTCCGAGGTGCTGGCGAAGAAGCCCGACCGCGTCGTGGCGGCCGGGGGGCCCGGCGATCCGCGGGTCCCGGCGGCCGCGCGGGAGGCCCTCCGCGCGCTCCTCGGGAAAGTCCCCGTCCTCGGGGTGGGGCTCGGCTGCGAGGTCCTGGCGTTGGCGCTCGGCTGCAAGGTGCGGCGCCTGAAGGTGGGGCACCGGGGCATGAACCAGTCGGTCCGGGAGCCGGGGACGGGGAAGTGCCAGGTGACGTCGCAGACCCACGGTTTCGCCGTCGAGGACAAGGTCCCCCCCGAGGTCGAGGTGACGCACGTCAACCTGAACGACGGGACGGTCGAGGGGATCCGGAGCCGTGAACATCCCGCCGCGGGCATCGAGTTCAACCCCTCTCCCGACGAGATGGAGAGGCCGAGCCCGGTCCTCGCGCGCTTTTTGGAGAGGGGCCATGCCTAAGCGCACCGACATCAAGAAAGTCCTGATGATCGGCTCGGGTCCGATCATCATCGGCCAGGCGTGCGAGTTCGACTACTCGGGGACGCAGGCCTGCAAGGCCCTCAAGGAGGAGGGCTACCAGATCGTCCTGGTCAACTCGAATCCCGCCACGATCATGACGGACCCCCGCATGGCGGACCGGACGTACATCGAGCCGCTCACCGCGGAGGCCGTGGAGAAGATCATCGAGCGCGAGCGGCCCGACGCGGTCCTCCCCACGCTCGGAGGCCAGACCGGCCTCAACCTGGCCGTCTTCCTGGCGCGCGCGGGCGTCTTCAAGAAGTACGGGGTGGAGGTCCTCGGGGCCGACCCCGACGCGATCGCCCGGGCCGAGGACCGGGATCTCTTCAAGACGGCCATGGTCGAGATCGGGATCAAGGTCCCCCAAAGCGGGATCGTGACCACGGTCGAGGAGGGCATGGAGGTCGGGAAGAAGATCGGCTTCCCGCTCATCCTGCGGCCGGGCTTCACGCTCGGCGGGTCGGGCGGTTCCGTCGCCTACAACGTCGAGGAGCTGGAGCAGGCCCTCGTGAGGGGCATCACCACGAGCCCCGTGGGCCAGGTCCTGGTGGAGCAGTCCGTCCTCGGCTGGAAGGAGATCGAGTTCGAGGTCATGCGGGACTGCAAGGACAACGTCGTCGTGATCACGTCCATGGAGAACGTGGACCCGATGGGCGTCCACACCGGCGACTCCATGGTGGTGGCCCCCTCCCAGACCCTCTCGGCCCCGGAGTACGTGCGCTACGAGAACCTCTGCAGGAGGATCATCCGGAAGATCGGGATCACGGGCGGCGGGGCCAACATCCAGTTCGCGGGGAACCCCGAGAACGACGAGATCGTCATCATCGAGGTGAACCCCCGGCTCTCCCGCTCCAGCGCCCTGGCGAGCAAGGCCACCGGCTTCCCCATCGCCCGCGTGGCGACGAAGCTCGCCGTGGGCTACACGCTCGACGAGGTCATGAACGACGTGACCGGGTGCTCGCGCACCTTCTTCGAGCCCACCGTGGACTACTGCGTCTTCAAGATCGCCCGCTTCACGTTCAAGAAGTTCCCCCAGGCGGACCCCACGATCAGCACCTCGATGAAGTCCGTGGGCGAGGCCATGGCCATCGGCCGCACCTTCAAGGAGGCCTTCCAGAAGGGCATCCGCAGCCTCGAGGTGGGCCGCTACGGGCTCGGCTTCGACGGCAAGGACATCCTCTCTCCGGAGCCCAAGGACGACGCGGAATTGGAGCACCAGCTCGTGGTGCCCAACGACCGGCGCCACTTCCACATCAGGCCGGCCCTGGAACGGGGCTCGACCCCCGAGAGGATCGCCGGCCTCTCGAAGATCGACCGCTGGTTCATCGAGAACTTCCGGGAGATCGTGGAGATGGCCCGGAAGGTGGGCCCGTACCGCGGCGCCCTGGAGTCGATGCCCACCGGCCTCCTGCGGGAGGCCAAGCGCTTCGGATTCTCGGACGTCCAGATCGCGCACCTCACGGGGACCGGCGAGCGCGCCGTGAGGGAGCTCCGGAAGGCCCGCGGCCTGAGGCCCGCCTACAAGCTCGTGGACACCTGCGCCGGCGAGTTCGACGCCAAGCGGCCCTACTTCTACTCGACGTACGAGGAGGTGGACGAGAACCGCGTCACCGACCGCAAGAAGATCCTCATCATCGGCGGCGGGCCGAACCGCATCGGCCAGGGGATCGAGTTCGACTACTGCTGCTGCCACGCGAGCTACGCCGTCAAGGAGATGGGGTACGAGGCCATCATCGTCAACTCGAATCCCGAGACGGTCTCCACCGACTACGACACCTCCGACAAGCTCTACTTCGAGCCCCTCACGATGGAGGACATCCTCTCCATCGTCGAGGCCGAGAAGCCGGAGGGCGTGATCGTCCAGCTCGGCGGGCAGACCCCCATGAACCTGGCGGTCCCGCTCGAGCAAGCCGGCGTGAGGATCCTGGGGACCTCGCCCGACTCGATCGACATCGCCGAGGCCCGGGAGCGCTTCAAGAAGCTCCTCCACGAGATCGGCCTCCACCAGGCCCCCAACGGGACGGCCTACGGCTACGAGGAGGCCCGGCGGATCGCGGCGGACATCGGGTATCCGGTCCTGGTCCGGCCTTCCTACGTCCTGGGCGGGTCCGCCATGAGGCTCGTCTTTGACGACGAGGAGCTCAAGCGCTACATGGAGGACGCCAAGACCGCCTCGGAGGCCCTTCGCGAGCACCCGATCCTCATCGACAAGTTCCTCGAGAGCGCCATCGAGATCGACGTGGACGCCGTGGCGGACGGCAAGCATTGCGTCGTCGGGGGGATCCTCGAGCACATCGAGGAGGCGGGCGTCCATTCGGGCGACGCCGCGATGGTGATGCCCCCCATCACGCTCACGGACCAGCAGGTCGAGCGGCTCAAGGAGCACACGCGCCAGCTGGCCATGAAGCTCCAGGTGAAGGGGCTCATGAACGTCCAGTACGTGATCCGGCAGGACACGATCTACGTCCTGGAGGTCAATCCGCGCGCCAGCCGCACGGTGCCGCTCGTCTCGAAGGCCACCGGCGTGCCCCTGGCGAACATCGCCACCAAGATCATGATGGGGAAGACGCTCGAGGAGCTGGGCTTCACGAAGGAGGTCGGCATCGGCCACGTGGCCGTGAAAGCCTCGGTCTTCCCGTTCGTCCGGTTCCCCGGCGTGGACGCCGTCCTCGGGCCCGAGATGAAGTCCACGGGCGAGGTGATGGGGATGGACTCCAGCTTCGGAATGGCCTTCGCCAAGGCCCAGTTCGGGGCGGGGAACGACCTGCCCCTCTCGGGGACGGTCTTCATCTCGGTCCAGAACAGCGACAAGCGGGACATCATCTTCATCGCCAAGAAGCTCGAGGACCTGGGATTCACCCTGGCCGCCACGGAGGGCACGGCCGCGGCGCTGGCCCGCAACGACGTGAAGGTGAAGAAGCTCCAGAAGATCACCGTGGGCCGGCCGAACGTCCTCGACATGATCAAGAACAGGGAGATCCGGCTTGTCATCAACACGGTCAGCGGGAAGGCGCCGAGGAAGGACGAGATCGTCATCCGGACCCAGGCGATCATGAACCGCATCCCGCTGATCAGCAACATCCAGGCGGCGGCGGCGTTCGTGCAGGGCATCGAGGCGATCAAGAAGAAGGGCCTCGGCGTGAAGTGCCTCCAGGAGTACGGGGGGCAGTACGTGCCGCCCGCGGCCGCCCGGGCGACGAAGGCCTGATCAGCGCAGGACCACCCGCAGGCCCACGAACATGCTCTCCTTCTCGGGCAGGCCCTTCTCGCGCCTGGCCGAGCGGCAGTTGACCGCGCGGTCGTTCCAGCTCCCGCCCCGGAGGACGCGGTACTGGCCCTCCGCGGGGCCGGCCGGGTCCACGGCCTTGTCCTTGTAGGGCCCGTACCAGTCCCGGCACCACTCGGCCACGTTCCCGTGCATGTCGTGGAGGCCCCAGGCGTTCGGCTTCCTCCGGCCCGCCCCCTGCGTGGACTTCTGGGAGTTCCGGGTGAACCAGGCGTGCTCCTCGAGGTCCGCGTCGACATCCCCGAAGTTCCACCTCGTCCGGGTCCCGGCCCGGCAGGCGTACTCCCACTCCGCCTCCGTGGGGAGCGAGGCCTTGCGGCCCTTGAGCCGGTCCTCGGCCGAGGCGTTGAACTTTTCGACGAACTTCACGGCCTCCTCCCAGCTCACGCCCTCCGCGGGCAGGGTCGGCAGGCCGCTGAAGCTCCACGACTTCTTCGGGCCCATCACGGCCCTCCACTGAGCCTGCGTCACCTCCGTGGCCTGCATCCAGAAGTCCTTCGTGATCGCCGCCTCGTGGGGCTTCTCGTCGAATTCCCCCTGCGCGTCGCCCATCAGGAACGTGCCCGGCTTGATCAGGACGAACTCCATCGCGAGGCCCACGGTCTCGTCGAGGACGATCGCGATCCGGGGGGGGCGGTGGAGGGTCTCGATCTCCTTGCGGCGCCCGGAGGCCGCCGGGTCTCCGGGCTTGATCCCGAGGGCCCGGTCGTAGGCCTCCATGGCCTGGCGCCACTCCTTCTTGGCCTCGAATCCCGCGGCCTCCGCCATGGCCGCCTCGTAGGCCTTCTTCTTGCGCGCCGCCCCGATCTTCGCGAGGCCCTGGTCCGCCTTGAGGTCCACCCCCTTGAGCCCCTGCGCCTCGCGGAACGCCTTCTCGGCCTCGTCGAGCTTTTCGGCCGCGAAGGCCTCCTCGCCGCGCTTCATCGCGGCCTCGTAGCGCTTCTCCCGCTCGGCGGGGTCCACGCGCGGCTTGAGGGCATCGATCTTCGCGTCCGCCTCGGCCGTGTCCGCCGGGGCGTCCGCCAGGACGCGCGCCTGCCGCCAGAGTTCGAGGGCGCGGCGGGGATCGGCCTCCGCCCGGGCGGACGCGGCGGCCTTGTCGAAGTCGATCTTGCGCTTCTTCTTCTCGAGGGCGGCCTTGTAGGCCGCGAGCTCGGGGGGCGGCTCCCGGGCGGCCACGGCCTTCGCGGCGAGCTCGACCGCGGCGGCCAGGTTGCCTTTCCCCTCCTCCTCGCGCGCGGCCGCCCAGTCGCGCCGCTGGCACGCCAGCGCGGCCAGGTCCCGCACGGCGGCCTGGTGCTCGTCGAGGAGCGCCAGCTTCTCCGCCTCCGCGCAGGCGTCCGCCACCTTCTGCCAGTTCGCGGGGGTGTCCTTCGCGGCCGCCTCCTCCCGCGCGGCCTCGGCCCCCTTCATCGCCTTCAGGTAGGCCTCCAGGCGCTTCTGCTTCTCCTCCAGCCGGGTCTTCAGGGTCCCCAGCCGCGGCTCGTCCGGCCGGAGCGCCGCGATTTGCTTGAGGGCTGTCATGGCGTCCTCGTAGCGGCCTTTGGACTCGAGGTCCTCGATCTGCTTGAAGAGTTCCGCGACCTTCGCCTCGATCGCGGGGTCCGGGCCGGCCGGCTTCTCGGCCGCGGGGGCTTCCGTTTTCCTGGGCGGTCTCGTCAGGAGGACGATCCCGACGATCGCGCCCGCGAGGACGGCGGCGCCGGCGCCCGCCCAGAGGACCCACGGCCGGCCGCCGCGGGGCGGAGCCGGGGGGGGAGGCGCCGGGCGCG
>CAYNDR010000379.1:0-6323 GCA_964395295.1 uncultured Planctomycetales bacterium
GGGCGAATCCCTGGGGCTGCCGACGGCGGATCTATGTCCTTCGCTCCTTGATCCCTCCGGCCGGGGTGGGTGACTGGCCGACCGGAAAGGATCTTGGAGCTACGGGGGATGGGGAGGAAAGGGAAAAAAGGGATAAAGGCAGGGGGGCGCGGGAGTCCGATCTCCCGCGCCCGGAGGACCCTCCCGTCCCCCATGGACACAGGTCCGTCGTCCATCCGCTTTTCAAAGAGCAGGTCACTCCGCTCGGTCGCCCCGCATGCGGGGCAACCGGCCGGTGTGAATTGCGTTTTGAGGCGTGCAGTCAGGCGTGCAGTAACCGCCGGAAAAAGGCGTCACCTGGCGTCGACTGGCGTCGCTTCCCGCGATTTCCAGAATCGGCCTCTGGAGCGGTTATAAGCCGCTCCAGAGGCGATTTGGAAAACCGCGTCGACTGGCGTGCACAACCCGATGGGGCCCTTCGTAAAGCGGGGGTTGTGGGTTCAAATCCCATTCCCGGCTCCATGAAAGCCCCTGGCGAAAGGCATGTCCCCGGGGCCATTCAAAGGCCCTGCAAGGCCTCCATTGAGGCAAAGGGAGACAGCCAAAACCGCTTGCTTGGGGCGCAGGAGGCCGTGAGTTCAAGTCCCTCCGGCGATCCCTGGGGCTCGCGGAGTTTACCGCTTGAACCCCCTCCCTGTCGGGCCCCCGCCTCAAACGATGCCTCGACGGCCCGGGGCGGGGTCCCTATAATCCCCTTCAATCGGAAGAGACGGGAGGTCGCATGTCCCGATGCGACTCCCTGTCGCGCATCCGATTGACCGGAGCAGGGCATGGCTGTCGCACGGCCCCGTGGCGCGCACCCCCAGCACGGGAGGCGCTTCCTCGCCGACGTCCGGGCTTTCCACGAGGATTCCCTCCGGGATCGCTACCTGGACATGAGCCTTTGCAAAGACGCCCGCGGGTGGCCCCTGGATCCGCCGGCGACGCTGGAGTGGAGCCGGAAGGTGGAGGCGTTGTGCGCGGCCGGCATCGCCCTCTCCGCGGCGGGCGGTCACGAGGAGGCCGCCGCAGGACTGGAACTGCTCCTGGAGCTGATCCATCGCTCCAATGAGGGGGAGATCGTCTACGCGGACGAGTGGGACGCACAGGTCTACATCGACGTGGATTGGAAGCGGCTCCTGTCCGCGTTCCTCAAGTCGCTGGCCGCATCGACCACTCCCGAGGAGTTCGAGCGCCGCGGCGGAGCGATCGCCGCGTCGTGGACCTGGGAGAAGGAGGGCGCGCGGGAAATCCTCGCTCGCGCGCGGCGCACCCCTTCAAAGAGGAAACGCGGGGATGGCAGGAAGTAAACCACCGGATTCCCGCCTGAGGAAGATGATCGCCGAGGCGATCGCCGACGCCCATGACGAGGAGGAGGCGGTCATGGGCTTCACCGGGATGATCCAGCAGAAAGTCTCCTGTCCCTTCGCCGCGCGGATAGCCGGTGAGGAGGTGTGGATTTCCGGATTCGTGGAGGGAGAGGGAAACGACCTCATGGCCCTCTGCGAGCGAAATGGGAGGGAGCATCGCGTCCCCCTCCAGGCGATCGAGTGGGCCGGCAAGCCGCCCAAGGGAAGCGGGTGGATCGAGGCCTACCGGCTCTGGAGACGCCGCCTCTAGCCGGGGGAAGTTCCGGCCGAGCTATCGGCCCTCATCGGTCTCCGTTCGAGCGCCAGCGACGGCGACCGAAATGTCAAAGCGCTCCGAGAGGCGGCGGATCGCGGCGCGGAGCCGCGGCATCGCGGCGGCGGACAGGACCAGCAGGTCGTCGCCGACCTTGAAACAGGTCCTCGCCTCGCCCCGCAGCGCATCCTCCAGCGCCGCCAGGAGAGGCGCGCAGGCGGTCCGGTACCCCACGAGGTCCTCGGATTCGAGCCGGGCCTTCTCCGCCGACGGCGCGGTCCGGCCCGCAGGCCTCCCCGCCGGGACCGCGGCCCCCAATCCCCCCGGACACGCGGCGAAGGCGTTCTCCCGATGGCCAATCCGGACCGGCACGTGCAGCCCCTCCTCCAACCGCTCAAACGCGCGGGCCGGATCGCGAACGATCGCGAAGCCCTCCAGCCGATCGTCCTGGACCAGATCGCCCAGGGAGCCCAGGACCTGCTGGCGCTCCTGCGCGCTCCCCCGGATCTCCAGGAGCGCGAAACCCTCGTAGCAGACCGCTTTCCCGCCATGCCCCGCCCAGGAAGCCAGCTCGACCGCCACGTTCTGCGGAAGCGGGGACGCGGCCAGTTCACCCAGTACCTCCGCGACGGGACGCCCCCCGCGGTCCCGCGCGGCCGCCTCGACCACCTTCTTCTTCTCCAGCCGGAGGATGTGGACGGGGCCCTCCTCGCGGAGCGTCGCCGCGAACGGCTCCAGCCCCTCAAGCGTGGACTCCGGGTAGGAGGGCGCCTCCACCAGGATCTCGCAGTTGGGCAGCACCGCCACCTTGACCTTGTCGAAGGCCGCATCCCCGCGGAGGACCTGGAAGAAGCGCGGCGTCAGCCGGAACGCGCGCAGCCGCTCGAAGGGCGGCACGACATCCAGCCCGCGGCGGTCGGACGGCTTGCGGTAGGCCAGCTCCACGAACCCGCACAGGTGCGGGATCTCGCGCAGGAAGAACTCCAGGTAGCGCCCCTCCACCCGGTGGAAGGCATCCGGCGTCTTCGACGTGATTTGCTGTTGGGGGCGCCGCCACCCCTCGTCACCCGGCTTGCGCTCGCGAAAGTTCTTGTAGATGTCCTCCAGCGTCGCCTCGGGCCTCCGGGCACCGGCCTTCGTCCCGGACCACTCCCAGTCGCGGAGCCGCCTCCCGGACTCCTCGTCGGGACTTCGGGACGACGGATCGAGGATGAGCGTCGGCCTTCGCTCCTTCAGCAGATCCACCACGCCGCGCGTCTCGTACCAGACGTGCGGTTCGAGATCCAGAAGGAACTCCAGAAGGCCCCGCCGGATCGCGGGGAGCTTCATCTTGCCCGCCGGGCCGGTGGCGCAGCCGAAGGAGTCGAACGCCTCGCCCTTCACCAACGTGGCTTCGTTGAAGAACTCGTTCGGCGTCGTCCTCAGATGTACCTCCAGGATCGCACGCTCCTTCTCAAGAGCCGTCTTCTTCAGGTAGCTCCGCCACTCCTTCTCCTCGACTTGGACCTCGTTCTCCGGGAAGCTGGGCTCCGTGCTGGAGTAGCCCGCGTATTCCCCTTCCGTGTCGAAGGAGATCAGCCCCAGCTCGCGGGCCACCTGGGAGACATGGTCGGACCACAGGGCCCAGCCTTCCCGCTCCACGGCCTCGGCTTCCCCGGCCCAAGAGAGGATCTTGGCCAGCGCGCGGCCGGCGCTCTTGGGGATGTTGTTCCCGTTCCGGGTCCGGACCAGCCCCTCCTCCCGGACGTACCGGACGAACCGGTAGACGTCCCGGCGCAGATCGACGGCGCCGGCCCGCAGGATGTCCAGCCGCCCCAGCTCCTCCTCGGCGAGAGTCCCCACCCCCGGCTCCCGGCTCACGACATCCTCCTGAGGGAGAAGCCCTCCTTGCGCACCAGTTTCTCCGCCTGCTCCGCAAGGCCCCGCGGCGCGGCCAGGTACGGTCCGCCCAGGGAGCGTATCCCCTCGCCAAGCCGGCGCGAAAGCGAGGTCCGAAGGGCAGGGTCTTCGATGCGCAGGACGAGGAGCCCCTCGTGGAGAATGAGCCTGCCGTGCCTGCGCTCCACATGATCCGCGGCCTGCTCGAACGCGGCAGAAGAGCCCCGGACGCGCCGGAGCGCCGGCAGCGCCCCCAAGCCATCGCCGGCCCGCCCCAGGAGAACGACGTTGGGGATGAGGCGCAGCGCGCCCCCAACGGGCTCCACGCGGCTGACGGAGGCCAGTTCCAGGAGGGGGCCCAGCCCCGTCCGATCGAGGTCCACCTCGATGCCCCCCTTCACCTCGCCAAAGGAGAGTTCCTCCTCGTTCCCGCCTTCCCCAGGGTCCGGCAAGGCGCGATAGCACCCGCGCTCCCCGGCCAGGAATCCGGCCTGATGTCCTTCCTCGCAGAAGCGGGCCAGATCGTCGTCGGACGCCTTCAGGCCCATCCGCGAGAGCGCCCCCCTCAGGTCGTTGACGGTCACGCCGCGCCCCGTCGCCACGTGCGAGAGGACGTGCCCGGCGGCCCGGAAGGCCAGCCGGCAGCTCTTGGCCCCGCCCGCCGCCCAGAGCGCGCGCACCTTGCGGAGGAAAGCCGCCGCGTCGCGCGCCCCGGAGCCGCCGATGAGGAGCCTTCCTTCATCAAAGGAGATGATCGAGGCGATCCGGTCCAGGAGGCCTTCCGATACGGACGCTGGCCTGGAACTCGCCCGCCGAGCCGCCTCGCGAATAGCCTCCCGGCAGAACCGGAGGGACCTCCCGGGCTCGACGGCCGCGGACAGCGGCTGCGTCGGCGCCGGAAAGGGCGGGAGCAGCGGGCGGTGCGCCTCCGGGAGGTGGAACGAGAAACGGGCGAAGCGGCTGCCGCCGCGCGATCCCATGGGCGGCCGGTCCTCGACGATCACGACTCCGCGGCTCAGCAGTCCATCGGCGACCTTCCGGAAGAAGGCCGGATAGTCGGCCTCGTACGACCGGACTTCAGTCTGGACGGCCGCGCGCAGGTCGTCCAGGCCGATGGGCCCGTCCTCCATGGCGATCCTGTGCAGGACGACGAGCCAAGGCTCTTCCAGCGACGCCATGGCCCGGGCCGCGCCGTCGGGCGACAGCAGCCGCGGCGCGACGAACGAGGCCAGGGCTTCCTTGCCTCCCGCGGGCGCGTTGAATCCCCGATGGCGGCAGATGGCCGTGAGATCGCGCGCCCCGAGGACATCTCGGCAGGTCGCCTGGGCCAGGAGTTCCAGGTCCGCCATCTGATCACCGTCTCCCTTTCCCAATCCTACGGCCCCCCGTCGCTTTCGACGAGTTCGAGCCGGTAGGAATATCCCTGCTCCGTCAGGAAGAGCTGGCGGTGATGGGCGAAGTCCTCCTCGCAGGTGTCGCGGGACACCAGCGTGTAGAACCGCGCGGAGCGGCCGTCGCCCTTGGGACGAAGGATGCGTCCCAGGCGCTGGGCCTCCTCCTGGCGCGAGCCGAACATGCCGGAAACCTGCAGGAGCACGTCCGCGTCCGGAAGGTCGAGGGCGAAGTTGCCCACCTTGGAAAGGATGAGACGCTTCACGACTCCCTGACGGAAATCCCCGTAGAGGCGGTCTCGCTCGATCTGGGGCGTCTTCCCGGTGATCAAGGGGATCCCCAGATCGCGGCTCAGGCCCTGGAGCTGGTCCAGGTACTCGCCGATGACGAGGACGCAGCCGTCGGCGTGCCGGGCGAGCAGATCGCGGGCCGCATCGACCTTGGCGGGATTCTCGGCAGCGATCCGGAACCGCCCGCGTCTCTCCGCCAGGGCGTACTCCATCCGGACGTCCGCGGGGAGCGGGAGTCGGATCTCGGTGCAGCCCGCCTCGGCGATCCATCCCTGTCTCTCCAGGTCTCGCCACGGGACGTCGTACCGTTTGGGCCCGATGAGGGCGAAGACGTCTTCCTCGCGGCCGTCCTCGCGGACGAGCGTGGCGGTGAGCCCCAGCCGCCGGCTCGCCTGGATCTCCGCCGTCACGCGGAAGACGGGCGCGGGCAGGAGGTGCACCTCATCGTAGATGATGAGCCCCCACCGGCGCGCCTGGAATACCTGGAGGTGGGGGAAGTCCTCTTCGCGGCCGGGCCGCCAGGTCATGACCTGGTAGGTCGTGAGGGTCACGGGACCGACGTCCTTTTTCTCTCCCGTGTATTCGGCCACCTGGTCGGCGGAAAGGGTGGTCTTGTCGGCGATCTCGCGCCTCCACTGGCGCACCGAGGTCAGGCTCGTGGTCAGGACCAGGGTGCTCTGGCCCACGGCGGCCATCGCCGCGAGCCCCACCCCGCCCAGGAACCGGCGGTAGACGGCCTCGTCCAGGTCCTCGTGCTCGCACCTGCCCTTGTCGAGGTCCACGTGGAGGATCCGGCCCCAGTACCCCTTGCCGGGCCGGGTGGCGTCTGTGTCGGCCATGGCGACTCCTTCCGCCGCGGGGCGGCGTGCCCACGTATCGCGCCGGGCAACCGCCTACCCCCGGCGGGGCGCCCCCGGGTGGACGGTCGCCGGATCGAATAGGAGTGCCGGTCCGGCCCCGGTCGCGTCAGGCGGCGGGGGCACCCACAGGAGGACCCCATGCTCCCGGAATACGCGAGCTTCCACGTGCCCACCAAGGTCGTGTACGGTGCCGGGCTGGCCAGCCGCCTCGCCGACGAGGTCAAGCGGCTCGGCCGCCGCAGGGCCCTGCTCGTCACGGACG
>CAYNDR010000380.1:0-6258 GCA_964395295.1 uncultured Planctomycetales bacterium
GTCGAAGGACATCGATTACGAGACCCTCGTGGAGCGCCTCCGGACGAAGTACCCGAAACTGCCCCGAAGGCTGTCGATCTAGGCGTGCGGTGATCCCCGCGGGCGGACGCGGCGCGCGGCCGGACCTGGTGGAGCTGAAGGGAATCGAACCCTCGACCTCCTGAATGCCATTCAGGCGCTCTCCCAGCTGAGCTACAGCCCCCCCAGGTCCGGCCGTGAAGCCGCATTCTAGTCGGGACGGCCGGGGGCCGTCAAGCCCCCTTGAAGCCCTTGAGATCGATCGTCAACTCCGTCTGCGCCACGGCACTGCCCTGGCGGACCCATTGCTTGACCATCCCCACGTCCCGCGCGAACCAGGAATGGGATTCGGTCCTTCCCGCCGGTGATTCCATCTCGATGACCACCTTGAAAGCGCGGAATTTCCCCGCCGGCACCTCCACCACCTCCTCGGCCGCCACCTTCGACCTGCAGACCGCTTCGACATCGCCGCGTCGGGCCCTGCTTTCCCAGGAGTCGTCCTTCCGGAGCGGAACCCTGAGCCTCATGATCGGGGTCCCGTAAGTGAAGTCCTCGGCCCCCTGTCCGCCCCCGAAGACCTTGACCCCTTCCTTGTCGACGGCGATATGCTCCCGGTACACGATGCCTCCCACCGTGACTTCGACCACGAAGCAATTCGTCCCCCCGACCTCCTTCCTCCCCGTCACGCGGGTGAGGGCATCCACCTCGGTCTTCCTGCCCCCCTGGAGGATCGTCGCCTTGAAGGACCAGGCAAGCCCCTCCTTCAGGGGGAAGTAATCCTCTCCCCCCTGGAAAGCCAGGAGCAGGGAAAGAAGCGGGAGCCGGAGCCTATCCATGGTTCGATACGTTGGGTTCCCCGGTTGCCCGCGAACGGCGCGACCTGGGGAATCGAAGCGGACTCGCCCCTATCCGATCCCGAAATTCCTCGGATCGAAGTTGCCGGACCGCGCCCCGTCCATCTGGTCGATCCGGTCCATCAGGTCCTCGAGCTCCGCCTTGGTGCAGACCTTCTTGGCGATCAGGAGATCCACGAGCGTGCGGCAAACCAGCGAGACATAGCCCACCTCGAACTCCAGCTGTGCCGCCGGGTCCTTCGCCTTGGGACCCTTGAAGTCCTCGTACGACTTCCGGTCGTCCATCTCGGCGTCGATCTTCGAGAACTTCCCCGAGTCCAGGAGGTTGTGCAGGAAGTAGCGTCCCAGGCCCATAATCACCTCGCCGAAAATCCGGCCTAAGTATAGCGGCCCCGCCCCCGGGCTGTCACTTTTCACGTCGACTTGCCGCGGCATGCCGCCACAACCATGTGGAAGGAAATCTCCTGCAGATCACACGCCAGATCGCGGTGGCTTGAAAGGACGTATTCCAGGGAGGCCCCATTTGCATTGGCAAGCCCCGGCAAGGCATGTAAGAATGGGCCCATGAGGCTGGGGATCCTGGGCGGGAGCTTCAATCCCGTCCACAACGCGCACCTCGTGATCGCCGCGCGGGCCGCGGAGGCGCTCCGGCTCGACCGGGTCCTGTTCATCCCGACGGCCATCTCCCCCCTCAAGCGGCCCCGCGAACTGGCGCCCGCGCGCCACCGTTGGGCCATGCTCAAGATCGCCCTCCGGGGGAATCCGCGGTTCCAGGCCAGCGACCTGGAAATCCGCAGGGGCGGCGTTTCCTACACGGTCGATACCCTGCGGGAGATCAAGCGGCGCACCAAGGCCGACCTCTGCCTCATCGTGGGGGCCGACGCCTTGAACCTGTTCCCGCGCTGGCGAAGGGCCGGGGAGGTCCGGGAACTCGCCGCCCTGGCCGTGGCCTCGCGGCCGGGCCACAGGCCCCGGCCCGGATTGCCGAAAACACATACAGTGGAAATGCCGCTCCTGGAGATCTCGGGGACCGGGATCCGGGAGCGCGTCCGGAAGGGCTTGACGATCCGATACCTGGTCCCGGACGGAGTGGAGCGGTATATCCGCCGGAAAGGGCTGTATCGCTGATGTTGGGCGCGATCGACAAGGCGCAGAAGTGGTTCGCGGACTCCTGCGACGGGGTGGGGTACACGCTCGACCTGTTCCTCCGGGCCACCGCCGGCGCCCGGCTCCTGCCCCGGAAGAGGCGCGAGACCCTGCAGCAGCTCTTCATCTGCAGTTTCGGCAGTCTGCCCGTGGTCTTCATCATCGCCGTCTTCGCGGGCATGATCCTCTCCCTCCAGTCCGGCATCCAGCTCCAGCGCTTCGGCCAGGAGGCCGCGCTGGGCTATCTCGTCTCCGCGGCCATGTGCCGCGAAATGGGGCCGGTCTTCACCGCCATCGCGCTGTCGGGCCTGGTGGGCTCGACCTACGCGGCCGAGATCGGCACCATGAAGGTCTCGGAGGAGATCGACGCGCTGGAAGTGAACTCGATCGACCCCGTCTATTTCCTCGTGATGCCCCGCCTCCTGGCCCTCTCCGCCGCGGCGGTGGTCCTGACGGTCTACGCGGACGCGATCGGCATCGCGGGCGGGATGATGGTGGCCAAGGCCACGTTCAACGTGGACCCCGGGATCTTCCTCAAGAACGCCCGGGACGCGCTGGACGTCAAGGACATCTACGGCGGCCTGCTGAAGGCGCTGGCCTTCGGAGCCACGATCGCCACGGTCGCCTGCAGCCAGGGGCTGAGGGCGGAGCACGGGGCGGCGGGCGTGGGCCGGGCCACGCTTCGTTCCGTGGTCATCGGCTTCCTCTATATCCTCGTTTTCAACTATTTTCTCACGTGGTTTCTTTATAAACTACAGTGGTGACCGTCGACGACACGTCCCAGGTGGAGCATCCGGCGCCGGTGAGCTACGGCCCGCTCGTGACGCCCCCGGCGATCGAGCTCTGCGGCCTCACCAAGAGCCTGGGCGGACGGGTGGTCCTGGAGGGGGTGTCGCTCTCGATCCAGAAGGGCGAGACGATGTCCATCATCGGCGGCTCCGGCGCCGGCAAGAGCGTCACCCTCAAGCATATCGTCGGACTCATGAAGCCCGACCGCGGCTGTGTCAAGGTCTGCGGCGTCGACGTGACCGGGGGCAACCACGGGACGCTGGAAACGGCGCGGAAGAGGATCGGCTTCTGCTTCCAGGGGTCCGCCCTGCTCAACTCGATGAGCGTCTTCGAGAACGTGGCCCTCCCCCTCCGCGAGCACGAAAGGCTTTCCGAGGAGGAGATCCGCCGGCGGGTCCAGGACAAGCTGAGGCTGGTGAACCTGAGCGACGCCGACTGCAAGATGCCTTCGGAGATCTCCGGCGGGATGAAGAAGCGCGTGGGGCTCGCCCGCGCGATAATACGCAATCCCGAGATCATCCTCTACGACGAGCCCACGGCCGGCCTCGATCCGGTGGTGGGCACCCAGATCAACGTCCTGATCCTCGACATGCAGAAGAAGCTGGGCGTGACCTCGCTCCTGGTGACCCACGACATGTCGAGCGTCTTCCGCGTCTCGAACCGCATCGCAATGCTCCTGGAGGGCCGGATCGTGAAGATCGGCACGCCCGCCGAGTTCCGGGCCAGCGACGACCCGGTCATCAAGCAGTTCATCTACGGCGAGTCCGAAGGACCCCTGACAAAGGATCGGCCATGAACCGCGGCACGACCGGATGGCTTGGCTTCTTCTTCTTCATCGGCTTGGTGATCGTGCTCTGGGCAACCCTGATCGTCGGCGAATTCAGTTGCCGGAGTCCCGTCCCGATCGAGATCAATTTCCCCTCCGTGACCGGCCTCCGCAAGGGCGACGACGTGCGCGTGGACGGGATGCTCTACGGGAAGGTGAAGGAGATCAAGCTGGACCCCAAGGGCGGAGTCCTGGTGACCGCGGTTGTGGACGGCAAGGTCGACATCTTCAAGGACGGGAAGATTCAAGTGGAATCCTCCTCGGTCCTGGGCGGGACCATGGTGGCGATCTATCGCGGATCGGAACCGCCGGCGCTGGACCTGAGCCAGCCCCTCGTGGGTCAGCTCCGCCCGGGCCTGGGGGAGATCCCCGAGATCGCCCGGAAGGTCGAGCAGCCCCTGACCGAGACGATCCAGGAAGTCAAGGGCCTGATCAAGGGAATCAACGAGGGCAAGGGAACCCTCGGCCAGCTGGTCACCAATCCGAAGCTCCACGACGAGCTGACCTCCACCGTCCAGGAAGCCAGGCAGGCCATCGGGGACGCCCGGGGGACCATCGCGGAAGCGCGGGGGGCCCTGGGCAAGCTCAAGGAGGTCGGCGAGACCATCCAGAAGGCGGCCGAGAAGCTCGACAAGGGCGAGGGGCCCCTCCCGGCGCTCCTCAACGACAGGCAGATGACCGACAAACTGCACAAGGCGCTGGATTCGGTGCAGGAGACGGCCGACAACCTGAAATCCGCCACGGACAAGATCAACAAGGGCGAGGGCGCCCTGGGGAAGCTCCTCAACGACCCGAAGATGGGGGAGAGCCTCAAGAACACGATGGAGAGCGTCGAGAAGTCCGCGAAGTCCATCGAGAACATCACCGACCGGATCGAGAAGGGCCCCGGGACCATCCACAAGCTCATCCAGGACCCTGATCTCTACAACCGCGCCCGGGAGACCATCGAGGACCTCGACAAGGTGGTGGGCAAGGCCGCGCGGGCGGTCGTCGAGATCGTGGGCGACTCGAAGTTCTACGACGACACCCAGGTCCAGATCTCGAAGATCGGCATCAAGATCCGGCTGAGCAATTCCAGGGATTTCAAGGGCGACATGATCGAGGACAAGTACTTCTTCGTCGGCGCCGCCTTCCTGAGCCCCGACAAGGAGGGGGAGATCCTCTTCAAGTCCCTCGTCGAGGACGACGAGACGGAAACGGTCATCAAGCCGGAGGTCCAGCTCGCCTACCGGATCCCCTGGTTCCTGGACCGGCGCATCGCGGTGCGGGCCGGCCTCATCGAGGGAAAGCCGGGGGGAGGCGTGGACTTCCTCTGGGAGGACTGGGCCCTCGTCACCTGGCCGGTGCAGTTCACGTTCGAGATCCGCGACGCCTACAACGACCTCGACGACGAGGACATCGACGAGCAAATCGACGGCCCCCTGCTCCGGGCCTACGCCAAGGTGCCGATCTGGACGCGAAAAGAAGGCTGGCTGGACGTCCTCCTGAGCACGATCCGCATCTACGGGGGCGTAAGCCGCATCGGCAAGGATCCGGAGGCCATGGTGGGAATCGGCCTCGAGTGGCCGGACGACGACATCCGCTCGCTCGTCTCGCTCATCGGCCTGGCCCGTTGAAAACGCCGTTCACCACGCGGCGGACCGGGTCAGCAGCAGGAACGCCAGCACCAGGAGTCCCACGATCAGGACGACGAGCCACGCGGCCCGCCGCTTCCGGCGGGCCCTCGTGCGCGCCGTGACCGGCGCGGCCGGGGCGGGGACCGGGGCCTCCGGGGAAACGGGGGGGACCTGCGCCCGGACGGTGGGGGGCCGCGGCGGGAGCGGCGTCACCGAGGGGAGGAGGAAGGAAGTCTCGTCCGCCGAGACCGAACCGGCGACGTTCTCCAGCGGACGGCCGCACCGGCGGCAGGTCATCCCCTCGGCCACGGTGATCACCACGTTGTACTGGGAATGGCACAGCCGGCAGGCCATGATCGTCTTGCCCTGGAGCCTCAGCGTCTGGACCACCGCCTCCGGCTGGATATGGCCCGCGTCCACCAGGAGTTCCCCGAGCCGCTTCTTCCTCCCCCTTTCGGTAAGGTCCTGCTGGGCGCCGAGGGCCTCGTTCACGCGCTCCAGGGACGTCCGCCCCTCTTTCACCAGGAGCTTGCCGAAAAGGAGATCTTCCTTCCGGACCTCGGCGAAGGCCGCGTAGGCCTTCATGCGGCGCCTCTGCTCCTCGATGAGCCGCACCAACTGCTCCTCGCGGAGGAATCCGCCGTCGACCATCAGCGCGCCGATCGGCCGGCGCCGCGGCTGTCCGGCCTGCAGGGTGAGACATTGCTGGAGCTGGTCGGGCTTGATGAGCCCCCACTGCAGGGCGATCTGACCGACCAGGAGGTCGTTGCGCTGATACATGGGCCTCCGTCCCCCGCCGGCCATCCCCTCAAGGCCCGCCTGGAAGATGATACCCCGCATTCCGGGGAATGGGGGATGGCGCGGACTCCCCCTCAGAAGAGCCGCTTCTGCCCGGGTTCGGCAGGATCCGCCCCCAGGTGCCTGAAGGCCTTCTCCGTGGCCTTGCGGCCCCGGGAGGTGCGCACCAGGACATTCTGCTGGATGAGGTAGCGCTCGTGGACTCCCTCGG
>CAYNDR010000381.1:0-6255 GCA_964395295.1 uncultured Planctomycetales bacterium
GCGCGATAGGCCCTGGTCCATCTCGGTGGGCGCCGCGGCCTTGAAGATAGTCAGCGCGTCGAGGGCGTTCTTGCCCTTCCTCGGGTCGAGCATCGCGATCGCGCCGACCGACTGCCCGTTGTGCGGCGTCAGCGACGCCACGATGAGGCCCGTGCCGGGCACGGGGCGCGCGTCCAGGACGGCCGTGGGCCGGGTGCGGTTGTTCTTGTAGAGGGCCGTCTCCTGGGTGCCGTCGGGGTTCACGGTCCAGAGGCTCTGGATGTAGAGCGCGGTCTTGTCCACGTACTCCCAGCGCCCGTAGAGGATCCGGCCGTCCGGGAGCACGGCGGGATCGAACTCCGTGACGTTGTTGACGGAGATGGGCTTGAGGTCGCTCCCGTCGGCGTTCATCGTGTGGAGCGTGGCGATGTGGTTGTTGAAGCACATCACGAGGCCCGCGGTGCGGGTGCTCACGAAGGCCACGCGGCCGCCGGGGAGGTGGCAGGGCGTGTAGTCGTGGTGGCCGGAGCCGAAGAGGCCCGCCGGGGGCTCCGTGCACGGGACGTCCTTCGCGGGATCGGTCAGCCGCCGGAGGCCCGCGCCGTCGAGGCCGACCTCGTAAATGGAGGTATCCCCCTCCGCCCGCCCCTTGAAGGCGAAGAGGATCCTCCGGGCGTCGAAGGAGAGGTCGGGATCGCGGTAGACGCCGGCCCCGAGCGTCTCCTTCGTGGACGGGTCGATGACGGGCCGGACGACCTGCCGGTCCGGCGGCGCCGCGGGGTTCTCCAGGACGTAGAGGCCGCCCCCCGGGTGCCACATGAGGTGGTCGTCGTAGATGTGCGGGGCGAAGTAGGCGTGGCGCCGGACGAAGAGGAGCGGCGCGTCGAGGCGGAGGAACCGGATCTCGCGGACCAGCTCGCGGAACTCCCGCAGGCGGCCGCGGACCGGCTCGGGGTCCTTCTCCAGGGCGCCGCGGATCGACTCGAAGTCCTTCTCGAACGCGTCGAGACGGCGGCGCAGGGCGGCGGGGCCCGCCGCCCGGCCCAGGCTCGCGAGGCCCTCGCGCGTGAAGCCGCGCCGGAGCTGTTCGAGCTCGCGCATCCACTCGAATCCCTCGCGGTCCCGCACCTCGAACGCCACGCGGCCCTTGTCCCCCGCCGTGGCGTTGACGCCCACCCAGGACTCGAAGCGCGCGTACTTCCCCTGGAGCGCGTAGACCACGAAGCTGTCCGCGTGGGCGAAGAGCCCGTGGGCGAACTCCCGGTCCGCCACCTTGAGCGGCTTCCCGTCCGGGCCCTTGTTGATCGAGAACTGGCCCCACCCCACCCGGAAGGATTCGGGTTCCAGGTCCGCCAGCCGCGTCGTGGAGCCGTCGAGGCCGGCCAGGACCGGCTCGCCCCAGACCGCCTGGCCCCACGAGTGGCCCGTGGCCGCGAGCACGATCGCCTCCGCGCCGGAGACGTCCAGGGAGAGCTTCTGCGCCGCCTCGCCCCCGCGGAGGGGGCCCTTGCGGGCCGAGACGGGCCGGGACTGGGCGGCCGCGGATCCCAGCAGGGCCAGGAGGCCCAGGGAGCCCAGCAGGACGCGGCGCGGCTTGGGCGTCATTTCCCGCAGTCCCCCGCGGGCTCGCCGCCCGGCATGTCCTCCCGCGGCCTCCGCTTGATCAGCTCGTGGACCGGCTCGAACAGCTTCAGGATCGCCCGGTAGTCCGGGTCGTCCTTCGACTCGAAGACCGCCTCCTTGCACCGCCCCGAGCCACCGGCGGCGCGGGCGAGCGGGGCCGAGAGGAAACCGTTGAGCTCCGGGTTCGTCACGCGCACCCACGCCTTCCGGGGGATCTTCTTCCCCTGGTCGTGGCAGGACGCACAGCGCCGCTGGATCACCGCCTTGAGCGCCGGCTCGAGGTCGGCCGGGGCCAGGGACCGGCAGCCCCGCCGGTCGCCGTGCGTGAAGAGGCTCGTGCCGTAATAGGGGACGTTGAGGTCGATCCACGCGAAGACCCGCCTCTGCTCGGCGGGCTCGAGCTTCACGCGGGGCTTCCCGTCCTTTTCGGGGTGGCCGGAGAGGACGAGGTCCGCGAGCTCGCTCGCGGGGGAGCCCCAGGCCTTCGGGGTCACCTGGAGGATGTTCGCCTCGTTCCCGTTCTCGGTGCAGATCCAGCTGGTGTAGCGCTTGGCGGCGCGGCGGTTCTCGCGCGCCAGGGTCTCGTAGGAGACGTTGAAGAAGTCCGTCAGGTCGCCGCTCAGGTCCGCGCCGCCCTGCGGATCGGCGCCGTTGTGGCACGACACGCAGTGCTTGTCGAGCACCGGCTGGACGATCCGCGCGTAGTTGAATCCCCCGAGGCCCCACTCCGGGGGCGCGGGCGGCCTGGGGACGGCGTCGGAGCGGTAGAGGGCGGAGGTGATGTTCACCGGCCGGGGGCTGCCCTGGCGGCTCTCGTGGCAGCCGGCGCAGCCCTGGACCTCGCCCGGCAT
This sequence comes from uncultured Planctomycetales bacterium, assembly GCA_964395295.1. Classification (GTDB taxonomy): domain Bacteria; phylum Planctomycetota; class MHYJ01; order MHYJ01; family JACPRB01; genus CAYNDR01. The sequence continues at coordinate 2,454 of CAYNDR010000381.1, forward strand.
GAAGTGGGTGAAACTGCGCATCCGCTGGACGGCCCGCCCCTGGGCGTCGAGCGCCATGAAGTAGAGCGGGACGCCGGGGGGCGCCTTGAACGCGGCCGAGCCGTCCTCCGCCACCGGGACGGTTCCCCACACCTTCTTGGGCGCGTAGGTCGCGCCGCAGGAGACCACGGGGAACTGGAAGCCGAAGGCGCGCTGGTCCAGGCTGGCGAGCTGGGCCTTCTCGATCTCCTGGACCACGGCGATCTGCTTCACCTCGCCGCGCTTCACGTGGGGCTCGAGGCCGTTGTAGACGTCCTGGAGGAAGACGGTGGCCCACTCCTCCTCCGGGGCGTCGCCGAGCGAGGACGGGATGACCGGCGGGCGCGGGCGGGGCCGGATCGGCTGGGGATTGTAGAAGCCCATCCCGCCGCGCGGCTTGAGGAGCTCGCAGGAATCGCGGCCCTCGTAGTCGCGGACCACGATCGCGCCCTTCTTCGAGACCGCGAAGCACAGGCCGTCGAGCGGGAACGGATTCTCGTAGGGGCCGCGGACGTGGTTGCCGTCGCCCTTGTCCACGCGGCCGATGTGCACCTCGGGGGTGAGATTGCGGATCGCCTCCTGGGCATTGATGCCGTAGCCGACGTCGATGACGCCGCCGCCGCCTCTGCAGGGGCCGTTGTGCGCGGTGAGGAGGCAGAGGACCAGCGTGGAGCCGGGGATGGGGCGCGGCTCCATGAAGGTCGCCGGGCTGAGGACGCGGTTGCCGTAGAAGCCCGTGAGGTGCGTGCCGTCGGGGTTGATCGCCCAGAGGCTCTGGATGGGGATGGCGGGGCGGTCCACGTACTCCCAGCGGCTGTAGATGACGCGGCCGTCGTTCAGGACGGCCGGCGTGAAGTCGTTGAGGTAGTTGGCGGAGAGGCGGCGGACGCCGCCGCCGTGGCGGTCCATCCGGAAGAGCGTGCCCACGGGCGACGTCCAGCAGTAGGCGAACTGCTGTTTCCGGGTGGAGAGGAATCCGATGCCGCCGTCGGGAAGCCAGCAGGCGTTGAAGCTGTGCCAGGCCTCGCGGGTGAGCTGGGAGAGGCCCGTGCCGTCGGCCCCGATGAGGTAGACCTGGTAGGGCGTCGCCGCGTCCTTCTTCCAGCTGAAGAGGATCTCCCGCCCGTCGTAGGAGACGTCCACGTCGAGGATCTGTCCCTGCGGGGAGGCCACCAGTTCCTTCAGGCCGCCGCCCTCCGCCGGCGTGAAGAGGAAGAGGCCGCCGCCGGGCTTGAAGTCCTCCACGTGGTAGGTGTAGACGTGCGAGGGATTGAGCTCGCGGCGCTGGACGACCACGAAGGAGCGGAACCCGAGCCCGCCCTCCAAAAACCTGCGCCGGAGCGCCGAGGGGGCCGCGGGCGGCGGGGGAGGCGGGAGGACGGAAAATATCCTGATCTCCGAGGCCCCGGGATTCGCCCCGCCGTGGGAGCCGGCGAACCGGAGCGCGAGCTTCCTGGCCGTCGACGGCGCGGGGAGGTTGACCGGCTGGGGCTCGGCCGTCATCTCGAGCCGCGCCTTCGCGGCCGGCTGGGCGGCGCCGTCCAGGAAGACCTGGACCTCCTTCCAGCACTCGTTGGCCCCGAACGCCGTGCGGCCGTAGTAGACGACCTGCGCGACGCGGACGGGGGCGTCCCACTCGAAGACGAGGTCCGCCCCGTCGCGATGGGTGTCGCCCTTGACGGCCCAGGCGTTCCCCGCGTCGCCGCCGGAGTTCTCCTCCGCGATCTTCCCGTCGGCCGCGAACCGGGCCTGGTACTGCGGGCCGAACTCCGAGGAGGCGCTGACGCGGGCCTTGGGCGCGAGGTTCTCGGGGTCCTGGGCGGCGGCCAGGACCGTCCAGATCAGGAGATTCATCGCAGGCCCCCTTCCTCGTCGTTCACGGCTTCGTCTGGGCGATGATCTTCCCGCTCCCGAGGCGGCCCGAAATCCGCGCCGCGTGCTCCTTGACCAGACGGCCGACCGAGGGGAATGACGCCAGCGGCACGCGGTTGCTCGGGCCCGTCATCCAGATGGAGGCCGCCGGGTAGCCGTGCGCGTCCAGGACGGGCGCGCCCACGCAGTGGCAGCCCTCGATCTCCTCGGCCCGGTCCACGCCGTAGCCCAGCTCCCGGACCTCATCGAGCTCCCTGAGGAGGGCGGGCAGGGTGGTGATCGTGCGGTCGGTGTACCGGACGAGCTTGAGGCCCTTGAGGACCTTGTCGCGCTCGCCCTCGGGCAGGAAGGCCAGGAGGGCCTTCCCGGGGGCGGACGTGTGCAGCGAGAAGCGCGTCCCCGCGTCCACCATGAACTTGAAGGGGTGGAGGCCGAAGACCTGTTCGAGGACCACGCCCTCCGTGCTGAGGAGCGTCCCCAGAAGCACCGTCTCCTTCGTCAGGTCCCGGAGCTCCCGCATGACGCCGATGGAGTTCTCCACCACGGTGTGCTTGTTCGTCGCGGCGTAGCCCAGCGCCAGGAGCTTCCGCGAGAGGAAGAATCCCTTGGTGGCGTCGTCGCGGAGGACGTACCCGTGGCGGAGGAGCGACATGGAGATGCGGAAGACGCTGTTCTTGGGGAGGCGGAGGGCCTCCGCGATCCGGCTCACCCCCGAGCCGGGATTCCCGGCGAGGTACTCCATGACCACCAGCGCCCGCTCGAGGTTCGGGACGTGGTAGTCCGAATCCCCGTTTCCGGGATGCGGGACCCGTTTCCGGGAGGTTGCCGCGGCGTTTGACTTGTAGATCATATGTCTACATATGGTACAACCGGGCGGACCGGAAGACAATCCCCGCCCGAAAAAATCCGGGCCCCCGGGGCGTAGGAAGAGAGGGGACGGGCCGCGATCGGATCGACGACATGAAACGCCACTTCCCTTCAGCGGCGGGGCTCGTCCTGCTGGCGGCCGCCGCCCTGGCGGGCGAGGCCCCCGCCCCGCCGCCTTCCATCCCCGCGCTCGACTGGGAGCCGCGGTCCGACTGGGTCAGCGTCAGGGCGCGCGGGGCCGCCGGCGACGGCAAGGCCGACGACGCCGCCGCGATCCAGGGGGTCCTCGACGCCGTCCGCGACGGCACGACCGTCTACTTCCCCAAGGGGACGTACCGGATCACGAAGACCCTCTTCATCAAAGGCCCCCTCCACGGCCTCCTCGTCGTGGGGCACGGGCGGGACACGCGCTTGGTCTGGGACGGCGAGGCCGGCGGGAAGCTCCTCCACGAGGACGGCGTGGCCTACTCCCGCTACGTGGGCTTCGAGATGGACGGCCGCGGCAAGGCCTCCGTGGGCTTCTACCACTATTCCGACAAGCGCTTCGAGACCGAGGTCCGCCACCGGCACCTGGCCTTCCGGGACTTCACCGAGGCCGGGATCCTCGCCGAGCCCAAGGACAAGTTCGCCCTCGCGGAGACCCACTTCGAGAACTGCCTCTTCGAGAACTGCCGCCGCGGCGTCTCCTTCACCCAGTTCAACGACTACGATTACACCTTCGACGCCTGCGAGTTCCGCGCCTGCGGGACCGCCATCGAGTGCGTCCACGGCAACCTCTACGCCCGGAACTGCCGCTTCGAGAACAGCCGCGAGGCGGACATCCACACCCAAGCGGAGCACGGCAGTTCCGTGCGGCGGTGCGTCTCCGCGGGATCGAACACCTTCTGCCGGATCGCGGGCGGCGTGGGGGTGATGACGATCCAGGACTGCCACGTGGCGGGCTGGAAGGGCGCGGAGGGGGCGATCGCGATGGGCGGCGCGCCGCTCATGCTCTTCGACTGCTCCTTCTCGGGCGGGCCGCCGGGCCAGGCGCCGGTGCGGGCGG
>CAYNDR010000382.1:0-6247 GCA_964395295.1 uncultured Planctomycetales bacterium
TGAGCCGGACGCACCCCGAGGGGTCGACGTACGGCACGTTCGGGATCCCGCCGGCCAGCGCGAACGAGACCGCCTTCCGGTCCCCGAGCCCGCCATCGGCCCCGCCCGGGACCGTCGCCGGGCAGGCCTCCACGCACAGGCCGCAGGCGATGCAGAGCTTCGGGTCCACGTACCGCGGCGAGGACTCCACCGCGGCCTCGAACCGGCCGTAGGAGCCCTTGAGGCCGACGACCCTCGACATCGGGCGCAGGTCCACCCGGGACGCCGACCTGCCGGATCAGGGGGTCGAGCAGGCACGAGCCGCATTCCAGGCGCGGGGCGATCTTCTCGAACCTCACGGGGAGGCCGCCGATCGCCGGCCCCTTCTCGACGAGGATCACTTCCCGGCCCGCCCGGGCCAGGGCCGCCGCCGCCGACAGGCCCGCCGGGCCCGACCCGACCACGAGCGCGGCAAGCGAGGCGTCGATCGTCTTCCCCTCGAGGGGCGCATGCCGGCGCACGCGTTCGACGGCGGCGCGCACGTACGCCGCGGCCTTCTCCGTGGCCCGCGCGGGATCGGCCGTCACCCAAGCCACGTGCTCGCGGATGTTGGCCATCTGCAGGAGGTACGGGTTGAGGCCCGCCCGCGCCAGCGCCGCCCGGAACACGTCCTCCTTCTCGCGCGGGGAGCACGCGGCGACGACGACGCGCTCGATGCCGTTCTCGCGTGCGTGCTTCGAAAGCGCCGCCAGCCCCTCCTCCGCGCAGAAGAACTCGTGGGTCTCGAACGCCGCGACGCCCTCGAGGCCGGCGCACGCCGCGCGCACCGCCCCGGCGTCCACCTTCCCGGAGACACTGCCCCCGCAGGCGCAGAAATAGACGCCGATCCTCGGCGACGCCATGCCGGATCCCTCGCGATCCTCCGGATCTCGGCGCCGGCGCGGTCCAGGATCCGGACGTCCAGCCCCATCCGGCCGGGCTGGGCGTGCGTGGCGCACGACATGCAGGGGTCGTAGAGGCGGAACGCCATCTCGATCTTGTTGAGGAGGCCGTCGTCCACGACGGCCCCTTTCGAGATCAGCTTCCTCGCCGCGCGCGCCAGGCTCATCGAGATCGCGGCGTGGTTGTTCGTCGTCCCCACGATGAGGTTGACCATCGTCAGCACCCCCCGGGCGTCGGCCTCGTAGTGGTGCGTGAGGGTGCCGCGCGGGGCCTCGACAGAACCGATCCCGCCGGCCGGGTTGACGGGCCCCTCGGGGAGGGTCCGGACGCGGTCCGAGGCGATCTCCGGGTCCGACGCGAGCTCCCGCATCCTCTCGGCCGCGTAGAGCAGTTCGATGAGCCGGGCCCAGTGCGTGGCGAGGCGGCGGTGGACGGGGGCGCGGCCGGGGCCGACCCCCCCGGCGCCCAGCGTTTCGTAGAAGCGCTCGAAGAACTCCTGCGCCAGCGGCGTGGCCATCCCGTCCGCGGCGTTGAGCCTGGAAAGCGGCGTCGCGGTGTAGACGCCGCTTTCGGGGCCGTCCACGAATCCCTTCCAGCCGACCTTCCGGAGGTAGGGGAACTTCAGGTACGTCCACGGCTCGACGCGCTCGGCCACGTGCCTGGCGTAGTCGCGCGGGGGATACTTCGCGAACTCCCTTCCGGCCGGATCGACGACCCGGACCTGCCCGTCGTAGAGGTTGAGCCGGTTCCGCGCGTCCACCGTCCCCATGGAGTACGTTCGGTGCTCGTAGACGTCCGAGAGGAGCAGTTCCCGGTAGGCCGCGTTCGACAGGACGATGTCATCGAACGCCTTCAGGGTGAACAGGGCGAACTCGATGTTCTCCGCCGCGGCGCGCGCGAGGTGCCGGCGCTCGTCCTCCGCCACGCGGCGGCTCCAGCCGCCGGGGACGGCGGCGACGGGATTGATCTTCCGCCCGCCCAGGAGCTCGATCGCGCGGTGGTTGCGGGCGCGGCACTCGATCACCTTGCGGCCCGCCTCGACGCCGAGCTTGCGGATGACGCCGAAGAGGTTGCGCTCGCCGGGCGGCGCCTCCGGGCCCACGATGAAGTCGGGGCCGCCGAGGGCGTAGAAGTGCGTCGTGTGGTCCGTCACGAAGAAGGCCATGTACACGAGCTCGCGGATCTTCCGCGCCGCGGGGGGAGGCTCCGCGCGGAAGAGGTCGTCGAGGGCCTTCGCGGAGGCCATGTGGTGGGCCTCGGGGCAGACGCCGCAGATCCGGCTCGTGATCACCGGCATGTCCTCGGCGTGGCGGCCGAGGCAGAACCGCTCGAATCCGCGGAGCTCCGGGATCTGCAGGCAGACGTTCGCCACGTCGCCCGCGTCGTCGAGGAAGATGTCCACGCGCCCGTGCCCCTCGAGCCGCGTGATGGGGTCGATGGTGATCCGCCTCATCGGGCGCCCCCCCTCAGCCGCCCGAGGACGGACTGCGCGAACGTGTACTTGTAGAAGGTCCCCGCGACGTCGGGGATCGGGTCGACGCGCCGGCCGGCCGCGGGGGCGACCCCGGCCTCCGGCAGTCCCTTGAGGGCCCGGACGTCGAGGATCCCGCCGACCGTCCCGGCCATCCGCGCGCCCTGGTCCAGGGCCCCCTCGGCGGGCCCGTAGCAGCCGGTGCACGGCATCGCCACGCGGGGGCAGAGCGCGCCGCAGCCGTCCCTCGTGGCGACCCCCATGCAGAGGATCCCCTGCTCCAGGAGGCATCGCGACGGGTCCGGGACGACCTCGTGCGGCCGCTTCAGCGTCCCGATCGTCTTGTCCTCCCGCTTCAGCTTGCACTCGTCGCAGACGGTCGACCGGCCCGCGCCGAGCACCGCCCCCCGGGGGGGAAGCTCCGCGCCCGCGGCGACGAGCTCCAGGATCCGGCGGAGCTGGTGCGACTCGGGCGGACAGCCGGGCACGGAGTAATCGACCTCGACGACCGAGCCGGCGGTACCGACCCGCGCGCGGAGGGCCGGCAGTTCCATCTCGCCCCCGGGCACCGTGGAGCGCGGGGAGGGGACGATCCCGCGGGGATTGTCGATCGTCGGCCCGCCGAGAAAGACCTCCCCCAAGCCTCCGGGGGCGAGGTCGGCCAGCGCCGGGATCCCTCCCCAGGACGCGCAGGCCCCGAACGCCACGAGGGTCGCGGACTTCCGGCGGAGGAGGCGCGCCATGGCGGCGTCTTCCTCCGTCCGGACGGCGCCGTCGAGCAGGGCGACGTCGATCCAGCGGTCCTCCATCCGGCGCACGTCGTCCTTCTTCGCGTCCACGAGGCACGGGCAGAAGACGAGGTCGAAGCGCGCCATCACCTCCAGCAGGTACTCGTCCAGGTTGGCCACCGAGATCTCGCAGCCGCCGCAGGACCCCATCCAGTACATCGCCAGTCTTTTCTTGTCCGGCACCACGACCTCCGCAGGCCCCCGGCGCCCTTCAGTTCCCGGACTTCCCGGCCAATCCCCGGACCTCGTGGGCGAGCTCCGACAGCGTGTGGGACGCGCGCATCGTCTCCGCGGCGCCGGCCACGGTGTTCTCCGCGGCGTCCACGAGGCCCGAGATGCTTCGGGCGATCTCGCCGCTGGAGCGCGCCGCTTCCGCCATGTTCCGGCTGATGTCCCGGGACGTGGCGGCCTGCTCCTCGACCGCCGCGGCGATCAGGACGGTGGTGCCGTTGATCCGGTTGACGGTCTCTCCCAGCTGCAGCATGCTCTGGGCGACGCCGCCGGCGTCCTGCTGGATCGTCTCGATCAGCTTGCCGATGTCCCCCGTGGCCCGCGCGGTCTGGCCGGCGAGCTCCTTCACCTCGCCGGCGACGACCGCGAAGCCGCGGCCGGCCTCGCCGGCCCGCGCCGCCTCGATCGTCGCGTTGATGGCCAGGAGGTGCGTCTGGGCCGCGATCGCGTTGATCAGCTTGAGGACCCTGCCGATGTTGGCGCTGCTGGATCCCAGCTGGGCCACCCTGGCCTGCGCCTGCCCCACGATCGAGACCGCGCTCTTCGCGGAGCCGGCCGCCTCCTGGGTGTTCTTCGAGATGTCGCCGACGCTGGCGCTCATCTCCTCGACCGCCGCCGCCACGGCATGGACGTTGCGCCCCGCGCCCTCGGCCGACTCGGAGATCACCTTCACCTGGGCCTTGGTCTCCTCGGCGTTCCCCGCGATCGTCGATCCCACCGCCTCCAGCGTCTGGGCCGCGCTCCCCACCACCTCGATGCGGTCCCTCACCTCGGCCAGCATCCGCCGGAGCTTCTCCAGCGATTCGAGGAGTCCCCGCGCGGCCTCATCCCCGGCCGGCGCCGGAGGGAGCTTCCCGGCAAGGTCCCCCGCCGCGATCCGCCGCACGGCCTCGGGGATCCCCCCGATCCCGCCTCCCCGGCGCCGCCCCTCCGCGAGGGCCTCCCGCGCCGACCAGGCCCCCACGCCCGCGAGGACCGCCGCCGCGGCGACGAGAGGGATCTGCACGGACCCCAGTTCGCCCATGGAGGCAAGCGTCAGCCATGCCAGCCCGAACAGGGCCGCGGCCGCGGCCGCCGCGCATGCCCCCAGCCGATGTCCGAGCTTCATATCGAGGCACTCCCGCCCGTCCCGATGTGGCCCATGAACCTACCGGACGGCCCGCACGCGGAGGGAGCCGATGCGATGGAAGACATGCCGATTGGACCCGGCCGCCGCGGACTCAAGGATGCCAGACTCGGTCAAGCATTAAGATTATAGCGCAGGAAATCCCCGAAGGCAATCCGGGGGCACTTCCCGGCCGCGCCCGCCGCGCCGGGGGTTTAAAAAAAGCGCCCCGGGCGTCTCCGCCCGGGGCGCTTGATCGTGCGATCGTACCAGCCTAGTACTCGTCGCCCATGCCGCCGCCCATGCCTCCCGGGCCGCCGCCGTGCGCCGGCGGTTCCTTCTTCTCCGGGATCTCGCTCACCATGGCCTCGGTGGTCAGCAGGAGCGCCGCCACGCTCGCGGCGTTCTGGAGGGCGCTGCGGACGACCTTGGTCGGGTCCATCACGCCGAACTTCATCATGTCGCCGTACTCCAGGGTCTCCGCGTTGAAGCCGTAGTTCGACTCCTTCGCGTCGCGCACCTTCTCGATCACGATCGAGCCGTCGACGCCGGAGTTCACCGCGATCTGGCGGATGGGCGCCTCGATCGACCGGCGGACGATGTCCACGCCGGTCTTCTCGTCGTCGTTGAGGGTCTTCACCTTGTCGAGCGCCTTGCCGGCCCGCAGGAGCGCCACGCCGCCGCCGGGCAGGATGCCCTCCTCCACGGCCGCGCGGGTGGCGTGGAGGGCGTCCTCCACGCGAAGCTTCTTCTCCTTCATCTCGACCTCGGTGGCGGCGCAGACGTTGATCTGCGCCACGCCGCCGGCCAGCTTGGCCAGGCGCTCCTGGAGCTTCTCGCGGTCGTAGTCGGAGGTCGTGCCCTCGATCTCCTTCTTGATCTGGCCGATGCGCCCCTGGATGGCCTTGGTGTCGCCGGCGCCCTCGATGACCGTGGTGTTCTCCTTCTCCACCACGATCTTCTTGGCGCGGCCGAGCATGGAGATGTCGATCTTCTCCAGCTGGATGCCCAGGTCCTCGAAGATGGCCTTGCCGCCGGTGAGGATCGCGATGTCCTCCATCATGGCCTTGCGGCGGTCGCCGTAGCCGGGGGCCTTCACGGCGCACACCTGGAGCGTGCCGCGCAGCTTGTTGACCACGAGCGTCGCCAGGGCGTCGCCCTCCACCTCCTCCGAGACGATGAGGAGCGGCTTGCCGGTCTTGGCGATCTTCTCGAGAAGGGGGATGAGGTCCTTGACGGCGGAGATCTTCTTCTCGTGGATGAGGAGGTAGCAGTCCTTGAGGGTGGCCTTCATCTCCTCGGGCTCGGTCACGAAGTAGGGGGAGAGATAGCCCTTGTCGAACTGCATGCCCTCGACCCACTCGACCTCGGTCGTGAGCCCCTTGCCCTCCTCGACGGTGATGACGCCGTCCTTGCCCACCTTCTGCATGGCCTCGGCGAGCATCTTGCCGATGTCCTCGTCGCCGCCGGCGGCGATGGTGCCGACGTTGCGGACCTCGGAGATCTCGTCGAGCTTCACGGGCTTGGAGAGGCGCTTGAGCTCGGCCACGACGCCCTCGACGGCCTTCTCGATGCCGCGCTTGAGGGCGATGGGGTTGGCGCCGGCCGTGACGTTCTTGAGGCCCTCCTCGAAGATGGCCTCGGCCAGGAGCGTCGCCGTGGTGGTGCCGTCGCCGGCCACGTCGTTGGTCTTGGAGGCGACCTCCTTGACCATCTGGGCGCCCATGTTCT
>CAYNDR010000383.1:0-6205 GCA_964395295.1 uncultured Planctomycetales bacterium
GAACAGCATGAGCCTGGCTTTCGGCACGATTATCCTCATGATGGGCCTGCTCCTGCGCTCGGCGCGGCTGGCCCTCTTCTCGATGATCCCGAACCTGGGCCCGATCCTGGTGGGGCTGGCCTTCATGGCGGCCGCAGGCATCTGCCTGGACCCGGGCACGGTGATGATCGACGCCAAGCCGATCCCCGGCACCAGGAAGGTCCTCGCCAACTTCTCCCCGGGCCACGGGATGACCGACCACGCGGGGATCGCCACGGTCATCTCCGAGGAGAAGGGGCCCGACGACCGCTCCGTCCCGCGCCCGCTCCACCGGGGGAAGCTCGTCAAGGACCCGTACCCGTTCTCGGAGGACTGCGTCCTGGCGGCGCAGGACAACCAGCTGGTGCTCATCAACGGGCGGGGGGAGGTCGGGGCCTTCTACGTCCACCCCGGGCCCGGCGGGCTCCACGAGCCGCGCCCGCTCGCGGCGCGGCCGCGCGAGCCGGTCGTCGCCCCCCGCAGGAAGACGGGACCCCTGACGGGCCGCTTCGTCCTGGCCGACGTCTACCAGGGGCGCAACCTGGCGGGCGTCCGCCGCGGCGACGTCCGCAAGCTCCTGGTCCTCGAGTCGCTCTCCAAGCCGGTCAACTTCAACGGCGGGCCGGACACGCTGACGTGGCTGGGGACGTTCACGCTGGAGCGCGTCCTGGGGACGGTCCCCGTGGAGGAGGACGGCTCGGCCTACTTCGAGGCCCCCGCCAACCGCCAGCTCTTCTTCGTGTCCCTGGACGGCGGCGACCTCTCGGTCAAGCGCATGCAGAGCTTCACGAGCGTGGCGCCGGGGGAGACCCTGGGCTGTGTGGGCTGCCACGAGAGGCGGGACGTGACGCCGTCGATCCGCTCGCCGGGGACGCTCCTGGCGGTCCGCCGCCCTCCGAGCCCCATCCAGCCTTTCGAGGGATTCCCGGACGTGGTCGACCTCCTCCGGGACGTCCAGCCGGTCCTCGACCGGCACTGCGTCTCCTGCCACGGCCCCCAGAAGCGCGAGGGGAAGGTCCTCCTCACCGGCCACATGGGCCCGCACTGGCCGCACAGCTACTTCGCCCTCTTCGCCTCAGGCCAGGTGGCCGACGGCCGCAACGGATTCGGCAACCAGCCGCCCCGGACGATCGGCAGCTCCGCCAGCCCGCTCCTGAAGAAGCTGGACGGGGGCCACTACGGCGCGAAGCTCTCGGAGCGCGAGAAGCGGGCGCTGTGGCTGTGGATCGAGAGCGGGGCCACGGCCCACGGCAGCTACGGATACCTGCGGAACACGCAGCAGCAGGGCCTGACGGGCCAGGCGGTGGGGACGGCCCTGGGGGGCGCGGGGGCGTCCCTCCAGCGGCGGTGCGGCTCGTGCCACACCCTGGGCAAGCCGGTCGGCGAGGCGCGGCTCCCCCTGCCGCTCCATTCGGACTTCAAGGACCGCAAGCGGGGCCGGGGGGTCACGGCGCCCCACGAAAGGCTCGTCATCGAGAACGACCCGCTCCTGCGCTTCAGCACGAACATCCTGCTCGACTTCACGAAGCCGGCGGACTCGGCGATCCTCCTGGGGCCCCTGGCGAAGGAGGCGGGCGGGTGGGGGAGCTGCGGGCCGGCGGTCTTCGCGAACCGCGAGGATCCCGACTACAAGGCCGTCCTCGGCGCCATCGAACGGGGGAAGGCGATCCTGGCCGATTCGGGGATCTTCGGCACGGCCCGGTTCCGCCCGAACCCGCAGTACCTCCGCGAGATGTCGCGCTTCGGGGTCCTGCCGGGGAAGTCCGATCCGGCGAAGGACCCGGTCGACGTCTTCGCCATCGACCAGAAGTACTGGCGCGCGCTCTGGGAGTAGCCCCGCCTCCGACAAAATAGACGGTGCGTTTTGTCGGCGGCGATTGCTTGCGCCGCCGGAGGTCCCGCCGGTATCTTGGCTCCCCGGATGGCCACCGACCGCTTCGCCGACCTCGAGCCCCGGCCGCTCCCTCCGGTGCCCCCCCTCTGGGCGGCGCTGGGGCCGGGCATCGTCTGGATGGCGCTGGCGCAGGGCTCCGGGGAGCTCCTCTACTGGCCCTACTTCGCGGCCAAGTACGGCGCCCTCTACCTGTGCCTCCTCGTCCCCGCGTGCGTGCTCCAGACGCCGATCAACCTGGAGATCGGCCGCTACACCCTGCTGACGGGCGAGAGCGCCTTCGTGGGGCTCGCGCGGCTGGGGCGGCCCTTCGGCGCCTTCCTGTGGATCCTCTTCACGGTCAACTTCGTCTTCGTGGGCAGCTGGGCCTCGGCGGGGGGGACGGCGCTGGCGGACATCGTCCCCTGGCCGGCCTCCTGGGACGCGTCCGGGCGCACGCTCCTCTGGTCCTACGTCATCACGGCCGTCTTCGCGGCCGGGCTCGTCCTCGGGAGGACGGCGTACCGGCTCATCGAGCGCTTCATGATCGCCGTGGCGGTCGTGACCACGGTGGGGCTCGTGGCCGCCGCGACGCATCTCAAGGTGCTCCGGTACCTGCCGGAGTTCCTCTCGGCCCTGGCGGTCCCCCCGCGGGCGCCGGCGCCCCCGTCGGACCCGCGGGAGCTGGAGCGCTTCATCACGATGATCTGCTACTCGGGGCTCGGCGGCTTCTGGAGCCTCTTCTACTCCTTCTGGCTCCGCGAGAAGGGCTTCGGCATGGCGGCCTACGCGGGCCACATCACCAGCCCGCTCACCGGCCGGAAGGAACTCGTGGAGCTGAGGGGCTTCCGCTTCGAGGACGCGCCGGACAACCGCCGGCGCTACCGGAAGTGGCTGCGGACGCTCTTCCTGGACAACGGGATCGGCGTGGCGGGGAACCTCCTCACCACGGCGCTCATCACGCTCCTGGCGTTCGCGATCCTCCACCCCCAGGGGAAGGTGCCGGCGCTGGTCGACGGCGACCAGAGTTTCTTCGAATGCCGGAGGGGTGGCGGATCGCCGCCGAGCAGGGGGACTTCTTCGGCGCCCTCTGGGGCGGGTGGGTGCGGATCCTGTTCCTCGTCGTGGCCGGATGCTTCCTGATGGACAGCTGGCTGGCGGGCGTGGACGCCGTCAGCCGGGTCCACAGCGAAATGCTCTGCACCTACTTCCCGCGGGCCCGCGGGCGGGGCCTGCGGTTCTGGTACTACGTCTTCCTGGCCGCCATGGTCGCGGTGACGTGGGCCACCCTTCCCCTGCGGAAGGAGCCCGAGGTGGTGCTCACGCTCACGGGGGTGATCAGCCTCTTCGCGGTGGCGATCTTCTCGGTGGGGCTGTGGATCCTCAACTACGTCCACCTGCCGAGGCGCTTCCCGGGGTGGATCCGCACGGGCCCCCTCCAGCGGGTCCTCCTGGCGCTGGCGATCCTCTTCTACCTGGGGGCGTCGGTGTACTACCTATGGGTGCGGATTCGCCCCGGAACGGGATAAGGCCCTCACGGGGAAGACCCGATGGACTCTCGCGGGAGACGGCCTGAAGTTGGATGGGAACGGAAATAGTGTTCGAGAAGGGGAGGATCCCATGGACCGCCGGACCTTCATGAAGACGTTGCCCGGGATCACGGTGCTGGGCTGCGCGGCGTCGAACGCCGCCCAGGAAGCGCCCGCCCCCGCCACGGAGCTGAAGCCGATCCCCTTGCCGAAGCCCCAGACGGACGGAGGCAAGTCCGTGCTGGCGGCGCTGCAGGAGCGGAAGACGATCCGCGAGATCCGCGACGAGAAACTCCCCCCGCAGGTGCTGTCGAACCTCCTGTGGGCGGCGTTCGGGGTGAACCGGGAGAAGGGGCCCCGCGGGGGGCTGGGACGGACGGCGGCGTCGGCCAGCAACTCGCAGGAGATCGACCTCTACGTCGCCCTGCCCGAGGGGATCTACCTCTACGAGGCGGTCCCTCACCAGCTGACTCCCGTGGCCGCCGGGGACCATCGCGCGAAGACGTCCCGGCGAAGAGGGGGGGGCGCGGCCAAGGCGCCGGCGAGCCTCATCTTCGTCGCGGACCTTGCCCGGTACGCCAAGGCGCCGTTCCAGGAGCCCGGCCTGAAGGACCCGGAAGTCCAGGCCTCGTATTACAACGTGGGCACGGGCCTCATCGCCGGGAACGTCTACCTGTTCGCCGCCTCGCAGGGCCTGGCCGCGTGGTTCCATAACTGCGACAAGGCCGCCCTGGCCGGGGAGCTCAGGCTGCGGCCCGAGCAGCGCGTCCTCTTCGCCCAGACCGTGGGGTACCCGGCCTAGGGCAGGGGGCGCTAACCCATGTACTACTGCGTCTGGTGGCGCACACCCGACGACGTCCGCTTCGGCAAGCTGATCGGACGGGCCGACTACTGCCACACGTCGGTCCTGACGGCTCCGGAGATCGAAGGGCTCCGCCGCCGGCCTCCGGACCTCGAAGTCCTGAGGGTGACGCCGATGGACGATCCGGGCCTGAAGGGCAAGTACTGGGTCTGCAAGGTGCCCGGGCAGATGGGGGTGCATTCCACGGACGAGGTCCTGAAACTGCTCTCCGGCGGCGAGCCCGTGAGCGTCCTCAGCGGTCCGCACGACTCGGAGTCCCAGGCGACGTACAAGCTCGATGTCATGTGGGAGGCGCCCGGCGGCGATTGAGGGGGGTGCGGGTAGGCCCCGCGGGGGCCATGGCTCCTTCTATCCGGTGGACCGACCCGGACCGACAATCCCGCGCTCCGGGCGTTGGGGAATTCAGGGGAGCATCCTGGGCTTGACCCTCCTTACACCAGAGCTGCTTGATCTCCCTGAGTCTTTCTTCCATGCCGTCCATGTCAGCCTCCCGGTCGCCCTCACGGATTCCCGGGGCCCGCCAGGGGCCGCTCCCGCGCCCCCTCCGCCTCCACGATGGGCCACGAGGCCCGCGGGGGGTCCGCGCAGGGGCCGATCTTCTCGAAGGGGATCGGCTTGAACCCCAGCCTGAACGCCGGGGATTCCGGCTTGAGCCGGTAGTCGCCCCTCTCCGGCGCCACGAGCAGCGGGTCCGCGACGAGCGAGTTCCGGTCGAAGCCCTGCGCCTTCCACGACTCCCACTCGTCGAGCGCCTCGCACTCGCGGATCGAGACCTCGTCCACCCAGAGCGTCCCGGAAGGCTCGCGGAAGTCGATCCGGACCTGGAGCCGGTCCATCTTCTCGTGGTATCCCGATTCGCCTTTGGCGGGGAGCTTCACGACGAACTCGAACGGCCTCCACTCCGTCCCGAGGGTGACGCCCTGGTCTTTCGCCCAGAAGTAGACGTTCGAGATGTAGGACTGCGCGAAGAGGGTCGCCTTCGCCCCCGCCTTGTCGGCCTTCATCCGCGCGGTGAGGCGATAGGTCTTCCCGGGCAGGGCGGGGACGTGGGCGCTCGCGAGGATCGGGTTCGTCGCCTTGCCCTGGGCGTTCGTCTCCTGGACCCCGTCGAGACGGAGGCAGCGCTTTCCCGCGGCCGGGCTTTCCTCGACCGCCGCCGCCTTCGCCTCCTTCGGGCGCGCCTGCCAGTGCCATTCCTTCGGGAGCTGACCGAGGTCCCCCTCCTCGAAGCCCGGATTCTTCAGCAGGTTCTCGGAGACGTCCTTCCCCGCCTTGTGGAATCCGGTCTTGATCGGCTGGCCGCCGTGCCAGACGAGGTTATGGTCCGACTCGTAGCGCGTGAGCGGCAGACTGCGGAACCGGAAGCACGATGCGGCGGGGTCGCGGTAGCTCACGATGTTCCGCACGAACCGGTTGCCGCTCATGATCAGGCCATCGGGCAGGACCGCCTTCGCGGGGTGGACGTCCATGTTCCGCATGCCCTTCCACGCGGGCTCGCCCGCCACCGACTCGTAGCCCTTGATCATCGTGGGGAGGTGGCTGGTCCAGTAGGAGTGCTTGTCCGTCCAGCCGTTGTACTCGATCTGCTGGGGACCGTTCTCGACGAAGACGTTGTTCTCGATCCAGTTGTCGCGCCCGTTGTGGAGGTGCAGGCCCGCGCGGGTACAGCGGGCCACGACGTTGCCGACGACGTCGACGCCCCCGGTGTTGTCGTCGAGGTAGACGCCCCAGGCGAAATAGGGCGAGACCCACTTCCCGCCGTGCTGGCCATAGCCCAGGATGTCGTGGAAATAGTTATATCGGATGACGCTCCCGCGCGAGCCCAGCCAGTCGCGGCCGCCCGTGTAGACGGCGCCGGTGTCCTCCGTCTCCAGGTTCACGTGGCGGATATGGTTGTACTCGATGACGAGGTTGTTCCCGCCGAAG
>CAYNDR010000384.1:0-1644 GCA_964395295.1 uncultured Planctomycetales bacterium
GCGTCCGGTCCGCCGCGCGCGGGGCGCGGATCCCCACCGCCCGGAGGAGGTCGAGGGTCTCCTCGGCGAGCCGTCCTTTGTTGGGGATCGCGATTTTCAGGGGCATGGCGCGAGGACTATAACAAAGTCCTTGACAGCGCGGAAGGGTTATTCTATACATTACCCCGCCTGGTGACACGATTCCCAGGGGGCAACACCCGTTCCCATTCCGACCACGGTCGTTAAGCCCCTGGGGCCGATGATACTGCTGGGGATTTCGCTGGCGGGAAAGTAGGTCGTTGCCAGGCTACAAAAAACCCTCCCGAGCGGAGGGTTTTTTATTTCCCGCGGCCCGGGCCCGCGGCTACAGGGGCTGTTCCTCGCGGTCGTCGGCGATCGGGGAGGCCCCCGGCGGCACGGGGCGGGTGTCGCCCGCGAGGGGCGCGTCCGCCGGCTCCGGCGTCCCGGACCGCGTGTCGGCCGGATGCGTGGCCTCCATCGGCGTGGGACCCCCGCGCCCCCCTCCGAACTCGATGCCTCCCGTCTCGTCCACGGGCCCGGCGAGGGGGGCCGATACGGGGTGACGCAGGGACAGGTAGGAGAGCATCCCGAGCGTCGAGAGGAGGGACACCGGCAGGGTGAGCCCCAGGCCGTACGCCAGGCCCCGGTAGACGGCGAAGAGCCCCCGGAACTCCTGCCACTTGAGGTAGGCCCGGAGCGATTCCGCGTCGCGGGGCACCCCGAACACCCAGTCGGGCAGACGCACCGCCATCTCCATGAGCCCGAGGCATACGATCGTGATCACGCCGACCGCGACCGTCACGATCAGCCAGTGCAGGACCATGCGTCCGCGCTGGTGCCGGATGTTGGCCCACGCGGCGCGCCCGGCGCCCGCGAGCCCCTGCCCCTCGGCGGCGCCGGCCGAGGGGACGTACATCGACGCCAGCTGGAAGACGAGCACGCCCGCCACGGCCACGAGGGCGAAGCCCATCGGGATGAAGTACAGGATCTTCAGGGCCGCCGCCGCCCCCGCGCTCATGTCCCGCACGAATCCCAGCACCCAGAGCGCGGCCAGCGCCAGGAGGGACGGGATGAACGCCAGGACCGGGTAGACCAGCGCCGTGGACAGGTTCCGGACCGCGTACACGACGACGTCCGCGGACTTGTAGGAGGCCCCCTCGATCTGGCGCCGCGTCGCGCAGGCCAGGGCCGTCAACGCGGTCGCCAGGCCGAAGACCACGCTCGCGGTGGAAACCAGGAAGGTCGCCAGCTTCGTCCAGGTGATGGCGACCTCTCCTTGAAGGTAGTCCAGGAGCGACCAGAAGACCATGAGGGGCCGAGCGGAGCAGGTCCACCGGGGAGAAGTACCGGGGGACCATGGGTTCGAGGCGGGGGACCTGGGGGGCCGCCTTGTGGGGCTCCTCCCGGCGAGGCTCCGGCCGAGGGGCCTCCGTCTTGGTGGAATCGGGCCCCGATTTCTTCTCTTCCGGAGGCGGGGGCTTTTCCTCTTCCTTCGGTTTTTCCGGTTCCGGCTTGCTGTTCCTGGGCGGCTCCGGCGGCCTCTTGAGGCGCAGGGGCCGGGCCGCGGCGGGGGCGGCCTTGCGCGCGGCGGGCTCCTCCGCTTTCGGGGCGGGCTGGGGCGCCTTGGCCGGCGGCGGCGGGGGC
>CAYNDR010000384.1:1654-4201 GCA_964395295.1 uncultured Planctomycetales bacterium
CACAGCCGCAGCCGGGGGAGGTCTTGCCCATGGCCCTTGGCCGCAGGGCGGGCCGCAGGAAATAGTTCAGGAGATCGGGGATCTCGTTGGCCGAGCGCCAGGGCTCTCCCAGCTTCTTGACCAGGTCGGTCTCGCGGAGCTGGCCTCCCGAGATCAGGCGCACCAGGTCGTCGAGGGACATCAGCTCGGTGTGGCCGGGGAGGCCGAGCATCCATTCCTTCTTCGAGGCCATCCTACACCGCGATCATCTTCATCAGCCGGGCCGCGCGCCCCTCCACCTCCGCGGCCGTGATCCGCTGGAGGCGGCTCGTCCCGAACCCCTCCACCGCGAAGGAGCCCATGACGGTCCCGTAGACGAGGGCCCTCCGGAGCGACGCGCCGCTGAGGCCGCCCCGCGCCAGGCACCCCAGCAGGCCCCCCGCGAAGGAGTCCCCGGCGCCCGTGGGGTCCACCACGCGCTCGGTGGGGAAGGCGGGGACGGAAAACTGGAAGCCCGCCGTGGCCAGCGTGGCCCCGTGCTCGCCGCGCTTGACCACCACGGTGCGCGCCCCGAGATCCCTGAGCCTCCGGATCGCCCGGGCGGCGTTGCTTTCCCGCGCCAGCTGGAGGGCTTCCTCGAAGTTGACGCAGATCGCGTCCACGCGCGGCAGGAGTTCCAGGAGGGCCTTCCGCTCGGTGCCGATCCACAGGTTCATCGTGTCCAGCATCACGAACCGCGGGCCCCTCAGCTGGTCGAGCACCGCTCTCTGGGTTTTCGGGCTGGAGTTTCCCAGGAGGACGTACGGGGTCGAGGCCAGCGGCGGCGGCACCTTCGGCTGGAAGGACTGGAACACGTTGAGGTGGACGGAGACCGTCTCCGCGCGGTTCATGTCGCCCGTGAAGCGGCCGTGCCAGCGGAACGTGAGGCCCTCGGCGTGTTCGAGGCCGGAGAGGTCGATCCCCAGGGAGCGGAGCTTCTCCTCGTGCGCCCGGGGGAAATCGCGCCCCACCACGCCGACCAGGCGGACGGGGGCGAAAGGCCGGGCCGCCAGGGCGAAATGGGTGGCCGATCCCCCGAGCACGTCCTTCGCCTTCCCGTGCGGCGTCTCGATGGTGTCGAGCGCCACGGTCCCCACCACGAGCACGCCGGAGGCGGGGCGTCTCCCCGCCTTCCCTCCGCGCGGTCTCGGGGTGGGCGTCATGGGGCCGGTATTCTACTTGCCCGCCATGGGGAGGCAAAGGAGATTCCGCGCGTCTTCATGGATTCGTGTGCGTTCAACCGCTGAGACGCGGAGGCGCAGAGCGGATGGATCCTTGGGGGCGGGCAAAGGGGGACGGCCGGCAAGGCCGTCCGAGGATTTGGATAACTCCGCGTCCCTGAGGTGGAAAGGCTGTAAACGCCTGCGGGTTAGGATTACTGCAATAATCAGCGTGGTCCGTCGTCCTAACTTCATGGTTGGGATCAGCCCCAGGACGCATACGACGGCTTGTTGCTTTCGAGGAAATGGCGTATGACCCCTTCTGAACCCCGGCGGCCCCGCAGGATCTGGCGGTTCGTCAAGATCCTTTCCGTCCTTGTCGTGCTCTCGCTGGTGGTGGGCATCCCGGCCCTGGCTTTCGGCCTGCCCGCCGCGGCCAGGACCAAGTGGGCGAAGGCGCGCCTCGAAAAGGCCCTCGCCCGCGTCCTCGGGACCCCCGTCCAGATCGGGAAGGTCGAGGCCTCTTGGAAGCGGGGACTGACGCTCCATGAGGTCGCCTGCCGGCCCGCGAACTACGGGACGGCCGAGGTGGCCCTGAACGTCAGGGAGATCCAGCTCAAGCCGGAATACAGGAAACTGCTCCGCGGGAAGGTGCGGGCCGAGGCGGTCCTGGTGGCGCCCGACGTCCGGATCCGGGAGTGCGCGGAGCCGGGGACGCCCGCGGATCCCCGGTTGCCGCGCCTGTGCCGCAAGGAGGTCAAGATCGACGGGCTCCAGGTCCGCGAGGGAGTCCTGACGCTCCAAAGCGACCGGTTCACGGGCGCCGTTCGCCTGGAAGGCATCGACCTCGCGGCGGTCGTCGCCGCTTCCCGGGGCCGCGTGGACATCGAGCTGTCGAAGCTGGTCGCGCGCCTGAACGGCGGGACGCTGGCCGGACAGGGCCTGTTCGCGATCTCCTCCGGCGAGGCGAAATCCAGGCTCGAGGTCACCGGGACCAACGTGGAGTCGAACGACCTCACGGCACGGGCCCTTCGCTACGCGCTCCCCCTCTTCGAGGCCCTTCCCTCCGGTTCCGTGCGCGGGCGCGTGGACCTCCGCCTCAAGGCGGAGGGCGCCGGGAAGGACGTCCGGGCCATGCTGAGGTCGGCGCGGGGCGAGGGCGGTTTCCTCGTCCGGGACGCCGACCTTCGCGGGAGCCGGATCCTGGCCGCGGCGGGCCGGGCGGCCGGGAATACGGCGCTCTCCGATGCCGGTTTCCACGAGGCGGAGGGCTTGTTCACGGTCCGCGACGGCAAGGTGAACGTCCTGGAGGCCCTGGCGCGCGGGCCGGGCGAGGTGCGCCTGCGCGGATGGGTGGACCTGGACGGCA
>CAYNDR010000384.1:4211-6192 GCA_964395295.1 uncultured Planctomycetales bacterium
GGACTACGCGGTGGAGATCGCCGGGGCGGGCCCCGCCGTTCGTGTCACGGGGACGCTCGCCGATCCGCGCGCGGATTCAGCGAAGCCCGGCGAGCCTCATTAGCCCGGGGCGGGCTTCCGGCTGAGCTTGGCCCCGGTGTCGCGGAGGGTGACGGTCCGGTTGAAGACCGGCCGCCCCGCGGCGCCGTCCGGATCGGCGCAGAAATATCCCAGCCTCTCGAACTGGAAGCGGTCCCCCGGAGCCGCCTTCGCGAGACCCGGCTCCAGGCGGCATCCCTTCAGGACCTCCAGCGATTCCGGGTTCAGGTGCTTGCGGTAATCCTCCCCGGGCCCCGTGGCGGAGGGATCGGGCACGCTGAAGAGCCGGTCGTAGAGCCGGACCTCCGCCTCGACGGCGTGCGGCGCCGACACCCAGTGGATCGTCGCCTTGACCTTGCGGCCGTCCGGGGCCTGGCCGCCTCGGGTCTGGGGATCGTAGACGCACCGGAGCTCCGCGACGCGCCCGTCCGCGCCTTTCACGGCCTCCTCGCACCGGATGAAATAGCCGTACCGGAGGCGTACTTCCCTGCCAAGAGAGAGGCGGAAGTATCCCTTCGGCGGGGCCTCCATGAAGTCGTCCTGCTCGATCCACAGCTCGCGGCAGAACGGGACCTTCCGGGTCCCCGCCGCGGGATCCTCCGGGTTGTTCACCGCGTCGAGTTCCTCCGTCTTCCCCTCCGGGAAGTTGACGAGAACCACCTTGAGGGGCCGGAGCACCGCCATGGCCCGGGGCGCGCGGCGGTTCAGGTCCTCCCGCACGCACTGTTCCAGGACGTCGATGTCGATAACGCTGTCCATCTTGGCCACGCCGATCCGGTCGCAGAACGCGCGGATCGATTCCGGCGTGTACCCGCGGCGCCGGATGCCGGAGATCGTGGGCATCCGGGGGTCGTCCCATCCCTTGACGAGCCCCTCGCGCACGAGTTCCAGGAGCCGCCTCTTGCTCATGACCGTGTAGCCCAGGTTGAGCCGGGCGAACTCGATCTGGCGGGGGGCGTAGATCCCCAGTTCCCGGAGGAACCAGTCGTAGAGGGGGCGGTGGACCTCGAACTCCAGCGTGCAGATCGAGTGGGTGATGCGCTCGATGGAGTCGGACTGCCCGTGGGCGAAATCGTACATCGGGTAGATGCACCACTTGTCCCCGGTCCGGTGGTGGGTCGCCCGGAGGATGCGGTAGAGGACCGGGTCCCGGAGGTTGATGTTGGGCGAGGCCATGTCGATCTTCGCCCGGAGCGTGCGGGAGCCGTCCGTGAACTCCCCGGCGCGCATCCTCCTGAAGAGGTCCAGGTTCTCCGCGGCGGGCCGGTCCCTCCAGGGGCTTGCCTTCCCCGGCTGGGTGAACGTGCCGCGGTGGCGGCCGACCTCCTCGGCGCTCAGGTCGCAGACGTAGGCCTTGCCCTTCTCGATCAGCCGGGTCGCCCACTGGTAGAGCTGTTCGAAGTAGTCCGAGGCGTAGTATTCCCGGTCCGCCCAGTCGAACCCGAGCCAGCGGACGTCCTGCTTGATGGACTCGACGTATTCCACTTCTTCCTTGCTGGGGTTCGTGTCGTCGTAGCGCAGGTTGCAGAGGCCGCCGTACTTCCTTGCCAGGCCGAAGTTGAGGCAGATGGACTTGGCGTGGCCGATGTGGAGATAGCAGTTCGGCTCCGGGGGAAAACGGGTATGGACGCGCTTCTCGTTCTTCCCCGCCCGGAGGTCCTCCTCGACGATCTCCTCGATGAAGTTGAGCGACCGTTCCTCGGGCTTCGGGATTTCCATGGCGTTATCCCGCTTGAAGGCGCGCCAGCGCCCGGTCGATCCGCGCCAGGGTCCTTTCCTTCCCGGCTATCTCCAGCGTCTCGAACATCCCGACCCCCTCGGGCCTGCCCGTCCCGGCCCCGCGGACGGCGTGGATGATCTGGCCGAGCGAGATCTTCTCGGCGGCCGTGAAGTCCCGCATGAG
>CAYNDR010000385.1:0-6170 GCA_964395295.1 uncultured Planctomycetales bacterium
GGGGAGGAAGCCGGCGGGGAACTAGGCGGCCTACCGCCCCCGCCGGGGGCCGCCGGTTTGGGCCCGGGCGCGCACGACCGGATGGCGTCGTCCGAAGGAAAGAGAAGGCGCCCCTTGTGGTCGAGCGCGATCGGGGATTTCCCTCGCCCGCTCAGGTAGTAGAGAATCCTTCGGGTGTCCTGCGAGAGCACGATCCTTGCCGGGGGGGCGTAGGTGAAATTCCCGTCGATCCGCGGCGAGAGCCACGCGGATTCGCACTCCATGCCCATCCATCGCACTTGGTCGACGACGAGCGGGCCATCCGTCGAGTCGAGACCAGCGTCCCGCCGGGCCCAGGGAAGCCGCTCTAGCATGGCGGTGAAATAATCGTCCTCCGACCGGGTCACTGGATTGAAGACGAAGAGCGCGCCTTCCTCGTCCGGGTCCGCCATGGAGACGCACAGGAGGGGATAGTATGCGGCGGAGATATCCAGGATTCCCTCGCCGATGCCGAGCGTGTGGGGCGGGAGGTGGACCTCCGACCAGCGGCCCTCGCAGGCCCGGACCGCCCGGAAGATTGCCTCCCTGAGGATGGACCCGCAGGTCAGCAGAGAGGGGGCCGTTTCATGGCGGAAGTACCGGAACCGCGACAGCCGTTCGTCCCCCTCGGCGAACACCCAGGAGTCCGCGTGTTCCCCATAACATGCGGCAGGCAGAGGCTGGACGCAGATCGCGTCGAAGAGGATCGCCCTGCGCTCCACCTGCTTCTCGATCCGGTTGCCGTTGCGGAGGAACTCGATCCCGAGGTTGGTCACGGACACGAGATCCCCCTCGCAGCAGACCGTGCCCGCCGCGGCCATCTCCAGGAGGGCCTTTCCCGCCCATCGGTGCTCAAGCCCCAGCAGTTCGGCGATCTCGCCGAGGGTGGCCGCCCCGGCCTCGTGGAGGGCCCTCAGGAGAAAGGATTCCAGGCCGCCCAGATCCTTGGCATGCCCGACGACGAGATTCGCCTCTACCCGTATCAGCGGGTACAGGACGCCATGAGCCCGGAAGGGGACGCTTCCGGGAAAGCGATCCCGCGCGAGGTCGAGCGCCTCGGCGTAAGGCAGTTTCTGGCCGGGGGCCTTCATTCGACTCCCAGGAACGCCCGGGCGTCCGCCTTCCGGACTCCCGGTACGCCCTCCGCCTCCCGGCGCTTCACGTACGCCACGAGCATGCGGAAGAACTCCGCGGTCTCCGCGTGATCCACGTTGACGAGGTGATCGAAGTCACCGATGACGAACAGGTGCCCCTTGGATCGCGTTACCGTGACGTTGAACCTCCTCAGCTCGCGGATGAATCCTGCCTTTCTGTCCGGATTGCTCCGGACGCACGTGGCGATGATGAAGTCCTTCTCTCCCCCTTGGAACGCGTCCACGGTGCTCACCTTGGGGATCGGCGCGGGGGCGGGCCCCAGCCGCTCCCGCAGGAGCCGCTCGATCGCCGCCGCCTGCGCGCTGTAGGGCGCGATGATCCCGATGTCGTTGGGGGAGCGACCCCGCTCCAGGAGGGTCATCGCCATCCGGACCGCCAGGCGGGCTTCGAGGGGATTGATCCTGCTTTTGCCGGGCGCGATCTGCTCCCGGCGCTCAGGCCCGTAGGAGACGGTGTCCAGGAGCAGGAACTGGGGAAAATCCTCCAGGAGGGGCGGCCGGTCCACGGGGCTGAAGTAGTCCTTCGCGTAAAAGCACTCGCCCACGAAGTCCGCGATCACCGCGGGCATCCGGAACTGGGTGTTGAGGCGGACGACGCGATCCGCCGGCAGGCGCTCGAAGGCGAGCTCGAAAATGCTCTTGGTGAACAGGCCCGGATCGAGCCCCGCCTTCTTCGCCTCCTCCTCGATGCCGTCGTCGACGACGGGGGGGAGCTGTTTATGGTCGCCCACGAGGATAGCGACTCTTCCCCGGGACAAGGGTACCAGGCTGTCGAAGAGGGATATCTGGCCGGCCTCGTCGAGGATTACCACGTCGTAATCGAACTCCGCCGGCCCGAAGTGGGGGTCCGTGGCCGAGCCGATGCACGTGGCTCCCACGACGTTCGTCTCCCGGAGGAGCGCAGCGATGATCTCCGGGCGGGGAGCCCCCAGATGGCCGCACCAGTCGCGGACGAGCCGGAGGCGCTCCTGGCGCCGCTTCTCGCGCCCCTTGAGGAAGCGGACCAGGCCTCTCGCGTCGGCCCTGGAGACAAGGTCTTCGATCTCCCTCTCGATCCCCGCGGCCCACGGCCCGATGAGGGCGAACACCTCCTTCCCGAGCCTCCTCGCCTCGCCCCGATGCTCGCTCAGGAGGAGGGCCCGCTCATCGATCCGATTCTCCAGGTCGCGACGCTCGGCGGACACGGCCTCCAGCTCCCCCTCCCACCGGAGCTGGTCCGCCTCAGCCCTGGAGGCCTTCCTGCGGCGCCTTTCGAGGACCCACCTCCAGAATCCGCGGAGGATCCGCCAAGCGCGGGACAGGCGCTTCTCCGCCTTCGCCACCCCATCGAGAAAGGACCGTCTCCGATCGCGGGTCCGATAAAGGGCGTCCGCGATCCGTCGCTCCCGGGTCGCAGGAATCCGGCGCTGGAGGTCCTCCATCTCCTCCTCGGATCGGCAGGCCGTTTCCCGGCACTCCCGGAGTGCCTCGCAGAGCCGGTCCAGTTGCGGCAGGACCGCGGACAGATCGGATTCTCCCGCCGAGGAGAACTCGATGCGCCCCCGTGACGCCTCCGCCCTTCGCCGGAGCATCACCTGGAGCCACTCGGCGTAGGGCTCGCGGAGGAATCCGGCGACCCGCGGGTCGCGCACCTTGTTCTCGTCCCCGAGGCGTACCGTGAGGAGGTCCTCCCGCGGTCCCTCCTTGTGGATCCCCTTGAAGACATTGTCCACCGCCTGGTTTGAGCTGCTGGAGAGGAGAACACGCTGTCCACGGCGGACGAAATGCTCCACGATCTCCGTGATCACGGTCGTCTTCCCCGTCCCGGGCGGGCCCTGGATGAGGAGCAGGTCCGGCGTCGCCAGCGCCTTGACGAGGGCCTCCCGCTGTCGGGGATTCCGGCCGATGGAGGGATTCAACGGCTGGACATCACCCGGCAGGAGCGGATCGAACCGCCGCTCCAGCCAGGCGGGGAGGAACGTCCGGTTGGCGGCCTCCCCCTCCGCGAGCCGGTGGACGGCGCGGCGGCGGCAACGCGCAGGCGCGAGCGAGGGGGCCGGCCGGATCGCCCCGTACTGCGGTATCGCCTCCGAGCCGGCCGGTCCCCTCAGGCGGACGCGGAACCACGGCGGGACCTCGCCCGTCATTACGCCTTCCACGATCGCCACGTCGTAGACGGGATCGACGACCTGGACGAGATTCCCCGCTTCCATCCGCGACGGCCGGAGGAGGCGGAACTCATACTCGGGTTCGTGTCCCGGCTTTCCCGGGAAGGCGGCGCGCCAGGCGTCGTAACGGACCTCCTGGAGGCCGCTCTCCTCGGCCTGTTCAATCAGGTCGAGGCATCGAAGCATCTGGCGGCGCCACTCCGACGCGGCCTGGGAGCGCCCTTTCCCCGTGGAACGGGGCTGGCCAGGGGCCGCCTCCGCCAGGGAGGCCATCTTGCGGGCCGCCCGATAGTCCTGGAACCTCATGCCCCGGAGGTAAAGGAGGACCTCGGAGACCGAGACGTGGACGCCCCACTGGTAGAACCGGGGGAAGTCCTCCCGCCGACGCCGCCCGGCGTTGAGAAGGACAAAGATGGATTCTCCTCGATCGAGATTCTTCACTCCCAGGGTGAGGAGCAGGGAATCCGTCAGGAGCTGGGCCGTGGTCTCCCCCTCCGCGTTCGGGCCGGCCAGGGCCACGAGGCGCCCGTCCCCGGAGGCCTGGGCGATCTCGTCGCCGAGGCGTTCCAGGAAGAGGTCGTCTCGGCCTCCTTTCGTGAGCCCGGCCCGCCCCAGGCGTTCGAGGACGCCATCGGGCACGTAGATCCCCAACTTCCTCCAATCCGCGTTGCCGTCAGGCGCTCCGGAGACAGGCAGGTCCCTGGCGTCCGTGACGATGCGGGGCTCGCGGACGCGGACGGCCTTCGAGAAGCCGGGGAGGGCCGGCCGGGCGCGCGCGCGGGATTCAAGCCAGGATCGGATCTCCCGGGACAGGGCCCGGGCCGCGGGGCGGTCCGCGGGATTCGCGGCGAGGCATCGGCGGATCCACCGGGAGAGGGATCCTCCCTCGTCGGGGATGGATTCCGGGGGAGCCGTCTCGCCCGTGGAGCAGAGCTGGAGCACGCGGCCCAGGCTCCAGAGGTCGGCGGCCGGGGTGAGCGGCCTCCCTTCACGCTGCTCGGGCGGTTCGTATCCCGGTTTTCCCCGCCGCGAGAGGCCTTTCCTGCACCCCCCCTCGAGGTCGAGGAGCCACGGCCGGTCGATCATCGCGCGGTGAAGGACGACGTTGTCGGGCGAGAGGTCTCCGTGCAGGAAATCCTGCTGGTGGAGGTGGTCGAGCGAGGCGAGGAGCCCCAAGGCCAGCCGCACGCAATCCTCCGGCGGCAGGGTGCGGACCTCGTAGAGGTAGTCGCGCAAGGTGGGGCCTTCCACCCACTCCCAGGCGAGCAGGAGCGCCATGCGGTCGTCGGATTGCCTCGCTTCGATTGGCCGGGCGATGCGGGCCCCCCCTTTCTGGCCGTAGCTCAACCGGCGCTCCTGCCGAAAAGCATCGAGGATTCCGTCCGGCACCGGCCGCTCGGAGGAGGAACGGATCTGCCGGGCGAAGATCCGGCAACGGCGGCCGTTGGTGCCGTGACAGGGAATCGCCTGGAGTCCATCGCCCAGGTCCCTCGGGGGGCCGAGGGGCCGGAGCGCGAACCCCATCACATCGAGGACGTCCTGATCCTGTACGCTCGACATGGCCTGGGGAATCCGCGCAGGGTGACCTCGCCGTGGAACTCCGCCGCGTCCCGATCCGGCAGGAGGCCGGCGAACGGCTCCGAGAGGAGCACGGGAGGGTCGATTTCCCGGGCCGCCTCCTGGAGGCGGTGGGCGACGTGGATGCCCTCGCTGTTGATGGGCTCGAACGAATTCCCCCCCATGTGGACTTCCGAGGAGACCCCTTCGCCGCAGGCGAGGCCGATCCCAAGGCGCACGGGGCCGAACTCCGCGGCGAGGGGACCGCAGGCCTCGCGCACGCAGGCGCGGGCGGCCTCGATCAGGAGTCCCGCATGGCGCGGCTGCGGATCGTCCACCAGCAGGAAGCCGTCGCCGGCGAATCGGGGAACGAGTCTCCGTTCCTGGAGGGCCTCGCCCGCGGCCGCGCCCAGCCGCAGCATGATGGCGTGCAAGTGGGCCGCCCCGCGCTCGACCAGCATCGGCGTGGATCCCGCCACGTCCAGGAGCAGGAAGAGGTAGGGGCGCCCGCTGGCTGGTACGGCCGCCCGGGCCCGCGTGAGGCGCGCGAGGACCTCCGCCGACCCGGCCGGGCGGGCGGCGGGATCGGGGGAGGTCATCGAGGCGATCAGGTCCCGGAGCCCGGGGGGCCCGGGGACCTCGGCGGTCGCGCCGGGCGCCGTCTCGCGCGTCAGCAACTCGAGGAGGACGACGCCCAGGGAGAAAAGGTCCGATCGGAACGTGACCTCGCGCTCCGGATCCAGGATCTCCGGTGCCGTGTAGGGCGTCCCTCCCCACTCCACCGCTTTCCGGATCGTGGGGAACTGGAGGAGGCGTGCGTGTCCGAAATTGGTGATTCGCAGGTCGCCTCCCGGGGCGCGCAGGACCACGCCCCGGGCATGGACGTCGCGCAGAGTGGCGGCAAGGCGCTCCCCCATGGCGATGGCCTCCATTGGCTCCGGCGGGTGCGGCCGGGCCGCCAGCCACTCCCGGAGGGTCGAGCCTTCGACCCATGGGGTCTTCGTGTAGAAGCGGTCGGGGAAGGGCTTCCCGTCGATGGGGACGAGGACCCCTTCCACGTCGCGGAGGGCGCTCCAGGCCTGCCAGTCGCGGGCGACGATCTCCCGCAGCCGGCGGCGTTCCCCTTCGGAAGAGAGCTCCTTCAGGAAAAAGTGGTGGACCTTGAAGTCGCACCGCTGGGAATGGGACCGGACGCGGGAGGCGTGGACTTCCTCGATCCCCTGAGATCGCGGGAGCCAGGGGTGCTGGAGCGGCTCCACGATCTTGGGGTCGCCATCGAAGTCCTCGCCGGGGG
>CAYNDR010000386.1:0-3110 GCA_964395295.1 uncultured Planctomycetales bacterium
TTGAGCAGGCAGAGGAGACGGCTGTTCGCGCCGGCGACCCCCCGGTTCATCCCCGCGGCGAATCCCAGGTTGGCCGGATTCCGCACGAGCTTCACCCAGGGGAACCGCGCCTCGATCTCCCCCGGGGACCCGTCGGTGGAGCCGTTGTCCACCACGATCGTCTCGACGCCGCGGGGGACGGAGGCCAGGCACTCGGGGGTGAGGTCCCGGCCGTTGAAGTTGAGGACGATGACCGAGACGTCCATCAGGGACCGCCCCGGACGTTCCGCCTCTCCCAGTGCTTCACGTGCTTGGCGAAGACGTAATAGGCGGAGCTCGCCGCGATCACGAAACCCGCAAACCCGTCCAGGAAACCGAGCTTCCAGACGTAGCATTCCAGGAACTTGACCGGGGGATGGAGGATCGCCTTCAGCAGGGAAGGTCCGCGGCCCTCCTTCAGCCGCTCCTCCACGACCACGTCCGAGAAGTGGTTGATGATGCGGAGCTGGTGGGCGAAATCGCGGTAGGTGAAATGGACGAGGTCGGCGTCCAGACGGCGCACCGGGCCGTCCGGGATCAGCTTGTCGTGCGGATCGGTCCCGCCCCAGCGCGCCCTTCCCTTCCGGACCACCCGGAGCTTCCAGTCCGGGTACCAGCCGCCGTGGTCGATCCAGCGCCCCAGGTACCTCGCGTGGCGGCGGACCTCGAAGCCGGCGACCGCATCGGACCCCGGGACCTCGCGCTCGATGGCCGCGCGCAGTACGGGCGTACAGCGCTCGTCGGCGTCGAGGCAGATCACCCAGTCTCCCGTGGTCCGGTCCAGGGCGAAGTTCTTCTGCGCCACGTATCCCGGCCACTCGTGGAAGACCACGTGCGGGGTGTGCTTCCGGGCCAGCTCCACGGTGCGGTCGGCGCTCCCCGAGTCCACCACGACGATCTCGCCGCACCAGGACACGCTCCGGAGGCACTCCTCGATGTTGTGCTCCTCGTCCCTGCAGATGATGGAGGCTGAAATCTTGGGGCTCATGTGGGTCGTGCCGCAACGTAGCACAACGCCGCCCCGAGGTCAATGTCGCCGGACGACCCAGACAGGCCCTTGATTTTCGGGGCCCCCCGCCTACAATTGGGGGCGTCACCTCTCGTCATCCTGAAGGGACGCATGAACGGTGAGGCCTGAACCTTCCCGGGTCCTGTTCGTCCGCCTGAGCGCCGTGGGGGACGTGATCAACACCCTGCCCGCGCTCGAGGCGGTGCGGGCCGGCCTCCCCCGCGCCTTCATCGGCTTCGTCGTGGAGGACCGGGCCCACGACCTCATCGCCGGCCACCCCTCCGTGGACCGGGTCCACCTCTTCCGCCGCCGCCGCTGGGCCCGCCTGGCCTACCAGCCCCTGAACTGGCCCCGGCTCCTCCGGGAGACGGCCGCCTTCGCCGCCGAGATCCGCCGCGAGCGCTACGACGTGGCGCTCGACTTCCAGTCCAACCTGAAGGGGGCGATGCACGGACTGCTGAGCGGCGCCCCGCGCCGGATCGGATTCAGCCGGGAGCACGCCACCGAGTGGAACCACCTCTTCACCAACGTCCACGTGACGCCGCCCGGCGCCACGATCAACCGCGTGGAGAAGTTCCTGTCGCTGGCGGCGGCGCTGGGGGTCCCCACCGAGGGGGCCCGCTACCGCCTGCCCGAGCCCGCCTCCAGCCGCGATCTCGTGGGATCCTTCCTCGCGCGCGAGGGGCTCTCGCGCTACGTGGCGATCCACCCGGGCACGAGCGACTTCGGGAAGGCCAAGCGCTGGATGC
Source organism: uncultured Planctomycetales bacterium (assembly GCA_964395295.1). Classification (GTDB taxonomy): domain Bacteria; phylum Planctomycetota; class MHYJ01; order MHYJ01; family JACPRB01; genus CAYNDR01. The sequence goes on from CAYNDR010000386.1 coordinate 1,777, forward strand.
CCGACCGCTTCTCGGCGCTGGCCATGAAGATCGCCGCGGAGACGGGCCTGAGGAGCGTCATCACCTGGGGCCCCGCCGAGCGGCCGCTGGCGGAGGCGGTGGTCCGCGGGACGGGAGCCTGCGGAACCCTCTCGCCCGAGACGCGCTCGGTGCTCGACCTGGCGGAAGTCCTCCGCCGCGCGAGCCTCTTCGTGGGATGCGACTCGGGCCCCCTGCATCTTTCCAGCGCGGTGGGCACCCCCAGCGTGGCCCTCTTCGGCCCCAAGGACCCCCGCGTCTACGGCCCCTACAGCCGCCTCCACCGCGTGGTCTACAAGGCCGAGAACGGCAACGGCTCGATGGAGGCCATCACGGTGGAGGACGCCTACCGGGCGGCGGCGGAACTGCTCCGCGAGGCCCCTGCTTCGCCGGGGGGTACTCGATCCTGACCCGGCCCGCCCCGCGCGGCAGGAGGAAGTCCCCGTTCTCCAGGCGCGGCCATTCCTTCCCCCCGGACGTGGCCTTGCCGGTCGCCGCGGCGGGGAGCCGCAGGACGAAGCCGCCGGGAGGCTCCGCCCCCGAAAGCGTCAGGGAAGCCCCGCCCGCTTCCGGCGCCCAGCGGAAGGAACAGGGGCCGAAATGGGTCGGCAGGCGCTCCGCCTCGATCCCCTCGGGGTGCGCGAACCATTCCGGCGCCACGCCTCCGAAAAGCACAAGTCTGTCGCCGTCCTCGAAGAGCAGGCAGTCCCTCAGGAGGAGATGGACCTCGGCGATGGCCCACCCGTGCGGCATCGCCACGCTGTCCTTCCCGCGTTTCCAGGTCGTCCGCGCGTGGTTCCAGCCGCCGGTCCCGCTGGCCCCCCCCTCGTCGAAGGCGTACCAGCCCTGCATCTGCTCGTGTTCGAGATGCCGTTCGATCGTGCCGTGGCCCGCCGCGCGGTTCCCCGCCAGGAGCCCCTGGTGCGCCGTGGCCAGCGGGAAGTAACGCCAGCTCTCCGACTTCCGCGCCCCCATCCCCTTGAACTGCTCGTATCCCTTCCCGGCCTCCAGCGGGTAGAGCCGGCAGGGCCAGAGGACGGAGTAACTGCCGTAGCCTTTGGGAAGCTTCTCGCCGAACTTCCGGTCGTATTTCTCGAAGAGGGCCGCGGCCAGATTCCTCCACTCCTCCGCGGACGCGCCGTCCTTCATCGCCTCGGCCAGGGCCGCCGCGGCCCGGAGGCCCGCAATGTCGAACGCCTCGGTGTATTCCGGATGGAAGCCGTCGCAGCTCCCGGGCTTGAGCTCCTGCCGCTTCTCCTTCGGCAGCGCGTCGCCGAAGTCCCGGATCTCAGACGGATAGGTGGTGATCACGTGGT
>CAYNDR010000386.1:3120-6164 GCA_964395295.1 uncultured Planctomycetales bacterium
CCGAAGTCCAGGCTCGCCGCGCCCACCCAGTGCGGCCCCGGCGTCGTCCGGAAGTAGGCGATCAGGGCCGCGAGCTTCTTCGCGGAAGGATAGACGCGGTCGAGCCACGCGCGGTCCCTCGTGAAGAGCCAGTGCTCCCCCAGGATCCACAGGTCCTGGCCCGGGTTGTCCGCCTCCGGGTGGATCCGGCCGTTGAAAGGGTGGGCCAGGAAGTAGTCGATCGCCCGGGCCGCCAGGTCGAAGCGGCCGGACTTCTGGAGGATGTTGACGGTGTAGACGCCGTCGCGGTTGAAGACGTTGTAGTTCACCACCGTGACGTCCGGCGCGTCCTCGTTCATGGCCGTCGCCACGTGGCCCGTGACCGCCGCGAAGCACTCCGCCCACTTCGGGTCCGGGAGCTTCAGCGCCGTCGGCCCCGCGAACTCTTTCCACCAGGCGGCGGCCTCGATGAAAAGCGCATCGGCCGTGAGAGAGCGGCAATAGTCCAGGCCCGGGTCGGGCTGGAGGACGCCCCCTTCGGAGGGATTGGGCTTCGCCAGATCGAACTGCGCCCACGTGCTCTTCCCGTCCCAGTGGTGGCCCACGGCGCGCCGGCCGGGGAGGACCGGGCAGACGAAGCCGATCGTCTTCGCCTTCCCCGGCGCCAGGGTGAGATCGAACTTCAAGGCCCCCGAGCAGTCTCCCGTCTCGGATGCCGCCGCCTTCTCGGAGGGCATCTTCCCGGAAAGGGCCAGGTCTCCGACCGTGTCCGTGGGGAGGACGCCCGCGGCGTCCGGCGCCTCGCCGGGCACCAGGGCGGGACGGCCGTCCACGAGGAGCGCTCCCCCCTCCGCGTCGAGGCGCCGGACGTCCCCTCCCGCCGCGCCGAGGGGCCGGAGCGCCGCGATGAGCGAAACCTTGCCCTCTTCCGCGCCCGTGTTCGTCACCTGGACCCGCGCGGCGGCCACGAAGACGTCTCCCTTGGGCGAGGGGCGGAGGACCTCGCAGACCTCCGTCCGGACGGCGAACCGGCCCGCCTCCCAGGCGCTCCACGGGATCAGGGTGCCCGGTCCGTTCAGCCCCCTCGCGCACTTCACGCCGTCCATCGTGGGGGCCGCGAGCCGATTCACCGCGGGATCGAAGGCCCAGAAGTAGATCCCGTACGTAGCGAAGCCGGGCGAAAAGTTGCCCTCGGCCTCCACGAACGTCTTGAGCGTGTCGAGCGTGTTGGCAATCCCGATGGGAATGTGGTTCTTCCCCCGTGGATCGAGCGGGCCGCGGGCTTGCGGGGGAGAGGCCTGCAAGAGCAGTGCGGCGACGGCGGCGACCGTCCTCATAACCCTCCTTTAATTTCAGCCCGACGAACCGGGCCGCGGCGGTGTCGTGGAGTTCGAAAGCCTCGGCCACCACCGCAACATGCTGGGCGGCTACATGGAGATCGGGGTGAGCCTCCACCTCAACCTTTGGACCGAGATGTTCGCCTGAGGGCCCGCCCCGCTCAGGGCTTCTGGTAAGGCTTCGGCTGGGCCTTCTCCCATTCCGCCTTCGAGACCTTCTTGGGCTCCTGGATGAAGACGAAGACGCCCCGCTTGTTCCCCACGACGATGTCGGGATTCTTGTCGCCGTTGAGGTCCGCCGCCAGCACCTGCGTGCCCACGCCGGAGTCGTCGTCCACGAGGTAGGGGACGAAGTCCACCCCGTCCTTCGAGCGGACCGTCCGGAACCAGTAGAGCACCGGGGCCGCCAGCGGCTCGGGGTCGCCCTTCGAGCCGTGGGCGAAGTGGCGCTTCCCCACCACGAAGTCCTTCACGCCGTCGCCGTCCATGTCCACGAGGTCGATCGCGTGCGGCTGGGAGAACTTGATCCCGTACTTGCTGTCCTCCGGCTTCTCCCCCGCGAAGAGGCGCTGCTTGAAGGCGATCTTGCCGTCCTCCTTGACGTGCTCCCACCACGCCAGGCCGTACTTGTGGGCGTCGAGGCATGTCAGGATGTCGTTGTCGCCGTCGCCGTCGAGGTCGTAGGCCCAGATCTGCGCCGGCCCCCCGCCGAACTTCGCCTCGTGCTTCGTCCAGACGGGATCCCCGTCCAGGCTCGCGGGCTGTTCCCACCAGGCATCCTTCTCGAGAATGTCCATGCGCCCGTCGCCGTTGACGTCCCCGAACCCGAGGCCGTGCGTGTAGCGCTGGTACTTCTTGGCGTCCTTGGGGGTGATCGCGCGGTACTTCCCGTCCAGGGTCACGTACCCGATGGTCCCCCTCGAACCGCAGAGGAGCTCCGGCTTGCCGTCTCCCGTCAGGTTGGCGAAGGCGGGCGATTCGTTCTCCACGTTGTCGTGGAGCTTCGTCCGCTTCCAGTGCCCCTCCTGCCCCTTGGGATTCTCGAACCACGCCCCTTCCTTCCCGGGGTGGGGGATCACCAGCACGTCGAGCCACCCGTCGCCGTTGAAGTCGTGGGTGAAGGCGAGGAAGTTCTCCGAGTAGCTCTCCTTGTTGAATTCCTGGGGAGGATAGATCTCGTGCGGCTTCTTGAAATCGGGCCCCTCGTACCAGTAGGGCCCGGCCACCACGTCCATCTTGCCGTCCTTGTTGAAGTCCCCGCAGTGGGCCCCCTCGGCCCAGAACTTCTCGGAGACCGTGATCTTCTTGAAGGGGCGGATCACGTACTCGTCTCCCTCGCCGGCGGGAGCGGCGGCCAGCAGGACCGTCATCAGGCAGTGGATCATGGGTTCTCCTGTTTCTTCTCGGTGGCCAGCTTCAACTCCGGATGGTGCTCCAGCTTGAAGTTCCGGAACCGGACCTCGGTCATCTCCCCGCTGTGGACCTGGAGCGCGATCAGCCCCTTCATATCCGTCTCGGGGTCGGCCTTCGCGTCCTCGAAGTCCACGCAGCGGTTGCCGTTGAGGGCGGTCAGGATCCGCCGGCCCACGGCCACGATCTCGTAGACGTTCCAGTCCCCCTTCTTGACGAAGGCATCGCCGGGCTTGGACCAGAGCAGCGCCCGGCCGTGCTCGTGGTAGAGCTTGCCCCACCAGCAGGCGCCGATGTCCGCCTGGTAGCCCTTGGCGT
>CAYNDR010000387.1:0-6144 GCA_964395295.1 uncultured Planctomycetales bacterium
GGCCGACCTTGTCGAGGTCGCCGGTGCGGAGGCACTTCTGGGAGGTGGTGGCGCGCTTGAAGGGGAGGGAGCCGCGGCCCAGGAACATGTCCTTGAACTGGTTCATCCCCGCGCCGGTGAAGAGGAGGGAGGGGTCGTTGGAGGGGACGAGCGAGTCGCTCGGGTGGTGGACGTGCCCGCGCTTCTTGAAGAACTCGAGGTAGCGTTCCCGGATTTCGTCGAGTCTCATTGTGGGGGGTCGATGATCGGGGGGGTCCCCCGGGGGGTCAAGGCCGATTTGGGGCCGCGGGGAAGGGGGGGTGCGTTATTTCCGGGACGCCCAGTCGAGCCAGGATTTCCGCGCCTCTTCGACGGGAACGACCCGGATCTCGCCCTTCTCTTCGTCCAAGATCGGCGCGCTCCCGCGCGGGAGGGCGAAGGCTTCGATCCAGCCGTGGGTGTCGGGCCAGATTCCCATGACGTGGGTCTCCGCGTCCGCCGCGACGCCGTCGAAGGCGATCCGGATCCCGTGCGCCGCCGCGAGCCGCTCGGCGAGTTGGCGGCAGATCCCGGGTTCAAGGAGGCGCGGGTCGGAGAGCCGTGTGCGGCCGATCCTCTCGTAGAGGGCGGGAGCGCGGACGGCATTGAGCTTGTAATAGATCCTCGAAGGCCCAGCTCCGGGCATCGGCGCCGCCGGGCACGACCTCCGCGAGGACCGTGACCAGCCGGGGCGCGTGCTTGTGGGACCGGAGGCGCCCGAGCGCGTCGACGGCGGTCCGCCGGACGGAGTAGGAAGGATCATCGACGAGCTCCCCAATCGCGTCCGCGTGGTCGGCGGCTTTCAGTTCCACGAGCGACCGGATGGCCGTCTGGCGCGTGGAGGCGTCCGCGTCCTTCAGGAAGCGGGCCACCGCGGGGGCGTCCTCGGGAGTGAGGAGGGGCGTGAGTCCCTCCAGGGCGACCCGGCGGACAATGGGGCGGGGGTGTTCCAGGAACTTCCGGAGCTCCGGGGCCGCGTCCTTCCCGGCCCGTGCCAGGAGGCGCACGGCGCGCCACACCACCTCGGTGTCGGGGTCCTTGAACGCCTCCCGGATGGAGACCGTGATCCCCTCTCTCGATGGCCGGGGCCAGTTCTGGACGAGGAATCCTTCGCTCGCCCGGAGGCCTTCCCGCCAGCCCATGGCGCGGGAGCGGTGGAAGGCGTAGAGGAGGCATTCCACGGTGTCCAAGGCCTCGATGGCGCTGCGGTTCCGGCGGTAGATCGCGTCGACGGCCTTGACAAGTGCCTCCTCGTCCCCCCCGAAGAGAGTTTCCAGGGACTCCGCGTTCCGCTCCCTGAACGTCCGGTCGAGCCGGTTCTGGAGCCGGCGGCGCGCCAGGGCGGGCGGCCCCTGCCGGCGCACGTCGGCGAGGCGGGCGAGTTCATCCGGATCGAGCCGACTGCCGAGCTGGAAGCGGCGCTCGACCGCATCCCTGTAGTGGTCGTAGCGCTCGATCAGCGTCCGGGTGGCCTGCTCCCGGGCCTCGAGGCTGTCATCCGTGAGCCGGCGGAAGAGCTGTTCCGCCTCGGGCGGTTCCTGGAGGGCCAGCGCCAGGAGGAGGGGGATTATCGACCCCATTATACTTAAGACGTCTCCCGGTCGGATCACGTGCGCCGGGCGCAGGATATAAGTTCCTCCCTGGATCCCGAGGGCATTCCCGGCGGGCGGATTCGGCGTCGGGGGGCCTCAGCGCTCGCGCGCCGCCAGGGCCGCGACCCCGGCGGCGCTCAGGGCGCGCCGGTAGACCCGCACCCCCGCGATGCGTCCGGCGAAGCAATTGGTCACATCGTCGCCCGAGCCGTTCTCGTCCCCGCCGATGGTGATCGGGTTCGAGTCCTTCTGGAAGGCGCCCGACGCCGCCCGGGATCCGGCCTCCTTGCCGTCCCGGTAGAGGCACAGCGTGGTCCCGTTGTAGGCAAGCGCGATGTGAATCCATTGGCCCCTGGGGAACTCCGGTTGCCGATCATCCGCGAAAAGCTCAGGGCCGTCCGTCTGGATGAAGCAGACCAGCCGATTGTCCACGAAACCGAGGAAGAAGTGGTTCAGGTGCGTACTGCCCCGCTGGCGGCTGACCACGGAGCGGAATTCGGGCTGGTCCGTCTCCTTGTGCACCCACGCGGCCACCGTCAACTCCTTGTCCAGGGTGTTCCACAGGCGGTCCAGGTCGATCTTGACGCAGTCGTCCGATCCGTCGAAGGAGAGGGCGAAACGTCCCACGGGGGAGCCGGGCACCCAGGTCCCGCCGGCCCCTGCGCCCTTGAGGATGCCCTGATTTCCTTGAGGCGACAGGTCCGCGATCTTCGTCCCCTTGCCTTCATCGAGGTTCCAAGCCCCGATCAGCCCCTGAGACACCGGGATAGTCTTTGGGCGTGGAACAATCTGGGGGAAATCCTTGAGGCGCCGCTCGATCCGGAGGCGGGCGACGCCTTCCGCGCCGCTCAGGGCCTTCTCGAACCAGCTGCGGGCGCGCCCCTGGTACCGTTCCTTGAGAAGCGGCTTGCGCTCCTTGTCGGCGAGCTCGAACCAGGCGTCTCCCATGGCGGCCTGGCCCGGGGAGTCCTCCGGTTTGGCGAGCTCCTTATCGGCGATGGCTTGAAGCCTGGGGTCCGATCCTTTCGCCAGGTGGGGAAGCCCCCGTTCCCAGTCGTCCTTCGCGAAGCACAGAAACCGCCCCACCGCCAGGTTGGCCTCGGGGTCCGCGGGATTCTTGGAGAGCTGGGCGTCGGCCTTCTGCACCTCGCCGAACTCGCGCTTGAGAGATTCGATCCGCGCTACCAGGTCCTGCGCCTCTTTCTGGAGCACTGCGTTCCGGGAGGTCCGCGCGGCGGTCGAGGCGTGTTTGGCCGCCTCCTCCGCCGTCTCGTAGTCGCCATCGTCCATGGCTTCCTGCGCCGCCCGGACACAGCCCGCCGCGAGGGCCTGGGCTTCCTCGGCGGTCCTGGCTGCCTTCCGGGCCGCGGCGATCGCCGCCAGCCGCATCCGCCCGGGCGCATACTCGGGGCCCGCCGCCTTGAGGTCGTAGAGGTCGGAAAGAGTCCGGATCGCCGAGAGGGTGATGTCCCAGACGCCCGCTTCGGCCGCCACGTCCCTGGCCTCCAAGAGGAACACGAACTTCAGGGCTTCCTTGAGCGGTGTTCGATCGGCTTCCGCCAGCAGTTTCTCGGCGAGGGCCTTCCGCGCGGCAACGTCGCGCTTGGCGTACTCCTCCTTCATGAGGCCCTTGATCTCCTTGACGAGGGATTCCTGGGCAGCTTTATCGGGGACCGGCGCCTTGGATGGAGGGGGAGGGTCCTGGATCGGCATGAGGCAGAGAAGCGCGAGGAGGATCCAGGAATGCATCAGTGCCTCCTCTCATTGCGGATTCATGAGGAGGACATCGTATCCCCGGATCCGGCGAGGTTCAAGGAAGGCATGACCTCGTCCTCCAGCGATCCCGGCGGGCCGGGAACTGTCGGCGCCTACTTCTTCGCCGGTTTCTTCTCCTCCTCCTTCTTTTCGTCCTTGGGGGTGGCCGGCGGGTGGGCGGCCGCCGGGGTCCCCTTGCGGGGCTCCAGGCCCAGCTTGGCGCGCATGTCGTTCTCGATCTTGTGGGCCAGGTCGGGGCGGGTGCGCAGGATCCCGCGGCACTTCTCGCGGCCGTTGTCGATCTTCTCGCCCTTGTAGGCGTACCAGCCGCCGGAGCGCTCCAGGATCCCGTGCTCCTCCCCGAGGTCGAGGACGTCGCCCTCGTAGGAGATGCCGCTGGCGAAGAGCATGTCGAACTCGGCCTTCTTGAAGGGGGGGGCGATCTTGTTCTTGACCACGTGGCCGCGGACGCGGGTGCCGATGTCCTGCTCCCCGTCCTTGAGGTGGCCGATGCGGCGGACGTCGATGCGGACGCTGGAGTAGAACTTGAGGGCCCGGCCGCCGGGGGTGGTCTCGGGATTGCCGAACATGACGCCGATCTTCTCGCGGATCTGGTTGATGAAGAGCAGGGCCGTGTGGGACTTGGAGACGCTGGCGGTGAGCTTGCGGAGGGCCTGGCTCATCAGGCGCGCCTGGAGGCCCACATGCGCGTCGCCCATCTCGCCATCGAGTTCGGCCTTGGGGACGAGGGCGGCCACGGAGTCGATGACGATGATGTCCAGGCCGCTGGAGCGGACCATCGTGTCGGCGATCTCGAGGGCCTGCTCGCCGCTGTCCGGCTGGTTGAGGAGGAGGTCGTTGAGGTTGACGCCGAGCTTGGAGGCGTAGGAGGGATCGAGGGCGTGCTCCGCGTCGATGAAGAGGGCCTGGCCGCCGGAGCGCTGGGCGTTGGCGATGATGGTGAGGCAGAGGGTGGTCTTGCCGGAGCCCTCGGGGCCGAAGACCTCGGTGACGCGGCCGCGGGGGACGCCCTTGCCCCCGAGGGCGAGGTCGAGGGCGAGGGAGCCCGTGGAGATGCCCTCGACGTCGAGGCGGGTGTCGGCGCCGAGCTTCATGATGGAGCCCTTGCCGAACTGCTTCTCGATCTGGGCGAGGGCGACCTTGAGGGCCTCGGCGCGGCGGTCGTCGCGGGGCGGGGTCTGGACGGGCATGGCTCTCTCCTTGAGGGTAACGGGCGTCATTAGACTTTCCTCCTAAAATGACGTCAAGCGATAAGCAAGGGGCGTGCCGCGCGGGGAAGGCCCTTTCCCGGCGTTTTTCGGGGCTCCCTCCGGGGCCGTGTTACGTTTCGTAACGCGGGGTAACGTCCTCACGAAGGGGATTATCGCGGGGTGTTGTGACTGTATAGTTCACAGCGCGGCCGGGCCGGAGCCTACCGCCTCCGCTTCAGCGGGCGCCGCGTGTGGTACATGCCGTGGACGGGCGGCGCCGCGGGCGCCGCCGGGGGCGGCGGGGGCATCGGGACGTAGGGGCCGTAGTCGAAGTCGGGACGGATCACCCGCGGGAGGGGCCGGCCCAGCGACTTCTCGATCTCCCGCATCACGGCCTCTTCCTCGGGCGCCACCAGCGTGAAGGCGTCCCCCACGGCATCGGCCCGCGCCGTCCGGCCGATGCGGTGGACGTAGTCCTCGGGGGTGTTCGGCACGTCGAAGCTGATCACGTGCGTGATCCCCTCGATGTCCAGCCCGCGCGCCGCGATGTCCGTGGCCACGAGCGCCTGCGCCTTCCCCTGCCGGAACGCCTCGAGCGAGCGCTCCCGCTGGCTCTGGATCAGGTTCCCGTGGATGCGCTGGACCGTGAAGCCCCGGATCTCCAGGGAGTCCGCCAGCCGGTCGGCGCGGTGCTTGGTCCGCGTGAAGACGAGCACCCGGTCCAGGCCCCCGCCCCGCAGGAGGAGGGTCAGCAGGCCGGTCTTCTGCCCCTGGGCCACCGGGTAGACGGCGTGCGTGATCCCCACCGCCGCCGTGGGGCGCCGGCCCACGTCGATCGAGATGGGATTGTGGAGGATCTCCCGGGACAGCCGGTCGATCTCGGCCGGGATCGTGGCGGAGAAGAGGAGCGTCTGGCGCTTCCGCGGCAGGCGGTGGATGATCCGCCGGAGGTCGGGGAGGAACCCCATGTCCATCATCCGGTCGGCCTCGTCCAGGACGAGCGCCTGGAGCCGGTCGAAGTTCGCGTGGCCCCGCCCCATGTGGTCCAGGAGCCGGCCGGGGGTGGCGATCACCACGTCCACATGGGTCTTCAGCGCGTGGGTCTGCGCCCCGAAGCCCACGCCCCCGTACACGGAGGCCGCGCGGAGGTGGACGTGCCGCGCCAGCTGGCGGAAGTGCTCCTCGACCTGCGCCGCCAGCTCCCGCGTGGGCTCCAGCACCAGGACGCGCGTCCCGCCGTGCGGCACGGCCGCCATCTGGTGGAGGAGAGGGAGGAGGAACGCCGCGGTCTTCCCGGTCCCGGTCTCCGCACAGCCGATCACGTCGCGCCCCTCCATCATGGGGGGGATCGTCTTGGCCTGGATCGGCGTGGGATGGGCGAAGTCCAGCTCCTTCACGGCCCGGAGGAGGCCCGGGTTGAGGCCGAACGTGTCGAAGGAGGGCGGCGCGGATTCCGTCATCGACGCGAGAGGCTATCAAATTGCCGCCTCCCTGTCGAGGCTGATCCCGTAACGACAGGAGTTCCGCAACCCCAGGCAAGGTGCCGGGGATCAAGGCGTTGTGGGGAG
>CAYNDR010000388.1:0-6119 GCA_964395295.1 uncultured Planctomycetales bacterium
CCAACGCCGAACATGAACCTGGCTCGACCCTCGTCATTCAGCGCCGCCAGGACGGGGCAGATCAGGAAACCGGCCGCGGCGATGCAGGAGGCATCGCCATGGAATTCTAACGGAGGATTGTCCAGCGATGCGCCGGAGGCCAGCCTGTCCACAAGCCATTTCCGATACTCCCGGTTGCCGGCCATGCCGCCCAGTCGTGTAAGATGGACTACAGTGAGGCCCCCCGAGTTAAACCGGAACTCTATGGACTGCCCGCGGGACCTGAGGTCGAAGATCCCCTTGAGACAGAATCGGCGCGTGGCCTTCAGGATCCAGCCCCCGCCGGCGGCCGGCGACCGGGGACCCAGGATGTAGCCCAAGGCCTGCAGTTCGGCGCAGGCGCGCTCGACGATCGTTTCCGCCTCACCGGGCAAGAGGGAAACCTCGCGGGTCACCTCCCCTCGCGTACGGACGCCGACCAGACACCGCGACCAGAGGGGCGGCCCGAAAATAATGGCGGCCAACATAACGAGAGCGGGCACAGCCGCGCCGATGACGATGTCCGACTCCGTGCCCCACAGGGCCCACGCCATCAGGCGATCCAGGAGGCTGTCCGGCAGATGAGGCATGTGGCCCATCGCCATGCGCGCCGCGGCGATGCCGGCCGCGGCCCCGGCGATAATCCATGCCTGCCGGTTGAGGCGGTGCTGTAATGGTGCGATCGCCTGCGGCATCAGATTAAGTCTACGACGCTTTTACGGCTTGTTGACGCATATTTTGAACTTCCGCCCCTGGCCGGTATAGAATCTAGGCTGATGAGGCTCCACGCCCTGGCCCTGGCGCTCGCCTTGAGCGGCTGTGGCGGCGGCTCCGACGACGCCGCGGCCGGCCGCGGCCTGCGCGCGAAGGTCGAGCCGATGCTGGAGGCGAAGTAGAGCGGCGGCCTGCGCGCGAAGATCGAGAAGAACACCGGCTGGCAGTTCAAGGCGGAACCGGTCTTCGAGCGCATCGACCGGCAGGCCCTCGTCCGCTTCCTCGAGTCCAAGCTCGATGGCGAGGAGGGGAAACGGGCCGCCGCGGCCGGCCGCGCCTTCCAGGTCCTGGGCCTTCTCCCCAAGGGCTACGACCTCGTCGCGGGGATCAAGAAGATGTACGCGGAGGAGATCGTGGCCTTCTACGACCCCAAGGCGCGGAAGATATTCCTCGTCAAGGAGGCCGTGGAGAAGCCCCCCTCCCCCGAGGACCTCAAGCTCAAGGAGGCCGGCGGGCTCACGACCCGCCAGGTCACGATCGCCCACGAGATGGTCCACGCCCTCCAGCACCAGAACGATCCCCTCTTCGACCTCCTGGAGGACGAACGGCCGGAGCTCGACGACGTCCGCTCCGCCCTCCACGCCCTCGCCGAGGGGGAGGCCACGGTCCACATGACCGCCCTCGTCCGCCCGCTCCGCGGGGACTGGATCGCCTCCGGCATCGAGCGGGAGGCGGCGTCGAAGTTCACCTCGGAGCCGCCGGTCCTCCGGCGCCTCCTCCTCTTCCCGTACATCGCGGGCGCGCGCTATGCCGGGGCCCGGGCCCCCAACCTCGGGGTCCTCCCCGCCTCGGCCCGCCTCCGCGCCGTGCCGCTCCTCTCGACCGAGCACCTCATCCACCCGGAGCGCGCGCCCGGGAAGGACCCGCCCCAGGCGGTCTTCCTCCCCGACCTCTCCGAGGCCGTGGGGGGCGGCCGCGCGCTGACCCACGAGGCGGTCCTCGGCGAGGCCTTCCTCGCGCCGGCGCTCGCCCTCTATGAAGGGACCGACCTCTCCAACGGCTTCGTCGACTGCCCCCTCTCGTGGGGCGGAGACCGCCTCCACCTCTACGAGAAGCCGGGCCTGCCGCCCGTGGCCGTCCTCATGACCTCCTGGGACGGCCCGCAGGCCGCGATCACGGCCTACGCCCGCGCGCTGACGAAGAAATGGAGCGCCGCCTGGTGCGGCACCAGGGTGGCGATCGTGGCGGGGCTGGAGGAGGAGCGGGGGACGCGCACGGCCCGGGAAGCCCTGGGGCGCGCCGCGATCCGGCCCTTCGCCTCCGTGGACGACCTCAGGAGGCTGAGCGCCGCGCCCGGCCTGCCGGCGCGGGCGGCGCCCGTCCCGGACCTCGTGGCCGCCCTTGACGCGCTGGTGGCCGACCCCTCGCTCCCCCACCCGTTCACCCTCCAGGGCTGGGAGGCCTTCGAGATCCAGCCCCGCCTCAGGTACCTCTTCTTCGCCCGGCACAACGCCTTGAAGAAGGGGCAGACGTGGGTGACGTCCGAGCGCACGGTCTGGTGGCTCCCGTGGACCCTCCAGGAGATCGACGTCCTGGCGCGCGGCCACTTCATCCCCGTCCCCGCCTCCGAGCAGTTCCCGATGTTCGTGGAGGCCTACGAGAAGCACGGGGCGGACTGGCCCGAGAAGGCGGTCCAGTTCGTCTTCCGGGAGCTTTCCCGCAAGCCGTCCGCCGAGTTCATGGCCTTCGTGGGCCGGCACCGGAACCGCCCCTTCGCGCCCCTCGCGGCCGCCCCCTGGCTCGCCTTGCACCAGAAGGAGCCCGCCTCCCGGGCCGTGATCCTCGAGATGGCCGAGGCGGGCCTCATCAAGCCGGGCGACGCCCGGCCCCTCGGCGCGGACCTCCCCGCCTTCAAGGCGACCCTTTGCCGGGCCTTCCTCGCGGCCGCCGCCCTGGGCCGGTGCGCCTGGGGCTCCCCCGACACCGCCTCCTTCGAACAGGGATACGCCGATGCGCCGAGCGCCGAACTCCCCCAGGAGGTCTTCGACCGTTGGCCAGGCCTGCCGCTCACCCGCCACGGCCGCGGGTCCGTGCTGGCCCGGGCGCTCCTCCATCCGCAGGGGGGAGCGAGGGCCCTGGGCGCGCTCCGGAAGGAGATCGCCGACCCGGATCCCGCGACCTGGCAGTACCTCTGTTACGGCCTCCAGGGGAATCCGAAGGGGGTGAGAAGCCTGCCCCATTTCAAGGCCATGATGGACCTCCTGGGCCCGTTCGCGGACGGTCCGAAGGCCCCAAGCGAGTTGAAATCGCTCGCGGACCTGCTCCGCCGGCAGGAATGAGGCCTATTGCGGGGCGGGCGGCATTCAGCTCTGCTACGCGACGTCGGAGGGGGGGGGCTTGGCGGCGGCCTTGAGTTCGGCCTTGCGGATTTCCTCCCTGGCCTGGTCGATCTTGCGGTTCAGGATCTCGATATCACAGCAGACGCGGTAGATCGTCTCGTTCAGGGCGTCGGCCTGGTCCTGGAGGTCCATATAGCGCTGGATTTTCTGCTCCTTCTCCTTTTCCATCGCCTCCAGTTGTGCCTTCTTGTCCATCCAATGGAATTGTATCACCCCCCGCCCGCTCCATCAAATCGAATCGAGGGGGACGAAGTTCGCATCCTGCCGGACGCCAAGGAGATGCGCCTGTCGCCCGGGGCCACGCCGGATCTCAGACTTTGAGGCCGTCCAAGGCTTCCAGGAGGTCCGGGTAGGTGGTGAACCGTTTTGAGCGTTCCGGGTGGAGCATCTTGCGGATGACGGCCTGGAGCGGTTCGGACGCCTTGAGGCGGGAGAAGTCCGGGGCCGCCACCCCGTCGGAGAAGCGTTCGGCCATGACGACCTGGCTGTCCTCCCCCTCGAACGGGACGTGGGCCGTGAGCATGAAATAGAGCGTAAGTCCCAGGGAGTAGATGTCGGTCCCCACCTTGAGGTCGACCTCCCCTCGGGCCTGCTCGGGGCTCACGTAGGCGGCCGTCCCGAGCGCCTCGTCGCGCGTCCTCATCGTCGGGCGGGTCCGGAACTCCGCGGCGAAGCCGAGGTCGCACACCTTGGCGTCGCCCTTCTTGTCCAGGAGGATGTTCTCCGGCTTCACGTCGCGGTGGATGTAGCCCTCCCTCTGCATGTAGAGGAGGGCCTCGGCCACCTGGCGGGCGACGCGGACCGCCGCCGCGGGGGAGAGCCCGCCGGCGTCCTCCACGGCCTGGTCGAGGGCCCTTCCCTCCACGAACTCCATCGTGATGCAGTGGATGCCCTCGTGTTCGCCGTAATCGTAGGCGCGGACGATCCGCGGGTGGTCCATGAGCATCATGAGCCGCGCCTCGCGCCGGAAGTGCTCGATCGCGGCGGGCTCCCTCTGGCGTTCGGGGAGGAGGACCTTGAGCGCCACCCAGTCCCCGCCGAAGAAGGGCTCGGCGGCGAAGATGGCGGCGAATCCGCCGGTGGCGATCTTCGTCAGGATCTTGTAGCCCGGAACCACCTGGCGGCGCCACTCCTCCGAGGCCACGGTCTTGGAGAGGTCGACCGTGCGCAGGCGCTCGGCCTGGTTCCAGGTGAGGAGTTTCCGCCGGGTCATGATGTCCAGGAGGGAGGCCTCGATGCCGTAGGCGGCCGCCTCCTTCTGGATCTGCTCCGCCTCGCGGAGGATCTCGCGCCGGACCATGTTCTTCTGGCGGACGTAGACGGCGAGGGCGCGGTCGGTCTCCGGCACCCGGACCTCGGGGAGGGGCTTGTGGGTGGCGTCGGGGCCCGAGGATTCCAGCAGGCCGCCGCAGTCCCGGCACGAGTATTTTCCCCAGGGCTGGGCGTAGGGGACGTGGAAGACGGCGCCGCAGGACGGGCAATGGTAGTTCGTCTTGTGGAGGGAGGCCAGCGCCTCCTGGAGCTGGGAGGCCGTAAGGAATACCCGTTCCATGAGGATCTCGCCGAGGCGGCGCCCGCGGGTGGCGCGCTGGAGCACGCGGGCTTCTTCCAGCCGCTCGCGGGGGACGAATCCCCTGGCCACGACGAGCCGGCCGATATCGAGGTCCACGGCCTCCTCGCTCGACTTGTCCCGCAGGGCGAGGATCCTCCGGAGGTCCTCCTGCTTGAGATACCCCCGTCCGGCCAGGACCTGGCCCAGCGGCCGGGGGGCCATGTGGCCGTCGTGGATCCGGCGCTCCTCCACGGTGTCGATGAGGCACTCGAAGAGCTGTTCCGGGGTCACGAGCCCCTGCTGGAGGGCCGCGCGTCCCACGTAGAGGTTTTCCTGTTCCGACATCGCCCACCCCCTAACGGGCGCCGGCGTCAGGGGGACGCGGCGTCCTCTTCCTTGGCCTTCTCGCCGTCGAAGGAGAGGATCTTCGGCTGGTCGTCCACGACGGTATGGAGGTTCACCGGCCTCTGCCAGAGCCGGTGGAGGTTGCGGAGGGCGTCGAGGGCCTCCTCGCGGTCGAGGTCCATCCCCTCGTGGTGGTGCTTGAGGAGCAGTTCCGCGCGGTTCCGGTGGTTCCCGTCCGTCACGGTGATGATGGGATGCCCCATGTTGGTGAGCCGGAAGAGGAGGCTCCGCTTGATCGCCTCGAAGTCGCGGTCGGCGATCTCGTACTGGTTGCTCTGGCTGTTGTGCCGGTAGACGAAGAGCTTCTGGCGGGCGCAGAACTCCTTGGTGAGGAAGCGGTCGATGAAGGTGATGTCGTTGTAGATGCGGCGGACCTAGAAGATCTTCTCCCGGCCCTGGCCGAGCTCGAGGTCCCACTCCTCCCGGCGCTTGCGGTCCTCGCACTCGTCCCACTCCTTGCCGAAGCGCCCCCGGTCCCAGCGGTCCTCGATGTCGCGCCAGAGCTCCACGCCCAGCTTGTAGGGGTTGATGACGCCGGGGCGGGTGCCGAGCGTGGCGGAGTGGTGGTCGGCGTAGTCGACGACCTCGCCGCCGCGGAGGACCTTTCCGGTCATGATCTTGGAGTGCCAGTAGGTGGCCCAGCCCTCGTTCATGATCTTGGTGAGGGCCTGGGGGGCGAAGTAGTAGGCCTCCTCGCGGACGATCGACACGATGTCCCTCTGCCAGTTCTCCAGGGGGGCGAACTCGATCAGGAACTCGAGGACGTCCTTCGTGGGCTCCTCGGGGAACCGCTTCTTCTTCTGGAGCTGTTCGTCGATCTTGCGGCGCTGGCGCTCCAGGAACTCGGGGGGGTTGATGAAGCGGTCGAGGTAGCCCTTGGGGGCGTGGAGGCGCCGGACCTCGGCGGGCTCCGCCTCCGCCGAGAAGTCGAACTGGTGGCGCCGGCGGGTGGGCGAGTAGACGGCGTGGTAGTCGACGAGATTCTCCAGGGAGAGGGCGGCGTCCAGGAAGGCCTCCACGGCCTCGCGCCC
>CAYNDR010000389.1:0-6080 GCA_964395295.1 uncultured Planctomycetales bacterium
GGCGCCCACCGGCGGCGCCGCCCGCGTGGCCGGGTTCGACCTCTCCACCCACCGCCCCCAGGCCGCCGAGAGGATCGGCTACCTCCCCGAGAACGGCCCCCTCTACGCGGACATGACCCCCCTGGGGCTCCTGGAGTTCTTCGGCCGGGCCCGCGGCATGGACCCCGACCGCCTCCAGAAGCGGATCGAGGAGGTCACCCGCCTCTGCGCCCTGTTGTCCGTCCTGGAGAAGCCCATCTACAAGCTCTCCAAGGGCTACCGCCAGCGCTGCGGCATGGCCCACGTCCTCCTCCACGAGCCCGACGTCCTCATCCTCGACGAGCCCACCAGCGGCCTGGACCCCAACCAGATCCGCGACGTCCGCCGCACCATCCGCGAGCTGGGGCGCCAGAAGACCATCCTCCTCTCCACCCACATCCTGCAGGAGGTCGAGGCGGTGGCCGACCGCGTCCTCTTCATCCACATGGGGCGGATCGTCTTCGACGGGACGCCGGACGAGATGCGCGCGCGGGGCGCGTCTCTCGACGAGGTTTTCCACAAGCTGACGAGCGCGTGATGCCATGATCCGCAAACACGTCCTCCTGGCCGTCTTCAAGCGGAACTTCGCCGCGTATTTCAGCTCCCCCACGGGGTACGTCTTCATCACGCTGTTCATCCTGCTGAGCGCGGCCGCGGCCTTCCTCCAGGACCGCTTCTTCACCGCGAACCTGGCCAACCTCGACCCGCTCAACCGCTATTTCCCCTACCTCCTCCTCTTCTTCGTCCCCGCGATCACCATGGCGCTCTGGGCCGAGGAGCGCAAGCAGGGGACGGACGAGCTCCTGCTGACGCTCCCGGCCAAGGACGTGGAGCTGGTCCTGGGCAAGTACCTGGCCGCCGTGGGCATCTACACGGTCTCGCTCTTCTTCTCCCTGAGCCACATCGTGGTGCTGAGGAGCCTCGGGCGGCCCGACCTGGGCGTGATGCTGGGGACGTACCTGGGATACTGGCTGTTGGGGTCGGCGCTCCTGGCGGTGGGCTCCGTGGCGTCCCTGCTGACCTCCAGCATGACGGTGGCCTTCATCCTGGGGGCCGTCTTCTGCGTGGTCCCCGTTTTCCTGAGCGAATCGGGGGCGGTCGTCGGCGGGGCGCCGGAGCGCTGGCTGGAGAGCCTGGGCGTGGCCGAGCCGTTCCGCGACCTCGCCAAGGGCGTGCTCTCCCTCGAGGCGCTGGCCTACTTCGGCGGGCTGACCGGCCTCATGATCTACCTGAGCCTGGTCCTCCTCTCCCGCCGGCACGCGGCCGAGACGGGGCTGTGGAGCCACCTCTGGACCCGCGCCGCCGCCATCCTGGTGGCCGCCGTGAGCCTGGGCGTCCTGGCCGGCCGCTCCGGCTGCCGCGGCGACCTCACCCAGGAGCGCCTCTACTCCCTCAGCCGCGAGACCCGCGACCTCCTCAAGAAGGTCGACCCCGCCAAGCCCGTCTACATCCAGGCCTTCGTGAGCCCCGAGGTGCCGCAGTCCTACGTGGAGACCCGCGAGACGCTCCTGGGGCTCCTGCGCGAGTACAAGGCCATCGGCGGCGACCGCATCCAGCTCCGCGTCACGGACACGGAGCGCTACACCCCCGCCGCCCGCGAGGCGGAGGAGAAGGGCGTCAAGCCCGAGAAGATCCGCGAGAGCCGCGAGGGGCGCCGCGCGTCGGAGAACGTCTACCTGGGCGTCTCCTTCGCCTCCGGCGGCGAGGAGGTCGTGGTCCCCTTCTTCCACCGCGGCCTCTCCGTGGAGTACGAGCTCACGCGCTCCGTGGGCACCGCCTCCGGCGTGATCGCCGGCGCCCGGCGCAAGCGGGTGGGCGTGGTGACGACCGACGTCAAGCTCTTCGGCGGCTTCGACTTCGAGAGCATGGGCTCCTCCCCCGAGTGGTCCATCGTCGGGGAGCTCAAGAAGCAGTACGACGTCTCGGAGGTCAAGCTGGACGAGGAGGTGAAGGAGAAGTACGACGTCCTCCTGGCGGTCATGCCCTCCACGCTCCCCCAGCCCAAGATGGACCACCTGTTGAACTACATCAGGAAGGGCGGCCCGGCGCTCCTCTTCGACGACCCCCTGCCGCTCTTCAACCCCTCGATCGCGCCCCGCGAGCAGAGGCGCGCCCCGGGGAGCGGCCGGAACCCCTTCATGCCCCCCCAGCCCGCCGAGCCCAAGGGGGACATCCACAAGCTCATGGACACGATCGGCGTCTACTGGCCCGTGGACGACGTCGTCTGGGACACCTGGAACCCGCACCCGGAGATGCAGGACCTCCCCCAGGAGTTCGTCTTCCTGGGCCCCGGCGGGGGGAACCGCCGCGCCTTCAACCCGGACGACCCGGTGAGCGCGGGCCTGCAGGAGATGGTCCTCCTCTGCGCCGGCCAGCTCAAGCCGCGCGGCGCCGACCTGTCGCTCAAGTTCACCCCGCTCCTGACGACCACCAGGCGGAGCGGGGCGCTCGCCTCCGGCGAGGTCCTCAGCCGCTCCTTCTTCGGGGTGGGCGGGTTCAACCCGGCGCGGGTCCACCGCCCGGGCCCCGGGGAGTACGTCCTGGCGGCGCGCGTCAAGGGGACGCCCCCGCCCGAGCCGCCCAAGGAGGCCGAGAAGGACAAGCCCCCCGCGCCGCCCTCGGAGATCCACGTCATCGTGGTGGCGGACGTGGACCTCGTCCACGAGCAGTTCTTCGAGATGCGCCGGGCGGGCTTCGAGGGGCTCAGCTTCGACAACGTCACGTTTGTCCTCAACTGCGTGGACGTCCTGGCGGGGGACGAGACCTACGTGGCCCTGCGGAAGCGCCGGCCCCGGCACCGCACGCTGGAGTCGGTGGAGTCCCGAGCCAAGGTCCACGTGGACCGTCAGCTCGAGGAGACGCGCGCGGCCGAGGACGCCGCCAAGGCCAGGCGGGACGAGGCCCAGGCGCGGTTCGACGGCAAGGTCAAGGAGCTTAAGGACCGGACCGACCTGGACGGCCGGACCAAGGACATCATGGTGCGGAACCTCGAGGAGGTGGAGAACCGGCGCCTCGAGGTGGAGAAGCAGAAGATCGACGACGAGAAGGAATCCCAGGTCGAGAAGAGCAAGTCCACGATGGAGGGGTCGATCCGGGCGATCCAGAAGCGGATCCGGGTCCTGGCGGTGCTCCTGCCGCCGATCCCGGCGCTGGCGATCGGCCTGCTGATCTTCATGGCGCGGATCAAGCGCGAGGGCATGGGGTATCTGGCCCAGGCGCCGGCCCCGCAGGGGGCGGAGCCTTCGGGCGAGGGGAGGAAGCCGTGAAGGAGATCCACAAGACGCTGGCGTTCGCGGCGGCCGCGGCGGTGCTGGCCGCGGCGGCCCTGCTGAGCGCTCCGCGGAACCCGTCGTCCGAGGTCTTCAGCGACCAGGGGAAGGCCTTCTACCCGGACTTCACGGACCCGCTCAAGGCGGCGGCGCTGGAGGTGGTGGAGTTCCTCGAGAACTCGGGGGAGCCGCGGCCGTTCAAGGTGGAGCTCAAGGACGGCAAGTGGTCGATCCCGTCGCACCACAACTACGCGGCGGACGGCAAGGACCGGCTGAAGAACACGGCGGCGGGGGTGATCGACCTCAGGAAGGAGTCGATCCGCTCGGACCGCCCGCAGGACCACGAGGCGCTGGGGGTGATCGACCCGATGGAGAAGTCCGGGCCGCTCAAGGGGCGGGGCAAGCGGGCCACGCTGAAGGACCGGGACGGGAACGTCCTGGCGGACTTCATCTTCGGCAAGGAGACGCGGGACGGCTCGGGGGCCTACTACGTGCGCCTCCCGGGGAAGCCGCGGACGTACGCGGTGAAGCGGAAGGTGGAGATCTCCACGAAGTTCGAGGACTGGATCGAGACGGACCTCCTCCAGCTCTCGCAGTACGACATCCGCCGGGTGGCGATCGACAACTATTCGATCGACGAGGAGCAGGGGACGATCAAGGACCGCACGACGTACTTCCTGGCGCGGGACGACTCCTCCGGGCCGTGGAAGGTGAGCGAGATGAAGGAGACGGAGGAGCCGAACTCGGACGCCATCGGCGCGATGATGTCGGGGCTGGACGACCTGAAGATCGCGGGGGTGCGGCCGAAGCCGTCGTTCCTGGGGAAGGACCTGAAGGCGAAGGGGGATTTCCGGATCAAGGGCAACCAGGTCACGGCCCAGCAGATCCAGGCGATCAATTCGCTGAAGGCGAAGGGCTACTTCGTGGTGCCGCTGGAGGTGGCGGACGGGGCGGGGGGGAAGCGGATCGAGTCGCAGATCTTCTCGAACGAGGGGGAGGTGCAGGTCTCCTGCTCGGACGGGATCGCCTACACCCTGCGGTTCGGCGAGATCCTGGTGGGGGAGGGGGAGGAGGTCACGGCGGGCCGGGAGGAGGGCCCGAAGAAGGGGCCGGAGAAGAAGGACGAGAAGAAGGCGGCGGAGAACCGGTACCTGATGGTGACGGCGTCGTTCGACGCGGCGCTCCTGGGGGCGCCGCCCGCGGAGCCCGCGGCCCCTCCGGGGTACAAGCCCGAGGAGAAGAAGCCGGAAGAAAAAAAGCCGGAAGAGAAGAAGCCCGAGGAAGCGAAGCCCGAGGAGAAGAAGGAGGATTCCCCGGAGGTGGAGAAGTACAAGAAGGACAAGGAAGAATACGACAAGAAGAAGAAGGAGCACGACGAGAAGGCCGAGAAGGGGAAGAAGCGGGCGCAGGAGCTCACGGACCGGTTCGCGGAGTGGTACTACGTGATCCCCGGGGACCTCTTCAAGAAGATCCGCCGGAGCCGTCCCGAGCTGGTGAAGCCCAAGGAGGAGAAGAAGCCCGACGACAAGAAGGACGAGCACAAGCACGACGAGAAGAAGCCCGAGGGCGCGAAGCCCGAGGAGAAGAAGCCGGAGGAGGCCAAGCCCGCCGAGGCCCCCAAGGCCGCGGAGGCGCCGAAGGCCCCCGAGGCCCCGAAGCCGGAAGCCCCGAAGCCGCCGGAGGCCCCCAAGCCTCCGGAGGCCCCGAAGCCTGAGGAGAAGCCCAAGCCGTAGGCCTGCGACCGACCGGAGGCCGCATGACGGACGAGTACTGGCATACCGCATGCGGCGGCGGCTTCGGGTGGCGGGGGATCGCCGAGGCCGAGTACGGCTTCTCGCACCATTTCAGCCGCCAGGAGCGCGCCTACGGCGCCCTCCTGCGCCGGTACCGCGCCCCTTCCCATCCCTGGCTCCGGTTCCGGGAGCGGGTCGTCTGGAGGAGGCGCATGCTCCTGGCCGGCGAGCCCAAGGCGAACCTCTACCTGGCCCCGCTGCTGTCCGCGCGCCTGCTGGACGGGGCCGAGCCGGTCCCCCCGGGCCGGGTCTACTTCCTGCTGAGCCTGGCCGAAGGGACCCCGGGGCGGATCGTCCGGAAGGTCGCCGCGAGTTTCGTCCTTGCGGAGGCGGGGCCGGGCGGCTCGCTGGAGGGTGTCGAACGCCCCCTCGTGGAGGACATGCTCCTGCGGGTCCTGTCGTGGCCCGACGCCAACCTGCCGTACCCGGGGGAGTAGGGGCTGACGGCCAAGGAGGGGATCGCGATCGATCCGTCGCTGGAGGCCGCGCGGCCGCTGGTGTCGGCGGTCCTCGCCGGGGGCCGCCTGCCCGCGTCGGCGCCGGCGCCGTGGGCCTGGACGCTCTCGAGCGACGCGGAGCCGGGGGGCGCGGCGGAGGAACTGCCGCCCCTGGAGAAGGCGCGCCGCCCCGCCCGGTTCGGCGCGGAGGTCCGGATCCGCCTCAAGGAGCGGGCGGTCTTCCCCGACGGCCTGGAGATCCTGTACCGGGGGACGTCCCACAAGCGGACGTACGAGGGGGACCCCTCCTGCGCGATGCCCTACCTGGACCTGACGCGGCCGGGGGTGACGGAGATGATCGAGCCCCACTGGCAGGAGCATCGGGGGAAGGGCTGGGGGGACACGGTGGCCTGGGAGGGCTACGAGATCGAGGTCGTGGGTCTCGACTACGACGAGGAAGTCCGCCTGCGGGTGGGCCGCCGCGATTAAATCCCCGGAAATTTCACCTCCCCCTCCATTTTCCGCGTCGACTTTCCGCCCCCCCGCCGCACACCCCGGATGAG
>CAYNDR010000390.1:0-6070 GCA_964395295.1 uncultured Planctomycetales bacterium
GGCGGCCTGCGCACCGCCTGGGACGTGGCCAAGGCCATCGCGCTCGGCGCCGACGGCGTGGTGGTGGGCACCGCCGAGCTGGTGGCGCTGGAGTGCGTGCGCTGCGCCAACTGCGAGAGCGGGCGGGGCTGTCCGCGCGGGATCGCCACCACCGATCCGAAGCTCTCCCTCCTGTTCGACGAGGAGTGGGGCTCGCGGCGCATCATGAACCTGTTCCACTCCTGGTGCCTCCAGCTCCAGGACATCCTCTGGCGCCTGGGCCTCAAGAGCGTGCGCGACCTGGTCGGCCGGTCCGACCTGCTGGTCCACCGCGACTACGAGAAACGCCCGGAATACTGCCGCGTGGAGTCCGGATGACGAAGAACGCCCTGGACCTGGCGGAGCGGATCATCGCCTCGCGCGCGCCCCTGGCCGCCGGGATCGAGCGGTCCCTCTCGAAGGCCTCCGAGGAGGGGGGCTGCGGCGTGGTGGGGTTCGCCGCCTCCGTGCCCGTCCGCGGCCGCCACATCTACGAGCCCTCGATCCAGATGCACAACCGCGGCAACGGCAAGGGAGGCGGCATCGCGGCCGCCGGCCTCGTGGCGGAGGAGCTGGGCGTCGACGAGGAGACCCTCCGGAACGACTACCTCCTCCAGGTGGCGCTCCTGGACCCGGCCGCGGAGGCCGAGGTGGAGGAGACGGACATCCTCCCCTGGCTGAGGGTCGACCACAAGACCCGCCTCCGGCCGGTCGCGGACCACCGCGACGTGGGCCTGGAGGTCAAGCCCCCCGACATCGTGCGCTACTTCGTCCGCGTCAAGGAGGACGCGCTCGGCCGGTTCGCCCGCGAGCACGGCCTCGACCGGGCCGACCCCCGCCGGGCGGAGGACGAGTTCGTCTTCCAGAACAGCTTCCGTCTCAACCGGCGGTGCTACGCCGCCCTCGGGGAGAAGCGCGCCTTCGTCCTCTCCCACGCCCGCGACCTCGTGGTGTTCAAGGTGGTGGGCTACGCCGAGCAGGTGGTCCAGTACTACGGCCTGGCCGACCAGCGCGCCCACGTCTGGATCGCCCACCAGCGCTACCCCACCAAGGGCCGCGTGTGGCACCCCGCGGGCGCGCACCCCTTCATCGGCATGAACGAGGCCCTGGTGCACAACGGCGACTTCGCCAACTACTTCGGCGTCTCCGAGTACCTGCGCCAGCACAACATCGCGCCGCTGTTCCTCACGGACACGGAGGTCTCGGCCCTCCTCTTCGACCTCTGGAGCCGCGTCTACGGCTACCCGCTGGAGCACGTCATCGAGGCCATGGCGCCCACCACCGAGGCCGACTTCGACGCCCTGCCGCCCGAGAAGAAGAAGGCCTACCGCGCCATCCAGGCCCTCCACATGCACGGCTCGCCGGACGGGCCGTGGTTCTTCATCGTCGCCCGGAGCGACGCCGACCGGGACCGCTGCCAGCTCCTGGGCATCACCGACACCTCCATGCTCCGGCCGCAGGTCTTCGCCCTGCAGGAGGGCGACGTCTCGATCGGCCTGGTGGCCTCCGAGAAGCAGGCCATCGACGCGACCCTGCACTCCCTGGCCGCGGAGGACCCGCGCTTCCGGCCGGTGGCCGACCGCTTCTGGAACGCCCGCGGCGGCAGCTGCACGGACGGCGGCGCCTTCGTCTTCACGGTCTCCCGGGACAACGGCCGCTCGACGCTCTCCTGCGCCGACAAGTTCGGCACGCCCATCACGGCCCCCCCGGGCCGGCACCGGATCGGCCCCGCCGGGCCGCCGCCGGACGCCGCCGGCTGGGCCGCGAAGATCGGGGCCGGCGTCGCCTCGGGCCGCGGGGAGGATCTCTTCGCGGACGTCCGGGGGGCCCTCCCGGCGTGGGAGCTGGGCCAGCTCCGCTGGGCGGTGGAGGAGATCCGCAAGGCCGCGGGCGGCGGCGACGGGGCCCTCGAGACCGGCCTCCACGCGCTCACGCTCCTGGCGGACCGCCGGTTCGACTGCGGCCCCAGCAAGAGGAGCGTCGTCGTCCAGCTGGCCCGCGAGGGGATCCGCGGGCTCCTCGACGCGGTGCCGCCGGTCTCCGGCCGCGGGCCGGGCCGGTTCCGGCGCGTGGACTTCGCCTCGCGCGGGGAGCTCCGGGCGCCGGAGGGCGAGGAGCGGGTCCTCGTGGTCTTCAGCCGCGATTTCCCGCCCGAGGGGGACGACGGCGACGCGCGCCTGCTGGTCCGGGCCCGCGCCCTGGGCTGGAAGCGCTTCGCCGTCTACGGCCTCAAGGGCCAGCGCTTCACCGGCTGCGCCTTCGGGCCCGACTCCGGCGGCGTCCGCATCGACGTGTACGACAGCTCCGGGGACTACCTCGCCTCCGGCATCGACGGCATGGAGATCCACGTCCACGGCAACGCCCAGGACCAGCTCGGGCAGATCATGAAGAGCGGGGTCCTCGTGGTCCACGGCGACGTCGGCCAGGCCTTCATGTACGGGGCCAAGGGCGGCGAGGTCTACGTCCTCGGGAACGCGGCGGGCCGGCCTCTCATCAACGCCGCGGGCCGGCCCCGGGTCGTCATCAACGGCACGTGCCTGGACTACCTCGCCGAGTCGTTCATGGCCGGCGACCCGCACCAGGGCGGCGGCTTCGTGGTCCTCAACGGCGTGGAGTTCGACGGCCGCGGCCGGGTCCGCGGACAGCCCGACCCCTATCCCGGATCGAACCTCTTCTCGCTCGCCTCCGGCGGCGCGATCTTCGTGCGCGACCCCCGCCGCCAGATCGGGAAGGAGAAGCTCAACGGCGGCGAGTTCGCGCCGATGACGGAGAAGGACTGGGAGCTGATCCTGCCCTGCCTCCGGGCCAACGAGCGCCACTTCGGGATCTCGGTGGAGGAGGACCTGCTCGCGGTCGACGGCCGTCGGCGGCCGCCGACCGAGGTGTACCGGAAGGTCCGCGCCGTGAGGATCGCGGCGCTGGCCAAATCGGAAGTCCCGGAGGAGTAGCCCCATGACGCAGGCCACCGCCCACCTGAGCACGGGCCTCCCCGGGCTGGACCACATCCTCCGCGGGCTGATCCCGGGCGACAACCTGGTCTGGCAGGTCGACTCGATCGAGGACTACGGCCCCCTGGTGGAGCCCTACGCGGCCGCCGCCGTCCGGGGCGGCCGGAAGCTGGTCTACTTCCGCTTCGCCCGCCACGAGCCGCTGGTCCCCCCCGGGCCGGGCGTCGAGATCCACACCCTCCAGCCCGACGCCGGCTTCGAGTCGTTCCTGTCGGAGATCCACCGGACGATCGAGCGCACGGGCCCCGGGGGCTACTACGTCTTCGACTCCCTCTCCGACCTGGCGGCCGACTGGTACAGCGACCCGATGCTCGGCAACTTCTTCATGCTGACCTGCCCCTACCTCTACGACATGAAGGCGATCGCCTACTTCCCCCTGCTCCGGGGCCGCCACGCCCCCGACGCCACCACGCCGATCGCCGAGACGGCCCAGGTGGTCTGCGACGTCTACCGCCACCGGGGCCGGCTCTACGTCCACCCCCTCAAGGTCCTCCAGCGGCACTCCCCCACGATGTACATGCTGCACGCGTGGATGAACGGGGAGTTCCGGCCCGTGACCGACAGCGCCACCATCGCCGAGATCATGGCCGCCTTCCCCTGGTCGGGCCTCGACGCCGCCGGGCGCGGGCGCGGGGTCTGGGACCGCGCCTTCCGGGAGGCCGTGGAGGCCCTCGACGCGATCCGCCGGGGCGAGCGCGCGCGGGAGGAGGCCGCCCACCTCCTCCACCGCCTCCTGCGCATGGCCGTCACCCGCGACGAGCGCATCCTCCGCCTGGCCCGGAAGCACCTCCGCCTCGAGGATCTCGTCGAGGTCCGCAAGCGGATGATCGGCACGGGGCTGATCGGGGGCAAGACCGTCGGGATGCTCCTCGCCCGCGCCATCCTGCGGGGGAAGGACCCCCGCTGGGCCGAGGACCTCGAGGTCCACGACTCCTTCTACGTGGGGGCCGACGTCTACTACACGTACGTGGTCCGCAACGGCGTCTGGTGGGTCCGCCAGAAGCAGAAGGACCCGGCGACGTTCCTCGACGGCGCGGAGGAGGCCCGCCAGAGCCTCCTTACCGGCGCCTTCCCGGACTCCGTCCGGAACCAGTTCGCCGACATGCTGGACTACTTCGGCCAGTCCCCCATCATCGTCCGCTCCAGCAGCCTCCTGGAGGACAACTACGGCAACGCCTTCGCCGGGAAGTACGAGAGCGTCTTCTGCGCCAACCAGGGGCCGCGCCAGAACCGGCTGGAGGACTTCCTCTCCGCCGTGCGCACCATCTACGCCAGCACCATGGGCGAGCGGGCCCTCGCCTACCGCGCCCAGCGGGGACTTCTGGGCCGCGACGAGCAGATGGCCCTCCTCGTCCAGCGCGTCTCCGGCGGCATGCACGGCCGCCTCTTCTTCCCGCAGGCCGCCGGCGTGGCCCTCTCCTACAACCCGTACGCCTGGAGCGAGGCCATCCAGCCCGAGGCGGGCGTCCTCCGCCTCGTCTTCGGGCTCGGGACGCGCGCCGTGGAGCGCTCCGACGACGACTACACCCGCGTGGTGGCCCTGAACGCCCCCGAGCGCCGCCCCGAGTCGAGCCTCGAGGAGGCCCGCGAGTACGCCCAGCGGAAGGTCGACGTCATCGACCTCGAGGCCAACCAGCTCGTCTCCATGGACTTCGCGGACATCGCCCGGGAGAAGCCGGCCCTCCCGATCGAGATCTTCGCCTCCAGGGACCGCGGGGCGAGCGACGGGTCGTGGATCCTGACCTTCGACCGGCTCCTGACCCGCACCCCGCTCATCCCCCGGATGCGCGCGATGCTCGGTACCCTCCAGGCCGCCTACGACGTCCCGGTCGACACCGAGTTCGCCGCGAACTTCCTCCCCGACGGGACCTGCAAGATCAACCTCCTCCAGTGCCGGCCCCTCCAGGTCCGCGGCGAGGGGGCCGCCCCCGAGGCCCCGGCCCACCTGGACCGCAAGGATGTCCTCGTGGAGGCCCACGGCGCCGTCATCGGCCACAGCCGCGCCGTCCCGGTCGACCGGCTCCTCT
Source organism: uncultured Planctomycetales bacterium (assembly GCA_964395295.1). GTDB lineage: Bacteria > Planctomycetota > MHYJ01 > MHYJ01 > JACPRB01 > CAYNDR01. The sequence goes on from CAYNDR010000390.1 coordinate 5,054, forward strand.
ACGTGTCCCCCGCGGCCTACGCCCGCCTGCCGATCTCCGACCGCTACGCCGTGGCGCGCCTGATCGGCCGGCTCGCCCACCTCCCGCGGCCCGGGAAGGGCGGGGTCCTCTTCCTGCTGGGCCCCGGCCGCTGGGGCACCACCACGCCGTCCCTCGGCGTCCCCGTGAATTTCGCCGAGATCAACACCGTGGGCGCCCTCTGCGAGATCGTGGCCATGCGCGACGACCTCGTCCCCGACGTCTCCCTCGGGACGCACTTCTTCAACGACCTGGTGGAGCTCGACGTCCTCTACTGCGCCCTCTTCCCCAAGAGGCGGGACAACTTCCTCGACGAGGGCTTCTTCGCGGCGGCGCCGAACCGGCTCGCGGAGCTGCTGCCCTCGGAGGCGGGCTGGGCGGAGGTGGTGCGCGCGGTGGACGCGGAGGCCCTCCCCGGCGGGGGGGCGGTCCGGCTCGCGGCGGACACCCTCCGGCAGAGGGTGGTCTGCTACCGCGACCGCGGCGGCCCGCCGGAGGGCTCCGATCATCTGAGACAATAATATTGATGTTTATCTGAATTAACTTATATTATAGTCGGGCCCCGGGAACCCATGAATCGGCACCACGTCTCAAGGGGGGCCGCGGGCGGTTCGGCCGGCCGGCGGGCCGGGGACGCCTTCTCCCGCGATCCCGCCCCCCTGGAAGCCCTGGGAGGGATCGACGGTGCAGAAGAGCGCCGGGAGCCCGCCCCCGGGAATCGGGGCGGGCCGCGGGCCTCCGGAAGAGGGGACCATGACCAAGCACATCTTCGTCACCGGCGGCGTCGTCTCGTCCCTGGGCAAGGGGCTCACCAGCGCCTCGATCGGCATGCTCCTGGAGTCCATGGGGTTCACGGTGGCCCTCCAGAAGTTCGACCCCTACATCAACGTGGACCCCGGCACCATGAACCCCTTCCAGCACGGGGAGGTGTTCGTCACCGACGACGGTGCCGAGGCGGACCTGGACATCGGACACTACGAGAGGTTCCTGGACGTGAAC
>CAYNDR010000391.1:0-6061 GCA_964395295.1 uncultured Planctomycetales bacterium
TCGATTCTTGATTCTCAATTCTCGATTCTGATCCGACCCCTGAACGCCCACCCCGTTTGTTTTTGACTTCGCGGGGGGCCCTCATTAGAATACCGCCCCATGGCCGAGGCCGCCGAGACCGAGGAAACCCAGGAGAAGAAGTTCTCGCCCTCCAGCGAGGTCCAGGAAGTGGGCCCCTGCAGGCTCAAGGTCCGAATCGAGGTCGCCGCGGACCGGATCCGGGAGGAGATCGAGAAGAAGTACAAGGAGCTCAACGAGAACGTGGAGCTCCCGGGCTTCCGCAAGGGCCGCGCGCCCCGGAACCTCATGGAGCGGAAGTTCGGCAAGGCCCTCATGGACGACCTCAAGCACGAGCTGATCCACCATTCCTTCGAGGAGGTCCGGGAGGAGAAGAAGCTGGACCCCGTGGCGCTCCCCGAGGTGGACCCCGAGAAGCTGGCCCTGGAGGAGGGCAAGCCCTTCTCCTTCGAGGTCACCTTCGAGACCCGCCCCTGCCTGGACGTCAAGAACTACGCCGGCGTCAAGGTCCGGAAGCCGGCCTTCGCCATCGAGGAGGGGGAGGTCGACGCCGTCCTGGCGAACTTCCGGGAGATGAAGGGCGAGCTCGTCCCCGTCGAGGACCAGACCGCCCGGGAACACGACCAGGTGATCGCCGACTTCGAGCTCCTGATCGAGGGCAAGTCGATCGACCGGGCGGAGAACACCGCCCTCTACCTCAACCCGGACATCACGTTCTACGGGGTGTCGCTCCCCGAGTTCCACAAGGCCATGGAGGGCCGCAAGGTGGGCGACACCGTGGAGGCGAAGGTCGCGCTCCCGCAGGACTTCCCCGACAAGGCCCACGTCGGCAAGGAGGCCCTGATCAAGGCCTCCCTCAAGAGCGTGAAGCGCAAGAGGCTCCCCGAGATCGACGCGGACTTCGCCAAGTCCTTCGACATGGACTCGGTGGAGGAGCTGCGCGAGCACGTCCGCAAGAGGATCGGGCGCGAGAAGGAGGAGCACACCCGCGCCCGGATGGCCGAGGAGGTCGTCCAGGAGCTGGTCAAGGCGAACGACTTCCCCATGCCCGAGGGCCTCGTGGCCTCGGGGGCCGAGGAGGCCCTCCGGCGCCTGCACCTGAACCTGGCGATGAAGGGCGTGCCCGAGGAGGAGATCGGGAAGGCCCTTGAGAAGGAGAAGGACGCGTCCCAGGAAGGGATGCGCCAGGTCCTCAAGGCCCACTTCATCCTGGACCACATCGCGCAGAAGGAGAAGATCTTCGTCACGGAGGACCAGGTGGAGGAGCGGGTGGGCCGGCTGGCCGCCCAGTACGGGAAGTGGCCCCACGAGATGAAGGCGTACCTGGAGGAACAGGGGCTCCTCACCCAGCTCCGGCGCTCCATGCGCGAGGACCTGGCCCGGGATTTCCTGCTCTCCAAGGCCGAGATCGAGGAGGAGAGGAAGCCGGAGGCCGGAAGCGGGAAGCCGGAGGAAGCCGGAGGCCCGAAGCCGGAAGCCTGATGAGGGGAGCTTCGAGCTGAATATGGGCTACCTGACGCCGATCGTCATCGAGAAGACCGGGCGCGGCGAGCGCCCCTACGACATCTGGTCGCGGCTCCTCAAGGACCGCATCATCTTCATCGGGACCCCGATCGACGACGACATCGCCAACCTGGTCATCGCCCAGCTGCTCTTCCTCCAGATGGAGAACAAGAGCCAGGACATCAACATCTACGTCAACACCCCGGGCGGCTACGTGACCTCGGGCCTGGCCATCTACGACACCATGCAGTTCGTCCACTGCGACGTGGCCACCTACTGCATCGGCCAGGCCTCCAGCATGGCGGCGCTCCTCCTGGCCGCGGGCTCCAAGGGGAAGCGCTACGCCCTCCCCAACTCCCGCGTCATGCTCCACCAGCCCGCCGGAGGCGTCCAGGGGACCGCGTCCGACATCAAGATCCACGCCGAGGAGATCATCTCGCTCAAGAAGCGGATGAACCGGCTCTTCTCCAGGCACACGGGCCAGCCCATCGAGAAGGTCGAGGTCGACAGCGACCGCGACTTCTACATGTCCGCCGAGGAGGCCAAGAAGTACGGCCTCGTGGACGAGGTGGTCGAGTCGCTCAAGGAATCCGAGGCGAAGGGCGGGGGCGACCTGGCCGCCCGCGAGGACCGGTAGGCCCCGCCGCCCGGAAATCGGGTATCCCAAAAGCCCCCGCCGGACGATATAATTCGGAGAGCGAGGGAACAGCGCCCATGACCCCGAAGAAGAAGGGCACCGACGACCGGTTCTGCACGTTCTGCTCCAAGGGCCGCAGCGAGGTGCGGAACCTCATCGCCGGGCCCGGCGAGATCTGCATCTGCGACGAGTGCGTCGAGATCTGCAACCAGATCCTCAAGGTCGAGAAGAAGCCCTACAAGACCCCCAAGTCCCTCCGCCGCCCCTACCCCGTCAATCGGCTCCCCGTGCCCCAGGAGATCAAGGCGGAGCTGGACCGGTACGTCGTGGGCCAGGACCGCACCAAGAAGGCCCTCGCCGTGGCGGTCAACAACCACTACAAGCGCATCAACCACCCGCTGGACAGCGACGTCGAGATCGAGAAGTCCAACATCCTCCTCATCGGCCCCACGGGGTGCGGCAAGACCCTCCTGGCGCGGACCCTCGCGCGCATCCTCGACGTCCCCTTCGCCATCGGCGACGCCACCACCCTCACCGAGGCGGGCTACGTGGGCGAGGACGTGGAGAACCTCCTCCTCAAGCTCCTCCACGAGACCGACTTCGACGTCGAGCGCGCCGAGCGCGGCATCGTCTTCATCGACGAGATCGACAAGATCGCCAAGACCCAGAACAACCCCTCCATCACCCGCGACGTCTCCGGCGAGGGCGTCCAGCAGGCGCTCCTCAAGATGCTCGAGGGCACCGTCTCCAACGTCCCCCCCCAGGGCGGCCGCAAGCACCCGGAGCAGGAGTACATCCAGGTCGACACGACCCACATCCTGTTCATCTGCGGCGGCGCCTTCGACGGCCTGGAGAACACCGTCGCCCGGCGCTGCGGCCGGAAGCAGATCGGATTCAAGACCGACCTGCCCGCCGGCGTGGACATGAACGAGAAGGAGCTGGGGGACATCCTCGAGATGATGGAGCCGGAGGACCTGATCGAGTTCGGCATGATCCCCGAGTTCGTGGGCCGGCTCCCGATCCAGTGCGTGGTCCGCCCGCTCACCGAGGACCAGCTCGCCAGGGTCCTCACCGAGCCCAAGAACGCCATCATCCGGCAGTACAAGCGGCTCTTCGATCTGGAGAACGCCAAGCTCGAGTTCACCCCGGAGGCCCTGCGCGCCATCGCCAAGAAGGCGATCGAGAAGAAGACCGGCGCCCGCGCGCTCCGCCAGCTCATCGAGGGCCTCATGCTCGACCTCATGTTCGACCTGCCCTCGCGCAAGGACCCGCGCGAGTACCTGATCGACGAGAGGAACGGGCTCGGCCAGGAGCCGATCGTCCCGCGGACCCTGAAGGCGGCGGCCAAGAAGGAAGGCGACCCCAAGAAGGAAACGGCCTAGCCCCGCGCCAGCCTCTCCAGCGCGTCCAGTTCCCGGGCCACCCGGCGGTCGGCCCTCAGGCCTCCGGAGGCCTTCCTCGCCGCCGACGAGCGGAGGGAACGCACGAAGCCGCGGTCGGGATGTCCCTCCGGGATGAGGTCCTCGGACCGGTCCAGGAACGCCCGGGCCGCCTCGCCGTCCGAGAGGAGGCACCGCGCCAGCTTCACCCAGCCCAGCGACTCCAGGCGCCGGAAGCCGCGCCGGCGGACCCCCTCCAGGTACCGCCGCGCCTCCGCCAGCGCCTCCGCGGTGGGCCGCGCCCCCAGGCGGAGGGCGATCTCCTCGATCTCGAGGCGGCGCTCCAGCAGCCACGAGCCGGCCCGCGCGGAGGCCGACCTCGCCGCCGCCACGTGCTCCCGCACGTGCGCCAGCCTCCCCAGCCGCCCCCAGGTCTGCGCCAGCAGGTGGTGCGCCAGCGCCTCGCCGTCGGCCTCGCGCGACTCCCACGCCGCGCCCATCGCCGCCTCGAACGCGCGCCGCGCGGCGTCCCAGTCCTCGCGCAGGAACCGGTCCAGGCCCCGGGCGAACGCCCCGATCAGAAGGAGCCGCGGCGTGGCCTCCCGCGCGGGCAGGCGCTCCACGAGGCCGGCCACGCCCGACAGCGCGGCGCGGTCCCCCATCCGCGAGGCGTTCAGCAGGGACCTCAGCGCCGCCCGGGCGTAGGCGCGCTCGTCGCGGCGCGGGTCGATCGCGGTCACCGCCGAGCCGTAGAGGTACCGCGCGATCTCGAACCGGTCCTCCACCTCCGCCGCCTCCCCCAGCGCGACGCAGAGCTCGGCCCGCAGGGGCAGGGAGAGCGTCGGGACGTGCCGGCCGTAGAACTTGCGGAGCGCCACGGCCGCGGCCCCGGAGGGCCGGCGGGCCCAGGCGGACAGGAGCTTCCGGGCGCGGGCGGCGGGATCGGCCATGGCCCCCGGACGTTATCAGGAAAGCCCGGCCCGAATCAAGGAAATCGCGCCCCTTGCCCGCCCTTCCGCGCCGGGCTACAATCGCCCGCGTCCCATGCTCGACAAGAGCCCCGCCCGGATCCGGGCGATGTTCGACCAGATCTCCCCCCGCTACGACCTGCTCAACCGCCTCCTGAGCCTCCGCGCGGACGTCCTCTGGCGGCGCCGCGCGGCGGCGCGCCTCGCGGGCGCCCGGCGCGTGCTCGACGCCTGCTCGGGGACCGGCGACCTCGCCATCGAGGTCCGCCGCCGCTGGGGAGCCGAGGTCGTGGGGACCGACTTCTCCCCCGCCATGCTCCGGCTCGCGCGCCGGAAGGCCGCGCGGGAGGGGGGCGTCCGCTTCCTGGCGGCCGACACCCTCCGGCTCCCCTTCCGCGACGGCGCCTTCGACGCCTGCGCGGCGGCCTTCGGCGTGCGGAACCTCTGCGACCCGGCGCGCGGGATCGCGGAGATGGCCCGCGTGACGCGGACCGGCGGCCGCGTGGTGGTCCTGGAGTTCACCCTCCCGTCGAACCCGCTCCTGCGGGCCGCCTACCGCCTCTACTTCGACCGCCTCCTGCCCCGGCTGGGGCGGCTCCTGGCGCGATCGGAGATCGACGCCTACCGGTACCTGCCGGACTCCGTGGCCCGCTGGCACGGGCCGGAGGAGCTGAAGGCGCTGATGGAACGGGCGGGCCTCCGGGAGGTCGCCTGGGAACGGCTTTTCGGGGGGATCGCCGCGATCCACGAGGGGATACGGGCCCGGTGTCCTTCCGGCTTGCCGCCACCTCAGGACCCAGTTCCCGACGCAGGAGCGTCACCGTCTCCGAGAGCACTGGGTCGCTTGAGAGGAACGGATCGGTCTTGTGCCTCTCGATGATCGCCTTCGCTTTGGCATGCAGGGGATCCGCCGCATCGAGGAGCGCGAGCCAAACGCCCGTGTCCACGCAAAGGGAACGCATGGACTACCGTTCGTAGAGGTGATCGTCGTGGCGCTCGGCGGCTCCGGACCCTCTGCCGCGGCCAACGCCCGCCCACTTCTTGAAGAGATGGTCGGCGCGCTTGCGGGCCTCCGCGGCCCCATCGACCTCTTCGGCAGGCAAGAGCGTGACATCGACCTCTTCCCCCGCCCGGCCGTGAAAACCTTCAGGCACCTGCAGGTGGCCATCCGGAAGGATCTTCGCCTTGAAGGCAAGACAGTTACGGAGATCCGCGCAACACCAGCCGCACCCCTACGTACTTAAAGCGGATGGTGGGCAAGTACGATTCGCGGACCGCGGAGTGGGTGTCCCGCGCGTCGTAATACCACTTCCCGCGCAGGACGCGGGCTTGTCCTGAGGATGGCCCCGCCGGATCATCCACTCTCTCCCCCGAGTAAGGGCCATGCCAGTCCCGGCACCACTCCCACACGTTCCCGTGCATGTCGAAAAGGCCCCAGGCGTTCGCCTTCTTCTGCCCCACCGGGTGGGTTCTTCGGTAGGAATTGGCCTCATGCCAGGCATACTCCACCAGCTTCGTTTCGTCGTCTCAGAAGCACCACTTCCCCGTCGATCCCG
>CAYNDR010000392.1:0-6042 GCA_964395295.1 uncultured Planctomycetales bacterium
GGCTTCTCGTGATTTCCGCCGTCACCGGGATTCTCGGCGACAGCCCAGTTCTGCAATTTGTCTCCCGACGATAAGCCGAAAACTCTGTGAAAATTCACGTGGGGCAAGAACTAAAAGTGGTCCTTCTGCGTCTCATCTTTGCAGCCCGTCGTTCCAGCGACTTCCGCAAACACGAGGACCGCTTTCCGAAGGACCGAACCCATGATCTGCATCGCGAATCGCAAGAAGACGTCCTCTGGTTCGACCTGTTGCGGAACTTCCTGGAATCCTGAGATGAAACGCCTCCTCCCTTTCCTGGTCCTCGCGGCCTCGTGCTCCGGCGGCCACCGGTTCGAACAGCCCGCGCTCGTGAGCCTCCTGGGGCCCGAGGCGAGCCTGGAAACCTGGGACGCCCAGGTGGTCGAGGGCGCGCACCTCCACCCGCGGGAGGGCGCGGCCTGCCAGGCCGTGGCCGGCCTCATGGAGGCGGGCGTCCGGCTCTCCGGGGATCCCCGGACCCGGGCGCTGGCGGAGACGGTCGCCGGCCTCCTGGAGGAGACCATGACCCTCTCCCTGGGCCCGGCCTACGGCGGCCCCGGCCGGCTGGCCCTGGCCCTGCGCCGCTACGCCCCCGGCGAGGACCTCAGCCGCGGGGCCCTCGCCGTGGCCGTCCCCGCCCTCGCCGAGGGACAGGAGGAACGCTCGTACGAAGGCCCCGACATCGCGGCCGGATACCACGAATTCCCCCCCGGGATCGAGGCCGAGCTGGAGCGGGGCCGCGTGGGCGTGAGGCGCCTCGGCCCCGGCCGCTTCGAGATCACCCTCTTCCTGGTCCTGCGGCCCGTGCCGCCTCGGGCGCCGCACGAACGCCTCCAGGTCGTCACGCGGGTCGAGGCCGGTCCCGGGGATATCCGTTGACTTGCCCGCATCCGGCCCCTAGCATGAAACCGGATTGGCCGGGGGACATCATCCAGGCATGCGTTTCACCCGCCTCCTGACGCGGATCGCCGGCGCGCTCGCGCTGGTGGCCGGGACGCTCGGATGCGACCCGAAGAAATCCCCCGCCCCCCCCGAGGCGGCCGCCGCCGATCCGGCCCAGCAGGAACGGGTGGCCCGCGCCCGCCAGCTCCTCGCCGAGGCGGGATACCCGAAGGGCAAGGGCTTCCCCAGGCTCGAGATCCTCTACAACACCGACGCCGGCCACGAGCGGGTCGCCACCGCCATCCAGTCCATGTGGCGGAAAAACCTGGGCATCGACGTCGAACTGCGCAACACCGAGTGGAAGGTCTACCTGGGCGACATGAGCGCCCTCAACTACCAGATCATGCGGCGCGGCTGGATCGCCGACTACCAGGACCCCTACACCTTCATCGAGATGTTCACCTCCCACAGCGGGAACAACAACACGGGATGGTCGGACCCCGAGTACGACCGGCTCGTGAAGGAGGCCTCGGCCGAGATCGATCCCCGGAAGCGCTTCGGCCTCCTCGGGGAGGCGGAGGGGATCCTGATGCGCGACGTGCCGGTCATGCCCCTCTATTTCTACTTCACCCAGAACTGCTGGAAGGACCACGTCAAGGGCCTCCGCCACAACCTCCTGGACGTCCACCCGCTCAAGGAGGTGTTCGCCGAGGGGCGCGAGGTCCTCGTCATCAACAACTCCGCGGAGGCCCAGACGCTCGATCCCGGCCTCGCCCGGGGCTCGATCGAGTTCCGCGTCCTCATCGGGCTCTTCGAGGGGCTCACCGCCTACGAGCCCGGCACGCTCAAGATGCAGCCCGGCGCGGCCGAGCGCTGGGAGGTCTCGCCCGACGGCCGGAAGTACGCCTTCTTCCTCCGGGACTGCGCGTGGTCCGACGGCCGCAAGGTGACCGCGCACGACTTCGTCTACGCCTGGACGCGCGTGCTCGATCCCGCCACGCCCACCGACTACGCCCACGCGCTCTACCCCCTCAAGGGCGCCGAGGCCTTCAACAAGGGGGAAACGAAAGACCCCTCCGGCGTGGGCGTCCGGGCCCGCGACGACCGGACGCTCGATGTCGAGATCGAGAATCCCTGCCCGTTCTTCCTGGAGCTGTGCGCGTTCTTCCCCTACTACCCGGTCCCGAAGGACGCGATCGAGCGGCACGGGCTGAAGTGGACGCGGCCGGAGAACATGGCCTGCAACGGGCCCTACCGCCTCAAGGAGCGGAAGCCCAAGGAGTTCATCGCGATCGAGAAGAACCCCCGCTACTGGGACGCCGCGCGCGTCCGCCAGCCCGTGATCCGGTTCCTGGCCGCCGAGGACCGGGCGTCCGCCTGGAACTACTACCTGGAAGGCTCGTGCGACTTCGCCACCACGCTCCCCCTGGACCAGATCGAGGAGATCCGCCGGCGGCCGGACTACAAGGGGGACTCCTACCTGGCCACCTACTTCTACTCCTTCAACGTGAAGAAGAAGCCTCTCGACCAGCGGAAGGTCCGCCTGGCCCTGGCCCTCGCCGTGGACCGCGAGTACATCGCCTCCCGGATCATGAAGCAGGGCCAGCGGCCGGCGTTCCACATTACGCCCCCGGCCTGGCCGGAGTACAGGAGCCCGAGGTTCGATGCCGTGGACAGGCCCTAGCCTCAGGGGAATCCGCCGCGGGATGGAGAGAGCCGCGTGACCGCCTTCCTCGTCCGCCGCCTGGCCGCCGGGGCGCTGACCCTGCTGGCGATCGCCACGATCTGCTTCCTGATGACCCGGATCGCCCCCGGGAGCCCCTTCTCCAGCGAGCGCACCACGAACCCGGAGATCCTCAGGAACTTCGAAAGGCACTACGGCCTCGACAGGCCCCTCCACGTCCAGTACGCGCGCGCGATGTGGGGCTACCTCCGCGGGGACCTCGGCCCCTCGATGAAGTACACGGACATGGACTGCAACTACATCGTCTGGCCGAGCTTCCGGAACTCGCTCCTGCTCGGGCTCCTCAGCGCGTCCCTGGCCTTCCTGGTCGGCGTCCCCCTGGGGATCCTCGCCTCGGCGCGCCAGAACCGCCTGCCGGACTACGCGGCGATGAGCGTCTCGCTCGCGGGGATCTGCGTCCCCAACTTCCTCCTGGGCCCCCTGCTCGTGCTCCTGTTCAGCGCGACGCTCGGCTGGCTCCCGGCGGGGCTCTGGCCCACGGACTGGAGCCGGTGGTCCGAACTCCGCAAGCTCGTCCTCCCGGCCGCCACGCTGTCGATGGTCCACATCGCGTACCTCTCGCGCCTCGGGCGCGCGGGGATGCTCGACGTCATCCACAAGGACTTCATCCGCACCGCCCGGGCCAAGGGGCTCTCCGAGCGGAGCGTCTTCCTCACGCACGCCCTCAAGAACGGCATCACCCCCGTGGTCTCCTACGCCGGCCCGATGGTCGCCTACCTCGTCACCGGCTCCATGGTGGTCGAGTCGGTGTTCTCGCTCCCGGGCCTCGGACAGCACTTCGTGACCTCCGCCACGAACCGCGACATGCCGCTCATCATGGCGTGCGTGCTGGTCTACAGCACCCTCGTCATCGCGCTCAACGCCGCCGTGGACATGGCCTACGGGATCCTCGATCCGCGGGTGAGGGTGAGCTGATGGACGCGCCGCCGAGCCGCTCCCCCTCCGAGATGGCCCTGCGGCGGTTCTCCCGCAACCGCAAGGCGCTCGCCTCGGCCGCCCTCCTGGGCCTCATGGCGGCGGCCATGGTGCTCGTCCCCTGGATCACGCCCCACGACTACCGCGAGATGGACGGCGAGTACATGGGCCGGCCCCCGAACGCGCGGTACTGGATGGGGACCGACGCCCAGGGGCGCGACCTCCTGGCGAGGACCTTCCGGGGGGGCCGCGTCTCCTTCGCGGTGGGGCTCCTGGCCACCTCCGTGAGCGTCCTCATCGGCGTGGCCTACGGCGCCGCCTCGGCCTACGCGGGAGGGAAGACCGACCTCCTCATGATGCGCTTCGTGGACGTCCTCTACGGGCTCCCCTACATGCTCGTGGTGATCATCGTCATGGCGCTCCTCAAGTCCCGCTCGGTCGTCTTCGTCTTCGGCGTCCTGGGGCTCTTCGGCTGGCTCACCATGGCGCGCATCGCCCGCGGCCAGGTCCTCTCCCTCCGGGAGCGCGAGTTCGTGGAGGCCGCGCGGGCCCTGGGCGCGGGCGCCCCCGCCGTCCTCTGGCGCCACGTGATCCCCAACATCCTGGGCCCCGTGATCGTCTACGCCACCCTCTCCGTCCCCGCCTTCATCCTCCAGGAGGCGTTCCTGTCCTACCTGGGCCTGGGGGTCTCCGAGCCCGACCCCTCCTGGGGCAAGCTCATCAAGGAGGGGGCCGACGCCCTCGGCGCCCGCAGGTGGTGGCAGGTGACCTTCCCCGGCGCCGCGCTGGCCCTCACCCTCTACTGCCTCAACTCCATCGGCGCCGGGCTCCGCGACGCCTTCGACGTCCAGCAGAGGCCCGAATGACCCCGAGACGCCTCGCGCTGGCGGCGGTCCTCCTGGCGGCGGCCTGCGGCAAGCCCGAGCCCCCGCCCCCCGGCCCCGCCACGGAGGCCCAGCGCCTCCTGGCCGAGGCGGGCTTCCCGGGCGGCCGCGGCTTCCCCCGCCTCGCCCTCCTCCACAACACGGCCGACTGGCACGTCCGCATCGCCGCCCAGGTCCAGGAGATGTGGCGCACCCAGCTCGGCATCCGGATCGACCTGGAGAACGCCGAGTGGAAGGTCTACCTCGACCGCGTGGACGGCGGCGACTTCGACATCGCCCGGCGCGCCTGGATCGGGGAATACACCGACCCGCACGCCTTCCTGGCCCTCTTCCACGCCGACAGCGGCGCCAACGCGACCGGGTGGAGGTCCGTCCCCTTCGAGCGCCTCGTGGACGCCTCCGACGCCGAGCCCGATCCCTCCCGCCGGCTCGGGATGCTCGCCGAGGCCGAGGCGATCCTCCTCGACGAGGCCCCGCTCGCCCCGGTCTACCATTACATGGCCCACAACTACATGAAGCCCTTCATCCGCGGGATCTATCCCAACGTCCGCGACATGCACCCCCTCCAGCGGGTCACCCTCGAGGGCGAAGGCGCCCCCCGGGACGGGGTGCTCCTTTTCAACGCCTCGGAGGAGCCCAACTCGCTCGATCCCGCCCTCTCCCACGACGTCGCCGGGATCAAGGTCCTCATGCACCTCTTCGAGGGCCTGGTCAACTACGACCCGCGCGACGCCTCGCCGGTCCCCGCCGCGGCCGAGCGCTGGGAGGTCTCCCCCGACCGGAAGACCTACACCTTCACCCTGCGCCCGGCGCTCTGGTCCAACGGCGATCCCGTCACGGCCCGCGACTTCGTCTACGCGTGGCGCCGCGTGGCCGATCCGAAGACGATATCGAGATACGCCGACCGCATGTTCGTGGTGAAGGGCGCGCGCGCGATCCGCCGGGGCCAGGCCCCGCCGGAGACGCTCGGCGCGCGGGCCGCCGACGACCGCACCCTGGTCGTCGAGCTGGAGCACCCCGTCCCCTACTTCCTGGAGATCGCCTGCCTCAACATCTTCTATCCGGTCCATCGGGCCACGGTCGAGAGGCACGGGAAGGAATGGACGCGCCCCGGCAACATGGTGCACAACGGCCCCTACCGCCTCGTCTCGTGGGTGATCCACGACCGCAAGGTCTTCGAGAAGAACCCGCGCTACCGCGCCGCGGCGGAGGTGAAGCTCGAGAGGTTCGCCTTCCTCGGGATCCGCGACGACGTCCAGGCCTGGCGCCTCTACGAGTCGGGGGCGTGCCACTGGCTCTTCCGCGCCCCGCCGGACATGGCGGAGCCGGCCTCGAAGCGCCCGGACCACCTGACCAATCCCTACAACGCCGTCTACTACTACGTCTTCAACGTGAAGAGGAAGCCCCTGGACGACCCGCGGGTGCGGCGGGCGCTGTCCTTGGCGATCGACCGCCAGAGGATCGTCGATTCCATCCTGAAGGGCGTGGAGATGCCGGCGCACCGCTTCGTCCCGCCCACCGCCCGCCCGGCCGACGGCGGGATGCTGCGAGAGCGAGAGAACGGAAGAGGGGCGTGCAGGGAACGCAGGAACCATGCAG
>CAYNDR010000393.1:0-6031 GCA_964395295.1 uncultured Planctomycetales bacterium
ACTCCCCACAACGCCTTGATCCCCGGCACCTTGCCTGGGGTTGCGGAACTCCTGCCAGGGGATGCCGCGCCTTGAGGCGGGCCCTCCCCTTCGCTAGAATGGCCTCCCGTCCAACCCCAGGAGGCCGCCCCCATGAAGACGCCCCCGCCCCGGGAGGATGACTTGTTCTCCCTCGACATGAACCACAAGTACCTCCGCTTCCGCCGCACCAAGATCGTGGCCACCATCGGCCCCGCCTCCTCGAGCCCCGAGATGATCCGCCGCCTCATCGCCGCCGGGCTCAACGTGGCGCGCGTCAACTTCTCCCACGGCGACCCCGCCGAGAAGGTCAAGACCATGCGCCTCATCCGCTCCACGGCCGCGGACATGGGCGCCTCCGTGGCGATCCTCGCCGACCTCTGCGGGCCGAAGATCCGCGTGGGAAAGTTCAAGGGCGATTCCATCGCGCTCAAGGAGGGCTCCACCGTCACCGTCACGGTCGATCCGGTGGTCGGCGAAGGCTCCCTTATCCCCTCCCAGTACCGCCGCCTCGTGAAGGACGTCGCCGTGGGGGCCCCGATCCTGCTGGACGACGGCAACCTGGAGCTCAAGGTCCTCCGCAAGCGCGCCCGCGCCCTGGAGGCCCGCGTTGTCCGCGGCGGAGTCCTCAAGAACAACAAGGGCATGAACCTGCCGGGCAGTGCCCTGGGGATCCCGGCGCTCACCGACAAGGACCGCGCCGACGTGCGCCACGCCCTGGCCGGCGGCGCCGACTACATCGCCCTCTCCTTCGTGCGCCGCCCCCGCGACATCATGGACCTGCGCCGCCTCCTGGCCTCGCTCAAGGCCCCCACCCCCATCATCGCCAAGATCGAGAAGCCCGAGGCCCTGGCCCACATCCGCGGGATCGCGGAGCTGGCCGACGGCCTGATGGTGGCGCGCGGCGACCTGGGGGTGGAACTGCCCGCCAAGAAGGTGCCCATCCTCCAGAACAAGCTCATCCAGATCGCCAACCGGTTCAACAAGCCGGTCATCGTGGCCACGCAGATGCTGGAGAGCATGATCGAGAACTCGCGGCCCACCCGCGCCGAGGTCACCGACGTGGCCGGCGCCTGCTCGGCCGGGGCCGACGCCGTCATGCTCTCCGCCGAGACCGCCTCCGGCAAGCACCCCGTCGCGGCGGTGGAGACCATGGACTCGATCCTCCGGGAGACGGAGGCCTACCAGTTCTTCGCCCTCCGCGGCCGCTTCCCCCGGGCCGGGGACGACGAGAACAACCGCCTGGAGGAGGCGCTGGGCACGGCCACCGCCCAGCTTTCCCGCGACCTCATGGTGCGGTCGATCTTCGTCCTCACCCGCTCCGGCACCACGGCGCGCCTCGTCTCGGCCGACCGTCCGGCGGCGCCGATCCTGGCGCTCACCCCCTCCGAGACGGTGCGCCGGCGCCTCAACCTGCTGTGGGGCGTCTACCCGTACCTCAACCCGAAGGAGATCGGGTTCGGCGAATACGCCGCGCGCGCCGAGCGGATCCTCAAGGGCCTGAAGCTCGCGTCGAAGGGCGACTACGTGCTGATGCTCTCGGGGCAGGGGATCAAGGCCCAGCCGACCAACTCCATCGTGGTCCACCAGGTCCGTTGAGGCCTGCCTGGAAAGCCTCGCAGGAGCCCCCGGGCTCGTCCGATTTCCCCCTCCCCCGGCCTCCCGGGAGGCTATAATTTCTGTCGAGAGGCAGCTTTGAACACCCTATGCCTAGGGAGCAGAGATGACCGAGCTGATCTTCGTTGTCGAGGAGGCGCCTGAGGGCGGGTACACCGCCCGGGCGCTTGGGGCCGGCATATTCACGGAAGCCGACTCCCTGGAAGCCTTGAAGATCAATATCCTTGATGCCGTGCGGTGCCACTACGAGGACGAAGCCCTGCGACCCAAGGTCGTGCGGTTGCATCTCGTCAAGGACGAAATCCTGCCCGTATGAAGCTCCCTCGCGACCTCAGCGGCGAGGATCTGGCCCGTCTTCTGGAGAAATACGGATACAGCGTCACCCGTCAGACCGGCAGCCACCTGCGTCTCACGACCAGGACCGGCGGCGAGCATCACGTGACGATCCCCGCGCATGCCGCGCTTCGGGTCGGCACCCTGAGCGGGGTCCTGGCAGACGTCGCGGAGCACCTCAAGCGGGACAAGTCGGATATCGTCAAGGAGTTGTTGGGGTAGTCCCTCTCCGTCCCCGGAGAAGCGCGGAGCCGACGGCGGATATCCCGAGGCCCGAGGATTCCGGAGCGAGGCCACATTAAGCTCGCTTCCGCTTTATCCTGTGGAGAGGCGGCTTTGACACCCCCTGCCTCCCTCCCCCGCCGCCTCACCCCCGGCCGGAGGAATCCAGGTACCGCTCCCGGCACAGGCGCTCCACGTCCAGGAGGCTCGCGAACGCCTCGTTGAAATCCTCGCGCCCCGCCGTGAACAGGCCGTGCCCGTACACGATCGCCCCGCGCCGGCCTTCCATCGCCGGGGGAAGCGTATGGCAGAGGCCGTGGGGCCCCGTGCCCACCTCCCCCGGCACGATCGGGATGTCCTCCACGAACCGCTTCTCGGGGCACCGGACATGGCATTGCCCTTCCGTCCCGCACCCCTCCCGGCCGCAGGCCATGGACATGATCACGGAAAACTTCGGGTGCCCGTGGAGCACGGCGCGCCTCCCGCCCCGCAGGACCACCTCCCGGTGCGCGGTCAGCTCGCTCGAGGCCGTGATCCCCGCGCAGTCCCCGCCCCGGAGCGGGCAGGCATCGATGCACCCCTCCAGCTCGTCCAGGGACGAGGCGGTCTGGCTGATGTGCAGGGTATCCCCGTGCAGGAAGGAGATGTTCCCGAAAAAGGAATCCACCAGCCGGCACCGGACCGTGTGCCGGCCGGCCTGGATGATCGCCTCGCGCGCCTCCGCCCCGGAACCGAACGGCCCCCGCATGAGCTCCGGCGGCCTCTCCGGCAGGGGATCCAGGCGGCGGATCGCCGCGTCGAAGACCTCCTGCTGGCCCGGCGTGACCCGCCCGCGCTTCCGGTCCACGAGGTAATCCGAGAAGAACTTGACGAAGCAGGCGAAGCACACCGAGCTGTAGAAAATGTACGCCTGCTCCGGGCTCACCATGCCCCAGGTGACGATGCCCTTCCCGGGCACGATGGCGCTCTTCCTCCGCCGGAGCGCCCCGAGCAGGCCGCCCGGCTCGAACTCCCGCACCACCGGAAGGTCGTGCATGAACGTGCGCGTCTCGCAGTCGCTGGGACGGATCGCCTCGCCCGCCCGTCCGGCCAGGTATCCGATGATGGAACGGTACGGTTCGGCCGGCTCCGAGAACAGGAGGCTGTTGATGGCCAGCCCCTCGAAGACCCGCTCCAGGACCGCGCACGCCGGATCCGCCCTGTTCCAGGCCAGCTCCGCGTCCAGCCCGCCAAGAAGGGGCGCCCCCGCCTCCGCCAGCCCCGCCGAGACCAGCTTCCCCGCGTACTTGTCCAGCAGGCGCTTCATGCGCCCTCCCACCGGAGCCCGAGCTCCGCGGCCTTCTCCCGGGTGGGCCTCCCGTCCGGGTCCAGCCCCCGCACCCGGTAGTACCGGGCCCGGGCTTCCAGGAACTCCTTCCGGTCCAGCGGCGGGGCCGCGGGCCCCTCCCCTCCGCCCCCGGGCTCCTCGAAGAACCGGGCCGGAAGGTCGTCCTCCCTGCTGGTGAACCCGTTCAGGGCGTTCATGATCCGCTCGTGGTAATAGATCCGCTCCCCCACCCGGAGCAGTCCCTGGGCCGTGGCCTGCACCCCGGTGACGGCCGTGTACGCCTTGGCGTACTCCTCCAGGGTCGCGGCGAAGAAGGTGAACTTGCACGCGGTCAGCGAGTCCACCACCGCGTTCATGTCCTCCGCGATCTTGACGATCCGGGCCTTCCCCTCGAAGGAGAACCGGTCCGTGGCGACGGGCTTCCTCAGGATCTCGTGGCTGAGGGGATAGGCGCGCAGGTGGCACCCGCCGCGCGTGGAGGTGGCGTACCCCAGGGCCATGCCGTACGCGCCCCGCGGGTCGTAGGCCGGCAGTTCCTGCCCCTTGACGGAAATGGACTTCTCCGGCGCCCCCCTGGACCCCGCGTACCGGGAGGAGCCCGATCCCAGGGCCCGGCCCTCCCCCTCCCCGCGGCCGATCTTCCCCAGGAGCCCCAGGATCTCCTCCCCGGAAAGCCGCCGGCCCTCCAGCTCCGCGTGGCAGGCCAGGGTGGAGGCCGCGGAGATCGTGTCCATGCCCAGGGAATTGCACAGGGCGTTGGCCCGGACGACCACTTCGAGGTCCTCGTTCTCCAGGAGGGCGGAGAAATGGGACATCGTCTCGAACTCCGGGATGTGCGTCCCGTCCTTCCCCACCTTCTTGCACAGGATGTGGCAACCCTTGCACCCCATGCGCCGGGTGTCGTACCGCGCCTTGTAGGCGGCGGCGTTCATGGCCTTCGACTTCGCGAACACCGTCTTCCGGAAGTTGGCGGTCGGCATCATGCGGCGGGCGTCCGTGAGGTCGTAGATCGCCCCGGTGCCGTAGTGGGACAGCCCCAGCTCCCCCATGAGCGCCGGGCTCCCGGCCACCAGCCGGAAGATCTCCTCCCGCGCCGATTTCAGGGCCTCCGGATCGTGGACCCCGGCGCGCCCGGTGCCCCGGACCGTGAGATACTTGAGGTTCTTCGCCGCGAACACCAGCCCCAGGCCGCTCCGCCCCGCCGCGTAGCTCCCGTCCACCATGAGATTGGAGAACAGGACCCCGTTCTCCGCGGCCGGCCCGATCGCGGCCACCGCGCCCCTGTCCTTGAGCCGCGCGTGCAGGGCCCCCGTTTCCATGCCGGCCAGGTCCGGCGCGTCCCGGACCGCGGCCTCCCCCTCCGTGATCTCGATCCCGCACCACCGCCCGGCCTTTCCGGTGATCACCAGCCCGTCCAAGCCCGCCTGCTTGAAGGCGAATCCCAGGCTCCCGCCCACCGAGGTGTCCCCCACCGTCCCGGTCAGGGGGGACCGGGTCATCACGCACATGCGGCCGGAAGTCGGGGAGGAGGTCCCCACCAACGGGCCGGTCATGAAGACCACCGGCATCTCCGGGTCGTCCCAGGACCGGGTGATGTGCGGCCGAAGGTAATGCCCGGCCAGCCCCTTGCCCCCCACCCAGGAGGCGTAGAGGTCCCCGGACGGCCATTCCATCCGGACCTTCCGGGTCGAAAGATCCAGGTGAAGGACCGCGCCGGTCCAGCCGTTCAGATTTTCGGAAGCCATGAACTGGTTCCACCAGCATACCCCAATTCCCGGCGAATTCCATGATCCAACGCCGGGGCTCTCAATCCCCGGGGACGGGGGGGAACGATCCCGTGATTCGAGATTCTCTGACACCCCCGGGCGATTGCGGCCTTCACCTCGGCTCGCAGACCGTGACGTCGGCCTTCCGGGCGGGCGGATCGACCTTGAGCGAGACCATCTTCCCGCCGCGGAACTCGCCCTCGACCACGGTCTTCCGCGGGGCGTGGAGCCGGAACTTGAGGTTCCAGTCCTTCGGCCAGGCGGGGAGGAGATGGACCCGGTCGCCGTCGGCCAGGATCACCATGTGCTGGAGCGTCAGCAGGATGTTGCTCCCGTGGTCCTGGTCGGGGAGCCAGTCGAAGTTCGGCCCCCACATCGCGGGAAACCGGTGGTTGGGGTGGGAGTTGCGGACCTTGTGGAGGATCTGCCGCTTCGCCTCCTCCGTCATCCCCAGGATCGCCGCGGCCTGGCCGTCGTAGGACCAGCCGTTCATCCCCCGCTCCCCGCGGCGGTTCCAGGTCTCGACCCCCGTCTCCAGGCCGGGCCGGCCCACCGAGAAGAGGCGGAACGGCCAGACCGCGTAGAGCTCGGGGTTCTCGCAGTTGTCCCGCTTGTTCCGGTACTTCTCCGCGGGGAGGACGACCTTCTTCCCTCCCTCCTCGCGCACCGGGAGGGGCGGCGCGGCGGCCTTCATCCGGGCCCAGAGCTCGCGGTCGGCCGCGGGGGCGGCGTCCAGCGGGAGCGCCAG
>CAYNDR010000394.1:0-1986 GCA_964395295.1 uncultured Planctomycetales bacterium
GGGCGCCGGCTCGTGGGCGCCGTGGGTCGCGACCGCCGTGGCCGTCGCGGCGGCCTCCAACAGGGTCGGGGCGCTCTTCAACCGCGTGAGCCAGGCGGAGAAGTGGATGCGCCGGCTCGCGGGCGTCCTCTTCATCGCGGTGGGGGCCTACTACTCCCTCATCTACGTCTTCGGCGTCAGTCTGTAACGGTCACTCACGCAGGGTCGCCACGAGCCGGTCCGGTCGCAGGAGCAGGTCGAGCGCGCCCTCGATGTCCGCCGAGACCGCGTCGGCGGCCGCCAGGGTCTCGGCCGCGGCGCCCTCGGGGCCCAGGACGGCGACGCCGAGCGCGGCCGCCCTGAGCATCAGGCGGTCGTTCCTCCCGTTGCCCACGGCGGCGGTCGCCCCCGCCCCGAGCATCGAGACCGCTTCCCGCTTGGCCCGCGCCTGGCCGCGGAGGGGGAGCACGCTGACCTTGCACGGCTCGCCGGCGAGCGCCCGGCGCACCGTTCCGAACGTGTCGGCGGTGACCACGTGGATCTTCAGCCGGGAGGCGAGGCGCCGCAGGCGGCGGCGCACGCCCGGGAGGAGGGCGCCGTCGCGGGCCAGCGTGCCGTTGAAGTCGAGCACGAGGTGCCTGATCGCGAGCCTGCCGAAACCGGGGATGTCGATGCGGATCATCTCGTCCCCAGGAACTCCCAGAAATGGCCCCCGAAGAGGCGGTCGACGTCGCGCTGGATCTCGCGGGGCCGCGGCTCCCACCCGGCCGCCAGGAGGTCCGAATACTTCTCGAAGAGCGCGTCCCCCACGGCCTTCTTCGAGTGGTCCCACTTGTAGATCACCTGGTCGAGGACGCGCGCGTCGGAGTGCTGGGGGATGACGCCCAGCCCCAGGAGCTCCAGCCGCATGCGGGTCATCTCCCCGATGAGGCTCGGGACGTTCAGGAACCACCAGCAGCCGAAGGGGAGGAGGTTGCGGAACTTGCGGGCCGCCACGCACAGCTCGTGCTGGTTCTCCCGGGAGAGCATCGTGACCATGAACTTGTTCTTCGGGTACCGCGCGCAGAGGGCCTCCACCGCCTCGACCTTCCCGCGGCCCACGGCGTCGCCGGCCAGCCCCAGCTCGGGATTCACCTTCCGCCGGACGCCGATCATGAGGGCGAAGGGCAGGCCGAGTTCCTCGCACACGGGAAGGACCGCCCGCTCGATCAGCTTTCCCGCGGCGGAGTCCTCGGGGAACGCGAAGTCCGGCCCGAGGGAGACCGCCATGTAGAGGGCCTTCAGGCGGCCGATCCATTCCCGGAGGAACCGCCTCACCTCCTCCATCGTGCGGTCGCTGAACTCCAGGCCCACGTCGTACCCCCACTCCCTCAGGCGCGGGCAGGACTTCTCCCAGCCCAGAAGGAGCGGATCGATGCGGAGCGCCGCCTTGAAGCGCGGATCGGCCTTGAGGGGGCCCGTCCATACCGGCCGCTCCAGGTCGTCGAAGGGATCGTTGGTCATCACGCAGTCGCGGAGGCCCGCCGTCTCGAAGACGAGGTCCACGTGCCTCTCCGGGGACAGGCGGGCGAAGAATTTCCGGCAGGCGCGGAGGTCCCGCTTCCCGACGTCGAGTCCCAACCGGTCGAGCGTGGTCACCACGCCGCGCGCGGCCTCGCTCAGGGGGGAGCGGTCCAGGAAGAGGGTCTTCCAGACGAGGTCCGCTTGGTCCTTCTTGGGCATCGCGAAGAAGCCGCGGTACGGCAGGTCGATGAACCGGAACGCCTCCGCGACGAGGTAGTGGTAGGTCAGCAGTTCGTCGATCCCCCGGAGCAGGAGGTCCCCGAAGCAGGGGGCGTAGATGTGGGTGTGGATGTCCGTGATCCGGACCTGCTTCAGGGCGCGATCAAGGCTCTTCCGCAGTTCCTGGGCTTTCATGACCGTTTACCCGGTGAACAGTGCCCCCCCCACCCCCCCCCCCACCCCCCCCAGCCCCCCCGCTCGCTGCCTGTCAAGCCGATATCGTCC
>CAYNDR010000394.1:1996-6022 GCA_964395295.1 uncultured Planctomycetales bacterium
CGCCTGCTCTCGGGGGCGATCAAGGGCCTTCCCCAGTTCCTGGGCTTTCATGCCCGGTTCCCCGGGGAGCCGCCCCCCCCCCCCCCCCCCGACAAAACGGACGGTCTATTTTGTCGTTCGCATCATGCGAAAGCTCGATCAAGCAGGGCGGAGGTAGGGCCGGACGTCGATCCGGGCCCCCTTCTCGGCCGAGAGATAGGCTGCGTAGGTCACCACGATCACGTCATGGGCCAGCATGAGGCCCGATTTCGGCTGGCGGCCGCGGGAGATCGACCCCACGAAGTCCTTCAGCTCGTCCGGATAGCCCGTCACCATGTCCTCGTCCGGGGCCGGGAAGGACCACCCCTCCTTGGTCTCGGTCTTCTCGACCACGTACTCGTCCTTGAAGTACTCCTTGTCGGGAGTGTACGCCTGGCAAGCGGTGTTGGGATTGATGTTCGCCTTGGCCACCAGGCGCGACCCGAAGACGTTGAGGTAGTTGTAGATGCCGCCCATGACGGTGTCGGTAGAGGTGAGTTGGGCCACCGAACCGTCCTCGAAGGTCAGGAGGATCGCCCCGAAGTCCTCCACGTCGTCCCAGCCGGTCTTCATGTGCTTCCTGGGCTCGGCCTCGAAGGCCTTCATCTTGGTGAGGTTGGCCACCTCGGCCGTGACGAAGGCCGGCCGGAGGGGCTTTCCGTCGCGGCGCCGCCCCTCCTCGTACTTGAGGTGGAGGGCCGCGCCCACCGGGTGGACGCAGAGCCGGATGAGCGACCCGCCGCCGGCCGTCCGCCACCGCTTGGCGTAGTCCGCGTGCGACCCGCTGTGGGACTCCTCGCCCTGGATGCGCAGGATCGCCGACCCGCTGGCCTCAATGAGCCGATTCACCTTGACGATGGGCGGGGCGTAGACCCAGTTCTCTCCGTAGCAGAGCGTGACCCCCGCCTTCTTGATCGCATCGTAGGCCTTGTTGGCCTCGTCGAGCGCCCCCTTGAAGATGTCCTCGCGGGAGACGCCCCGGGCGGTCCAGTCCTTCGCGTCGCGGGGCCCGAAGTATCCGGTGAGCGGCTTCTCGCAGAAGACGTTCTTGCCCGCCTGGGCGGCCTTGACCGCCAGCGGCACGTGGAGGTTGTTGGGCACCACGAGGTCCACGACGTCGATCTCCTTGTCCGCGAGGAGGGCGTCGAACGTGTCGTAGACCTTCTTGATCTCGAAATCCTTGGCCAGGTGGCCCGCCTTGTCCTTGGCCACGTCGAAGACGCCGAGGATCTCGAAGTCCTCGCCGCAGACTTTCCCGTAGCTGGCGCAGTGGAAATGGCCGGCAAACCCGGCGCCCACGACCCCGATGCGGACGTGCTTGGCCATGGCCCGATCCTCCTTTGAAGGTGCGGCCTTATCCTACTAATTCAGGCCGCAAACTCCAGAGAATGGGGCCGGCGGGAACCGCCAGCCCTCGCCGTCGTTAGACCTCATGGCGTGAGACACTTGCACCCCTCCGCCGGACGGGATATCCTCTTCCCACCTCTTTAGGAGCTGATCCATGAACCGCCGAGCTTTCCTCAAGAACTCCGGCGCGGTCGGCGCCGGCTTCCTGGTCCTCCGCGGCGCGGCCTACGCCCAGAACGAGAAGGTCAACTGCGCCTTCGTGGGCGTGGGAGGCCGCGGCGACGGGGACCTCAACGAGACGATGGCCTCCGGCATGGCCAACTGCGTCGGCCTCTGCGACGTGGACCAGAAGCGCCTCGACAAGGCCGCCGGCAGGCACCCCAACGCCAAGAAGTTCAACGACTTCCGCAAGATGATCGAGGAAATCCAGAAGGAAATCGACGCCGTCGTGGTCGCCACCCCGGACCACACCCACGCCCCGGCGGCCGCCATGGCCATGAAGCTCGGCAAGCACGTCTACGTCGAAAAGCCGATGACCCACTCGATCTTCGAGGCCCGCACGCTCACCGAGCTGGCCGCCAAGCACAAGGTGGTCACCCAGATGGGCAACCAGGGCCACTCCAGCGACAGCCGGCGCCGCCTCGTGGAGTTCCTCCAGGCCGGCGGGATCGGCAAGGTCACCGAGGTCCACGCCTGGACCAACCGCCCGATCTGGCCCCAGGGCCTCGACCGGCCCCCCTCCAAGCCGGTCCCCGAACACCTGAACTGGGACCTCTGGATCGGCCCCGCCCCCTTCCGCGAGTACCACGACAACCTGCACGACTTCAAGTGGCGCGGCTGGTGGGACTTCGGCACCGGCGCGCTCGGCGACATGGCCTGCCACATCATGGACGCCCCCTTCTGGGGACTCAAGCTCGGCTACCCCACCAGCGTCGAGGTCGTGGGCGACCCCCTCAATCCCGAGACCGGGCCCAACTGGGAGACGATCAAGCTGGAGTTCCCCGCCCGCGGCCCCGAACTGCCCGCCCTCAAGTTCACCTGGTACGACGGCAAGAAGGACGGCAAGCAGAACGGCCCCGCCGAGGAACTGGCCAAGGGCGTCAAGTTCACCAACAACGGCAACATCATCGTCGGCGACAAGGGCACCGTCGTCGTCCTCGACGAGCAGACCGGCAACTGGAAGGCGGTCATCGACGGCCAGATCAAGGACAAGAAGGACCTGGACGTCCCCAAGACCCTCCCCCGGACCCGCGAGCACCACGTGGAGTGGCTCGAGGGCATCCGGGGCGGCCCGATGCCGCAGGGCAACTTCGCCTACTCCGGCCCCTTCACCGAGTCCGTGCTCATCGGCATCCCGGCCTTCCGCGCCCAGACGAAGCTGGTCTGGGACGGCCCCAACATGAAGGCCACCAACACCCGCGACGCCGACAAGTACATCAAGCGCGAGTACCGTCAGGGCTGGACGCTCTAGTCCATCGAGACACCGGAACGGCCCGCCCCCCGCCGGGGACGGGCCGTTTCTTTTCGGCCCGTCCGGCGTATTACTTGGATGTCCCCCTCGAAAGGGCTGGACGCCCCGGGCCGCCGGGAATAGGATTGAGCCGTTCACAACTGGGAGGGTTCGTTATGGCACGCAAAATCCGCCGCCGTGAATTCCTCGGGACCGTGGGCGCCGCGGGCGCGGGCCTCCTCGTCCCCGCCTCCTCCGCCTTCGGCTACGCCCAGAACGACAAGCTAAGGATCGGCGCCATCGGCGCGGGGGGTCGGGCCGAGGGCGACATCGACGGCGTCAAAGGCGAGAACATCGTGGCCCTCTGCGACGTCGACCAGCAGAGACTGGACAAGAAGGGAAGCCAGTTCCCGAGCGCCAAGAAGTACACCGACTACCGCAAGCTGATCGAGGAGTGCGCCAAGGAGATCGACGCCGTCGTGGTCGCCACCCCGGACCACAACCACGCCCCGGCGTGCGCCATGGCCATCAAGCTCGGCAAGCACGCCTACGTCGAGAAGCCCATGACCCACTCGGTCTTCGAGGCGCGGACCCTCCGGGAACTCGCGGCCAAGCACAAGGTGGCTACCCAGATGGGCAACCAGGGCACCGCCAGCGGCGGCCTCCGCCGCGGCGTCGAGGCCATCCAGGCGGGCGCCATCGGCACGATCAAGGAGATCCACCTCTGGACCAACCGCCCCGTCTGGCCCCAGGCCCCCAACATCATGGAGCGGCCCCCCTCCAAGAAACCCCCCGATTCCCTCAACTGGGACTGCTGGATCGGGCCCGCCCCCTTCCGGGAGTTCCACGACAACCTGCACGCGTTCAGCCGGCGCGGCTGGAGCGGTCGGGCCACGTGCAGCGAGGAGAAGGCCCGGTCGCCGCGATTGTGCTGGATGAGGAAGCGGGCCATCTCGAGGTGGACGGCCGGGTCGTTGTACTCCTGTTTCACCCGCTTGAGCAGGACGCGATACCCCGCCAGGAAGCTGGCGCGGTCCTGGGGGGCGTCGGCGGAGACGACGTCTGGCTTCTTCATCGAACTGTACGGCGGAACGCCCGCTGCCCGGTCCGGCGGATGTTAACACAGAGCAGGGGTCAGGGGTTAGGGGTTGGGGGCAGGCACGGGCGTGGCAGCCTTCCTTACCCACAACCTCTTACCCCCAACCCCTGTC
>CAYNDR010000395.1:0-6015 GCA_964395295.1 uncultured Planctomycetales bacterium
ATGAGCAGGCCCGCCTTCTGGCGGCGCGACTTCAGCACCCAGCGGCACTCCCCCTACAGCTCGTCCTGGCTGCCGCAGATCACCACGAGGGCCTTCGCGTAGGCCTTGCACCGGT
Source organism: uncultured Planctomycetales bacterium (assembly GCA_964395295.1). Classification (GTDB taxonomy): domain Bacteria; phylum Planctomycetota; class MHYJ01; order MHYJ01; family JACPRB01; genus CAYNDR01. The sequence goes on from CAYNDR010000395.1 coordinate 116, forward strand.
CCAGGGCGTCCGGCCCCTCGTAGTCCTTGACGTCCCGGCGGAATTCCTCGTTCATCTTCGCCACGTGCTCCGGCGTCTTGATCTCTTCCCGGCGCGCGGCGTAGCGGGTTTCCATCTCGGCCGCCAGCTTCTCGATCTCGCCGATCGGCCCGGCGAGATCGGGCTTCGCCTTCTTCCGCTCCGCCAGGTACGTCCGCAGATTCCGGCCGAACTCCATGTAGCGCTCGATCCGGCCGCGGATGTGCTTGACGAACGCGAGCCCCTCTTCGAGCGTCCGGTCCACGACCTCCCTCTGCTCCTTCTGTTTCCCCTTCTGGTAGATGGGGGTCAGCGTGTCGCGCACCGAGCAGGTGGCCCGCCCCTTGTACTCGCTCTTCTGGCCCTCGAGGTCCAGGATGTACTCGCACGGCCCCACCCCCAGGGTGTTCCGCATCACGTCCACCACCGTGAAGACCTCCAGCGGCGTCTCCGGCATGCGGTTGATCGGATAGAGGACCGCCGGGCCGCGGAGCGTGAGCGCCGGGTGCGCCAGCGGCTGGAGGAATCCCTGGCCCTCGGAGTCGATCCAGCACGGGTAGTAGAACGTGCCCAGCACCGTGGTCCAGCGCTTGCGGTCCGCCGGCATCCGCGAGGCGCCGCCCAGCAGGCCGGGCTTCTGGAACTCGCCCCCCTTGGCCTTCTGCAGGAGCATCTCCCAGCTGTCCGTGAGCCCGTCCTGCCGCGTGAAGTCCGCGCGCCACTGCGCCGCGAACGGCATCTTCCAGTCGAGGGGGACGACCTTCTTCGCGTCCTCCGCCTTGACCTCCGCGCCATGCCAGATGCCGGCGCCTTCGAGGAGCGCCACCCAGATCTTCTTGCCCTTGCCGAAATCGATCTCGGTGCCCGTCACCGCGCGCCGGTCCCCCTCGCCCGAGAGCGTCACCCGCACGTCCTGTTCGCGGTTCTCGAAGACGCTCACCACGACCGCCTCGCCCTTCCCCGCCAGGTGCAGGACGAAGTTTTCGCTCGGAAGCTCCGTCTTCGGGAGGGGCACCTTCGCCGCGTCGATCACGACGTCGTCCGCGAAGAAGTCCGGGAGCACCACGTACCGGCTCGGGCACTCGACACGCAGCCCCTTGGCTCCTCCGCCGGCCTCCACCTCCACGCAGACCTCGCCGCGCTTGAGGCGGAACTTCGCGCCGGCTTCCAGGCAGGCCCCTCCCTTGCCGACCTCGGCCAGCGCCGCGCGGGCCGTTCCCTCCAGGACGAGCCGGGCCCTCATCTCTCCGGCGCCGTAGAGCTCCAGGCCGCCGCCCTTCTTCCGCGCCACCAGGGTCAGGCGGCCGTTCGTCACCACGCCGTCGCCCTTGAAGGGCCCGGGCGCCTGGAGCTCCGTCCAGCCGCTCCGCGCCTTGAGCGCCGACGCCGCGTAGGGTTCCGCGGAAGGCTGTCCCGTGTCCCAGGCCGCCGGTCCGGTCCGGGCGTCCTGCGGGACGAGGAAAGACAGCAGAAGAAGGCTCAGCATGAGATCAATCCTCGCCTATTATACGCCTACTTCCAGCGCCCGGAAGGGTCGAGGAACTCTGGCTGGAGCGTCCTGAGCGGCGGGGCGCGCCGGAAGTCGGAGGCGGGGACAAGAGGCGTGACCTTGTGGCGGTAGAAGAACCGCTCGGGGGATTCCACGGTCTCGGGCGGCTTGCCCTTCACCTGGTAGAGCCGCGAGGCGAGCTGGGCCCCGGGCGCCAGCCACCGGTAGACCTCCCACGTCTCGAGGCCCGACCAGAGGCCGTAGGAGGGCTCGCGACCCGGCTTCTCGGCGTCGAGCGTCGTCTCGGAATACCCGCCCGAGAACGGGGCGATCGCGTCGCACTGGTGCTCGCAGTAGGTCAGGATGTCCGGCCCCATCTTCTCGCGCAGGAACGCCATGAGCTTCACGTCCTCGAAGGAACTGCCGAAGCTGTCGAGGTAGAAGTGCGTACAGCCCTTCTTGATCATCGTCTCGAACCGCTTCCAGATCATGGTGCGGTGGCCGGGGTCATCGGGGTTGATGTCGATGGTCTGGTCGGATTTCCAGTCGAGCCTCAGGGCCATGTCGCGCGGCCGGGTGCAGACGCCGAGGCGCAGGCCCGCCTCCTTGAAGCGGCCCTGGATCGTCCCCCACTGGGCCTCGACCTCGGGCGGCAGGACATCGAAGTCCGGCCGGTACATGGCGCCGCGCGGGTCGTCCCCGCCCTGGCCCCAGACGATCGCGCCCTGGCCTCCGTTGTCCCGGACGACGGGGATGACCATATCGCAGAAGGCCTTCGCTCCCTCGGGGGTGTCGATGCGGCGGAATCCCCCATGGAAGCCGTAGGGATTCTCCTTCGAGACGGCCCCCTGGCTGTGGTTGAGGTAGTCGGTGGCGATCCAGCGGCAGTCGGGCTTGTAGCGAAGGGGGCCGAAGGTCTCCTGGAAGTGCTGTCGGTACGGCTCCATCAGGTGCTTCCAGTCGCGCTCGGGGCTCACCCGGAGGCGGAAGTCGAAGGTGCGCGCGCCGCGCGGCGGGACGGCGCCGACCGCGAAGCAGAGCGGCCGCCGCTGGGGGAGTTTCTCGCGCTTGTCGGGATTCCAGTCGGCGTAGTCCCAGAGGATGAGGGTGCGGTTGAGGCCGGTTTTCCAGGGGGAGAGGCCCACGCCCGCCGTGCCGTCCGCGGCCCAGCTCCCGCCGATGCGGGCCCAGTGGCCCGGGTGGCAGAGCCCCACGCCGTGGGCCTGGAAGTAGGAAACGTGCTGGACGTACATCAGTCCGTTGGGGACGCGGTCGAAGAGGAACTCCAGGCCCGAGAAGCCGGCCACGTTCATGGGTTCGGAGGGGTGGCGGTTCTCGACGCGGGCGCTGATCGTGAGGTCCTCGCCCGCGAAGGCGTAGTCGAAGAGGAAGGTGACGTCCTCCTTGACGTGCTTCACGCGGGCGCGGTCGGGGCCGGCCTTCTCGAGGGACTTCTCCTGGGTCTTCTGGGCCTTGACCTTCCCCGAGCCGGATTCCTTGAACCAGCCTTCCGCGTTCCAGCCCGACCAGCCGCCCTTCGCGAGCTCGCGCCCGCCGATGCGGATCGAGCTGAGGCCTTCGGCAGTGACGGTGAATTCCGCGCCGCGCGGGGTCTTGTAGGTGAAGCCGTCGCCGGGGACGGCCTGGGCGCAGAGGGCGAGGGCGGCAAGGAGCGGGGTCATCGATCCTCCCGGGGGAAATCCCCGATCCTTGTCACCCGCGGGACCGGGTTCCGCGCGGGAAATCGGGGACGTCGCTCATCGCAGGGGGCCGCGGAGGTAGATGTCCGGCACCCCGTTCGTGTCGCCGTCGACGAGGGTCGATCCCAGCGTTTCCCAGGCGACCCAGCCCGCGTCCAGGGACAAGGCCATATCGCTGCACTCGAGATTGGAGGGGGTTCCATCAAGATGGCGCGAAGCCATCTGGATCCCCCCCTGCATATCCCTGACAAAGACCTGGTTGAAGAGAAGGGGCATCGCCGGATAGAGGGAACCCTCCCTTGACAGGAAACCGACATACCTCCCATCCCCGGACAGCTGGGTCGGAAGGCAGGGCGGCGGGAAGATCGCGGCGGGCATATCCTGGATTCCCGGCTTGTCCGTCACGAGTTCCGTGAGCCCCCCCGGATTCATATCACGCCGGACGATATACGGTAAGGAGACCCCCGTCACGAGGTTGGTCGAGGAGGTATAGAAGGCTACGTACCGCCCGTCCTCGGAAATGGCCGGGCACGTGGAATCAAGGTTGGTGAATACTCCCAGGGAATTGAACGCCACGGCCTCTATCGTTATCGGAGCGACGTCGAGGCGGGCCCGATAGATCTGGTTCTGCGAATTGGTCGGCTGGCCGGTGAGGTTCGTGGCCATGGATTCGAAGACCACGTACTGGCCGTTCCCGCTGATTCTGGCCCGCTCGCAGTTGTCGTTGCAGGGGTTGGTGGCGCCGACCGTGCTGTGGGAGACCAGCCGGGTCGTATCGGTGACGATATCGTAGACCCAGACCTGGACGAGACCTCCGGAGACGGCCGGAGGCAGGTTCGTCGCCGAGGAGAGGAAGACGACATACCGCCCGTCCGAGGAAATCGTGGGCTCCAGCAGGTTGGCGTTCGGGTCGATGGCGCTCGGAAAGGCCGCATCGAACGCCTTGAGGATTCGATCGTACCGGTAGAGGACGGTATTCGAATTGAGAGGCGGTATGCCCCCTATGGAAAAGGGGGGATCGTAGTTGCCCCGGGTTCGGAAGGCCACGTACCGTCCGTCCGGGGTGATCACGGGATCGTAGCAGTCGTGCGGGTTGTATTGCGCAAAGGATGCCGGGACGACGTAGATGGTCAGGTTCTGGATCTGTCCTGTGAGGCGATCCTTGAGGAAGATGTCCTGGAAGGAATTGCTGTCGTTGGGGGTCAGGTTGTTCGCGGCGCTGGCGAACGCCACGAACCGGCCGTCGCCGGACAGGGAAGGATGGGAGCTGGCGTCCCGGGGCTCCGCCCCGTCGAGGGTGAAGGACGCGCGCACCGTCACCTGCGCCAGTTCGTCCCCCTGGCCCACGTCCCCGCCCTCGCAGCCGGCCGAGGGCAGCAGCGCCGCCGCCAGCGCCAGGAGCGTCGCACGGACCATCCACTTCCAATCCATGGCCCCGACCTCGCTAAAACTCGTAGTTGAAGCCCATCGCCAGGCTGTAGGAGTCGCCGCCCACGTCGCCGGCCAGGTCCACCGAGCGGAGCTTGCCCGCCTCCGAGCTCCACGCCAGGCCCGCCCCGAACGTGAGCAGGTTGAAGGCCTCTCCGTCGGTGTCGAGCACGAGCTGGTAGTTGCTGGTCATGGGCATCCGGTCCTTGTCGCCCCACGGGGCGTCGAACCGGCGGTACCCGAGGCGGGGGTAGAGGTTGAGCGTCCGGTCCTCCTTCAGGGAGATGCGGTACTCGAAGCCCAGCGAGAAGTTGATCGCGTCTTCAAACTCCTCCCGGCCCGGGAACAGGGGATTATCGGCCGTCTTGCTCCACTCGATCCACTGGAGGTCGGCCGTGGCGCGCAGGGGGAATCCATCCAGCAGGTAGAAGGTGAATCCCAGGTTGAACTGCTGGGGCATGTCGAAGGCCGGGAAGACGTCCGGATCGATGTTGAAGTCCCAGTCGAGGGAACTCTGCCAGGCGAGGCCGAAGTTGACGCGGAGGGACTCCGCATTGTCGTAGAGGCCCACCAGCAGTCCGGCCCCGGCGCCGAAGCCGGTCACGTTGTCGCTGGCCGAATCCGCCGTGGAGGTGAACTCCCAGCGGGTGTACCCGGCGTCGACCGCCAGGCCCGCGGAGAGGTGGGTGAAGAAGCCGGCCTCGCCGGGCTTGCGGATCCGGAAGTCCTTGGCGAAGGCCACGCGGAAGCGGTTGAAGGACTGGTCCACGTTGCTGTCGGGCGTGAAGACGGTCTGGGCCGGGTCGTCCACCTGGTCGAACGAGTAGTTCAGGTGGTACGGCCGGGCGTAGCAGATGCCCACGGACATGGGCGACTCGGGATCGCCGACCTGGAAGACGAACCCGAGGTAGGAGGGGACGAAGGCGGGGTCCACGAAGGTCGTCTCCGCCTCGGCGGAGAAGCCCACGGAGGTCGATCCCTCGGGTTTCTCCCGGTGCAGGGGGTAGGTGACGTAGGTCTGGTACGCCACGGACATCGAGTTGGGCTGGGTGGAGATGCCGGCGGGGTTGAGCCACACCGAGAGGGGATCGTCCTCGAAGGCGGTGTAGCTGCCTCCCATGGCCTTGGTGCGGGCGCCGAGCTGCTGGTCCTGCGCGGCGGCGGCCGCGGCGAGGGCCAGGAGCAGGATTCCGGTCGCGGTCGTTCTCATCATGGATTGAAGCCCATCCGGGGTTGGCCGGCCCCGTCAGATAATCGGGCCCAGG
>CAYNDR010000396.1:0-1123 GCA_964395295.1 uncultured Planctomycetales bacterium
TCGTCAGCGAATCCGAACGGCTCCGGGCCGAAGTGGGCCGCCCCCTGACCAAGGGGACCGGGCTCCAGACCGGGGGTGCCGGCAGCGGAGTGACCCTCGCCTTCCTGGACCGGACCCAAGTCGAGTTGGGGCCGGACACTTCCCTCCCGGAGATCGTGGAAGGTCCGGCCGGCAAGAAGATCCGCGTGATCCAGGGCGTCCTTTCGGCCGACATCGTACGCCAGCCGGCGGGGCGCCCCCTGGTCTTCCAGACCCCGCAGGCGGAGGCCGTGGTGCTCGGCACCCGCCTGCGGCTCGCCGTCTCGGCCGAGGCCACGAAGCTCGATGTGCTTGAAGGGAGGGTTCGCCTGACGCGCCTTTCCGACAAGGCCTCCGTGGAGGTCAGGGCCGGCCTCCAGGCGGTCGCGCGGCCCGCCGGGGACCTCGTCCTGTCCCGGCCGGTCCGGTTCGTGAAGGGGATCAACCTGAACGGCGAGGCGGTGTCGATCGCGGGGGAGCCCGGGACCTCCTACGCCGACGCGCTCCAGGGCGGCCTCAGCCTCACGCCCGCGCCGGACCTCACGGTCACTTCCGTGGCGCCCCGCCCGGCGTGCGACGCGGACACGGCGGCCATGCTCAACAGCGCCGTCTTCAGGGGGGCCGCGAACCTGACGCTCTCCCAAGGCCTCCCCAACGGCGTCTACGACGTTTACCTCTGGGTGATGGAGAACCTCAGCACGGAGCACCGGTCTTTCGACATCCGCATCGAAGGCAAGACCGCGGCGCGCGACGTCGGCGCCCGCATGAAGCTCGGCGACTGGGCGAAGCTGGGTCCCTGCCGGGCCGTGGTCGCCGACGGGACCCTGACGATCGAACTGCTCCAGGGCAGGACGGATCCCCACCTGATGGGCATCGCCATTTACAGCGCGGGGAATCCGTAGGCCCTTTTTCGGCGAGCCGCGAACCCGACCCCGGGATACTCCGTCCCAAGCCCGCGCTGGGACTCCGTCTTGATGGAGGCGACGATGAAAAAAGCATGGATGGCGATCCTCCTGGCGGCCCTGGGCGCGGCCCGGGCCGAGACGCCCCGCCCGCGCCCCTCGTGTGACTTCAGCCCCGGGGACCTGCCGCTCTCGGACAACAA
>CAYNDR010000396.1:1133-3671 GCA_964395295.1 uncultured Planctomycetales bacterium
TCGCGTCGCCCATACGGAGGAGCACCCATGACCACCCGCCTCAGCGTGAGCGCCAACCGCCGCTTCCTCGTCCGCTGGGACGGGACGCCCTTTTTCTACCTGGGCGACACCGCCTGGGAGCTCTTCCACCGCCTCAACCGCGCGGAGGCCGAACAGTACATGGAGAACCGCCGCGCCAAGGGATTCACCGTCATCCAGGCGGTGGCGCTGTCCGAGGTGGACGGCCTGTCCACCCCGAACTCCCACGGCGACCGGCCGCTCCTGAACAACAATCCCGCCACCCCCGACACGACCGCGGGCTCGAATCCCGGCAACGCCGCCGAGTACGACTACTGGGACCACGTGGATTACATAGTAAGCCTCGCCGAATCGAGGGGCATCTACATCGGGATGCTCCCCACCTGGGGCCGCTGGGTCAACGACGGCCCGATCAACGCCTCCAACGCCCGGGCCTACGGACGCTTCATCGGCACCCGCTACGCCTCCAGGCCCAACATCATCTGGGTCCTGGGCGGGGACCGCAACGCCTCCGGCTTCGAGACGGTCTGGCGCGAGATGGCCGCGGGGATCGCGGAAGGAGACGGCGGCAAGCACGCCATGACCTTCCACCCGCCCGGCGGGAATACCTCATCGAGCTGGTTCCACAACGACGCCTGGCTCGACTTCAACATGCTCCAGACCGGCCACGGCCGCGACACCGACGTCTGGAACCGCATCCAGAACGTCTACAACCTCGCGCCCGTCAAGCCGGTCATGGACGGCGAGCCGACCTACGAGGACCACCCCATCAGCTTCAATCCCGCCAACGGCTACGCCACCGACTACGACGTCCGCAAGTACGCCTACTGGGACCTCTTCGCCGGGGCCCACGGGCACACGTACGGCTGCCACAACATCTGGCAGATGTACGCCCCGGGCCGCGGGGCGATCTCCTGGGCGCACGCCTACTGGTACGACTCGCTCGATTTCGCCGGCGCCTGGGACATGACGCACGTCCGGAACCTCGTGCTCTCGCGCCCCTTCCTCAGCCGCGTCCCGGACCAGTCCATCGTCACGGACGCCCTCTCCGGCGGCAGCCGGATCCAGGCCACGCGCGGCGACGGCTACCTCTTCGTCTACAGCGCCTCCGGGCAGGCCTTCACCGCCAACCTCGGGAAGATCTCCGGCACGACGCTCAAGGCCTGGTGGTTCAACCCGCGCGAGGGGACGTCTTCCGCGGCCGGGGAATTCCCCAACGCCGGCCAGCGCGCCTTCACGCCCCCCTCGAACGGGAACGGGAACGACTGGGTGCTCGTCCTCGACGACCTCGCCCTCAACTACCCGCCGCCGGGCGGCTCGACCGGGAACGCCTATCCCACCGCCTCCATCACCAGCCCGTCCGGCGGGGCCTCCTTCAACGCGCCCGCATCGATCTCGATCTCGGCCAACGCCGCGGACTCCGACGGATCCGTGGCCCGCGTCGAGTTCTACCAGGGCAACACGAAGCTGGGCGAGGACACGACCAGCCCCTACCAGTTCACCTGGAACAACGTCGGCGTGGGGAACTACGTCCTCACGGCGAGGGCCGTGGACAACCAGGGCGCCGCGGGCTCCTCCTCCCCCGTCTCCGTCCTCGTGCGCGATCCCAACAGTTCCTTCTACCGCGCGATCAACCTCAACGGCGCGGCCCTCACGATCGACGGCAACCCCTGGGAAGGCAAGGACGCGCCGAACTGCTCCTACACGGGCAACGCCTTCGAGAATCAGGGCGTGACGCTGAACCCCTCCACCGACGCCAACCGGGCCGCGATGATCCGGTCGTCGGTCTGGAATTCATCGGGGAGCAACGTGACGGTGTCCGCCGTCCCCAACGGGACGTATGAGGTCTACCTCTACGTCTGGGAGGACAACAGCTCCTCCACGTTCAGCATCTCCCTGGAAGGGAGCGTCGTCCAGGCGAACTACTCCAGCGGCGCGGCCGGCCACTGGGACAAGCTGGGGCCTTGGGTGACGACCATCAGCGACGGGACGATCCAGGTCGCCTGCAGTGCCGGCGACGCCAACCTCTCCGGGATCGAGATCTGGGGCTCCGGCGGGACTCCCCCGCCGCCTCCCCCCCTTCCCGTCGTCACCGTGACCGCCACCGACGCCGACGCCTCCGAGGCGGGCCCGGGCACGGGGACTTTCACCGTCTCGCGGACGGGAGACACCGGATCGGCCCTCACCGTGAACGTGTCGGTGAGCGGCTCGGCGTCCAACGGGATGGATTATGCCTCCATCGGTTCGACGGTGACCATCCCCTCGGGTTCCGCCTCGACGACCGTCACCGTGGCTCCCAGCCAGGACTCGGACGTCGAGGGATCCGAGACGGTCCAGCTCCTAGCGGCCGCCGGCGCCGGCTATGAGGTCGGCACCCCGGGCCAGGCGACGGTCACGATCGCGGACGACGATTCGGCCCCTCCTCCGCCCCCTCCGCCTCCCCCGCCCGCCGGGTCGTTCGTCAAGGGCGTCAACTTCAACGGGAACGCGACGCTCAACGACCAGAACGTGGGCACGGTC
>CAYNDR010000396.1:3681-5993 GCA_964395295.1 uncultured Planctomycetales bacterium
GGGAACGCCGTCACGATCGAGGGGAACGCGTGGCTTTCCTACTCGGCCGCCCTGGCGGGCGGGCTCTCGATCACCATCAACCCGAATCTCGCCGCCACCGACGTCACTCCCAATCCCGCCGCGGACGCGGATACCGACGCCATGCTCAACACGGCCATCTGGTCGGGGGCGAGCTTCGGATTCTCCCAGATCCTCTCCAACGGGGACTATGACGTCTACCTCTGGGTCATCGAGAACTACCAGTCCAACGCCCGCTCGTTCGACGTGAGGATGGAGGGCGCGGCCGTCGCGAGCGCCATCTGGGACATGGCCCTGGGCGCCTGGCAGAGGTACGGCCCCTATGCCGTCACCGTCTCCGACGGAGACCTGGACGTGGAGCTGGTCCGCCTCTCCGGCGATCCCCACGTCATGGGCATGGCCGTCTTCTCGGCCGGCTCCTCCCCGCCGCCCCCGCCGCCTCCGGGCTCGGGCGCGGTGCTCCGGGAGTACTGGACCGGCATCCCGGGGGTAGCCGTGGCCGACCTCACCTCCGATCCCGATTTCCCGTCCAATCCCTCCGGCTCCGATTTCCTCGATTCCTTCGAAGCCCCCACCGACTGGGCCGACGAATACGGCACCCGTCTTCGTGCCTATCTCACCGCCCCCGCCACGGGCAATTATGTCTTCTGGATCGCCTCGGACGACGGCTCCGAGCTGTGGCTCTCCCTCGACGACAATCCCGCTTCCCGGTCGCTCATCGCCTCCGTGCCCGGCTGGACCTCGTCCCGCGAATGGACCAAGTACCCTGCCCAGCAGTCCGTCCCCATCCCGCTGGCCGCCGGCCATCGCTATTACATCGAGGCCCTCCAGAAGGAAGGGGGCGGGGGGGACAATCTCGCGGTGGGGTGGCAGCTGCCGGACGGCACGCTGGAGCGGCCGATCCCCGCCTCGCGCCTCTCTCCCGTCGATCCCCTCGACGGCGACGGGGACGGCGTCCCGGACGCCGACGAGCGCGCCGCGGGGACGAATCCCGAGGACAAGAACTCCGTCCCCGGCGCCCCCGCGGGCGGTGGAGGCGGAAACGCCGGCCACGATCCCGACGCCGACGACTCCGGCAACTGCGGCGCCCTGGGGATCGAGGCGGTCTTCATCCTCGGCCTGTTGGGCCTGATCCGGAGGTCCCGCAGGCGCTAAGCCGATTGGACACCCGCGGTGCGATGTGATAGACTTGGTGTTGCGTGGGCGAATTGCCTGTCTATCACAAGTACGCGGACCAGGCCGTCCGCGAGCGCGCCATGGAGGAGGCGATCGGGCGCCTTCGCATGGGGACGCTCGTGGCGCTCCTGGGGCCTCTGGCCCTGGGGATCGTCTGGCTCCTCCAGATCCGTCCGATGGATTATCCCTGGCTCCGATACGGCATCTTGGCCACGGCGCCGCTGGGGGCCCTGCTCGGCATCATCAACTACCTCCGCGTGCCCGGGGCCGGCAAGATCTCCGGCCGGGTGGTCTTCATCCTCGTCTTCACTCTCGCCCTGGCCGCCGCGACCATCACCCTGGCCCGCATCCTCTCTCTTCTCTAAGCTGTTAACTCTGTCGAGTCGCCACTGCGTTAACAGCGTATAATCCCCCCATGGATCATTTCACCTGCGACCGGTGCGGGAACGGCATGCTCCTGGACGCGCCCGTGCGCTACGAGGTCAGGATCGAGGTCAAGTCGGCGTACGATCCCCTGGAGATCACGGAAGACGACCTGGCGCGGGCCGAGGAGGAGCTCCGGGAGGCGCTGGAGCGCCTGAAGGACTACTCGGCCCGGGAGGCCCAGGACGAGGTCTACCGGGCGTTCTCCTTCGACCTCTGCGCTACGTGCCAGCGCGCCTTCCTCGCGAATCCCCTAGGACGAACCCCGCGATCCTGAGCGCGTGGAGCGACTCGCGCGAGATCATCCGGTCGTAGAGGACGCGTCGCCGGCCGCGGCCGCGCGAGTCCTGGAGGGTGGACACGAGGATGAGGCGCACGGGGGAGTCCTTGCAGGCCGGGCATATCTCCAGGTGGACCAGGTGGGGGCTCCCGTCCGGGATCAGGCAGTCCGTGAAGACCGCGAAGTCCTTCCGTTCCAGGGCGCGAAGGGCCGTCTCCGCCTTGGACTCGGCCACGCCCGCCGCTCACGCACGGGCATACCACCGGCGGCAGTGCCCGCAGAGGGGCCGCCCGGCGGCGCGGAGGGGGAAGAACACGCAGGACGCCGCGACCAGGGCCAGCTCGAAAATCCAGTAGGCATACATGCCGGCGCCCGAGATCGCGGGAGACTCGGGCTTCCGGCCCGGGCGCCCGGG
>CAYNDR010000397.1:0-5960 GCA_964395295.1 uncultured Planctomycetales bacterium
GCCTCACCGCCGCCGGCAACGCCCGCCGCGGGCGGCGGGGAGGTCTTCTTCACGCCGCCATGCGGTTGGCTTCGCCGGCGATATCCGTGAGGAAGTCGAGAAGGTCGATCTGTTGGCTGGGAGACCATTCGGGCGGTTCGGCGGCGAAGTAAGGGGGTAGGCGCCCCGTCCCGCCGTCGATGCCGTCGCCGAGGAAGTCGTGGCTCCCCAGGATGCGGTCGGCGATGCTCGTCACGCATAAGTCCCAGTCCCGGCCGTCCGTCGAGCCCAAGGCTGGGATGCCGGCCGGGTCATCATTCCAGGCATCGACAAGGACGTCGCGGACGAGCCCCCTCCACGTGTGGGTGGGCTTCCCATCCGACGGCCGGGAGATCTCGGAGGCGATCTCCTCGTGCACGAACTCGAAGAGGACGAAGATCGCCGCCTCCGTCCAGGCGTCCGGGGGCATGGGAGGGAGATCGTCGGTGAGGCCCCGGACGACAGCGAGGATCGCGAACAACTGCCGGTCGAGGTCCAGCCGGTCGAAGGCGGGTGCGCCGCACGAATGCGGCTCGCCGCGCTCCTTGCTCCGTTGGTGCGCCAGGGCGGCCGCCACGTAGACCAGTCGGGCTTCGGCGCCCTGGAGCTTGCGGATGCCATCGGGGGTTCGCCACATGGCCGTCATTCCTCCATCATCGGTCGCTCTATGAGTTCCGGCCTCCACAGCCGGAGCATTCCACGGGGATCGAGTGGACCTGGGCAACCCTGGCCGGGGATACCTTCTTCCCGCAGCTGCGGCAATGCCGCGTGGGGTCATGGTCGAAGCAGATGGCGGGGACGTCGCCATAGACGTCGCAGAAGGGGCCAGGGGGTTCTTCGCCCTCCGGCACCCCGCCGGATCGCTCCCATGACGAGTAGCAGTGCCGGCACTTCACGCAGCCGTGGCTGTCTTCGAGCTGCGATGAGGCCTGCAACTCCCGCCGCAGATCGTTCCCCACCGGGTAGAGGTCCCCGAGACGCTCCAGGATCTCGTCCGTTACCCCTCTCTCCAGCAGCCAGCGCTTCACGTCTTCCTTCATCTCCAGCCACTGCCGGAGAAAGAGGGCCCGGATAGGTTCCTGGGGGTATCGCTCGACTTTCCTGCACGCCTCGGCCACCATCGCGGACCGGTAGATGAGGTGGGAGGCTTTCCCCAAGACCTCCGGCGACGCCCCCGGCATGACCCTCCGGACCGCCTCGTCCATCTTGTCCTCGAGCGTCCGGAGGGTCTCGACGCCCCTATCGAAGCCCGGCGGGGCGGGGAGTTCCCAGCGGGGCGAAGTCATGCCGCCTCCTCCTCGATGGCCTCGTCCTCGACCGGCTCCTCGACGACCGGCTCGACGGCCTCGCCCGCGGCCTTCTTGCCGCGGGACACGATGCGGAGGAGGTAGTGCGTGGGGCGGTTCTTGCCGTCCCCGGAGGCCGAGGGCTTGGCCGCGACGAGTTTCACGCCCATGCCGCCGCCGGCGAGGCGCAGGTCCAGCTTCGCGCCGCCCTTGATCTCGACCAGGCCGAACTTGGAAAGGGTGATGTCGCCCATCAGGTACTCCGTCCCCGTCTTCTCGGACTTGCGGGTCCAGAAGGCGCCCACCACGCGGTCCCCGCCCTCCACGGGGCTGAAGAACATGATGTGGGAGGGCGAGCGCTCGCTCTTGGGCTTGGAGTTCTCCACGATCCGGCAGTGGATCGGCGGGACCATGCCCCCCAGGTCCACGGCGACGCGGTAGTACCGCTTCGCGGCGTCGTTGGCCGTGGACTCCTCCCACGCGGAACCGACGTGCAGCTTCTCGGACATCGCTCAATCTCCTTCCTCGCCGCATTCGCGGCGAAATTGAATCCGGGCTATTTCGGAGCTTCGGACAGGACGGCCTTGATCCCGCCAAGGCCCTGCGTGTCCGCCGTGAATTCCACGGAGACCCTGGCGGACCCGCGGACGTAGAAGCCGGACAGGTTGGGCAGTTCGCCCAGCGCCCCATGGAATCCGAGGATGCGGACCCCGGGCCGGGTGGGGATCACCTCCACCCGGTGCACGTCCCCGGGATCGCAGTCGATCGAGAGGGAAACCTTCACGGTCTCGCCCACCTGCCAGCGATCGGGGATGTCGCCGGAGATCCGGAGGCGGTGGGGGCATCGGCTGGCCTGGAGGAGGACCGGCTCGAAGACAAGCGTCGTCGCGTCCCCCGCAAGGGCGGCGTCGCCGGAATCCTGGATCCAGGGCTCCACATCCTCGTAGGGGCGCTCGACCAGGATCCACCGGACGCCCGGCAGGGCCCTCGGCGTCGAGGGTGCCGGGGAGCCGGCCTGGCAGCCGGCGAGGAGCAGCAGCATGAAGCCGGATCGGTTCATCGGGTCCTCGTCCCAGGGCGGTTCACGTCGCAGCAGGCGGACTTCTCGGGGAAGGTGCCCCAGCGGGGACTGCGGAGGAGGATCTGCCGGCCCTCGTCCTTCTGGACGTCGGAGAGGATCGTCCGCGTGCCCTTCTTGACGAGGTCGGCCTGGGCCACGGCGGCGGCGTCCAGGAGGGTCCGGTTGTGGCGCTCCTGGAGTTCGTGAATCCGGGTCAGTTCCGCGAGCTGGCGCTCCAGGTCCTCCCGTTCCTTTTCCAGCCTCCGGACGAACTCCTGGCTGGCGGCGGGATGCTTCCGGGCGGCGTCCAGGATCTTCACGGCCTTGCCGACCTCGATGCTCAACTGAAAGATCGCCGCCGAGGAGACGATGGAGCGGACGACCGCCTCGCGGCGGCCGGAGGACATGGCAGCTATCTCGGCGACCTCGGCGGCCGTGACGCGGCTGGCCTTCTCGGGGGCCAGGGCCGAGAGATCCTCGTCGGTCAGGTCGCGGCGTTGCCCGGCCGCCTGGATCGCGCGGTTCCACGCCTGGCCGTACTGCTCGACGAACCGCTGATGGCGGTCCAGGGCGGCCGTGGTCCGGATCTCGCCCTGGCCGCCCTTGGGGGAGTAGCGGAGCGAGCCGATGAGCTGGAAGAGGATGTCCTGATCCACCTGCGGGAGGTTGAAGGCCCGGCGGATCTCCTCAAGGATGTCGATCTCGTTCACGAACCGGCCGTCGAGCCCCCGGATCTTGTCGGGGTTCTCGCATTCCTCGCGCGCCTGGTCGAGCGTCTTGCCCCGGGCGCGCCTCTCTTCGATGCAGTCCTTGATCGCCTTGGCCCGCGTGCTTCGGCTGGAGTCGTCCACGGCCGATTCGATCGCCTGGCACCAGTCGTACTGCATCCCCAGCATCGCGTTGGCCGAGATGCGGTAGTGCTGGAGGGCCTGGCACACCGTGGGGGAGGTCTCGCAGACGAGGACGAGGGTGTTGTGGACGAGCTCCCCCAGGAGGGCGTCCACGGTGTCTTCCAGGAAGTCCTCCCGGGCCTCCTTGCTGAGGAGCTGGCGGAGGTTGGTGCGGACGTCGAAGCGCCCGCAGGCGAAGTCGTAGTCGACGTAGCCGGAGACGCCCATCCGCGAGGCCCCGGCATTCTGGGGATCGACGAGCTTGGTGGCGTCCGCCGAGAGGTGGAGGTCCAGGCGGTCGCGCCCCCGGTACTCCGAGACCGTCACGGGGGCGATCGAGCCGTCACGGCGGTTCCGCTCGAAGAGGTCCTGTGCGGAGGCGGGGAAGGCCGCCAGCCAGGAGATGAGGAGCAAGCTACTTACCTTCATGGGGTTCTCCTCGGAGGGCGGAGAGGATCTTGGCGGCGTCCGAGTAGCCCCTGAGCAGGACGGGCTTGCGTCCCTCGGCGCTTATGAGGAGCGCCGGGACGGCGGTGACGCCCAGGCGCTGCCACAGCTCGGGCTCCTGGCCCGGTTCGAGGGGCTTGACGGCGAGGTTGGGGAGCTTCTCCTTCAGGCCCGACAGGACGACGTCCTGCCTGGCGCAGTAGGGGCAATAGGCTTTCTTGAAGTAGGTGACGGAGACGGGGGTGCCGGGGGGGAGCGGGACCGCCTTCTCCCGCTGGACTTCGGCGAGAGCCGCCGCAGCCTTGCGCATCTTGTCCATGCGCTGGGATTGCCACTCCAGGTACTTCCGGGCGTTTTCGCGGGTGGGGTTCTCCAGGAATTCCAGGACCTGGCGGGGGGGCACGAAGGTCGTGAAACGGCCGTCCGGGAGGCGGATGGGCTCGGCCCAGATGGACTCCGAGACATCCGGCTGGGGGGCGGTTTGGGCGGGGCCGCCGTCCCGCCAGAAGTCCACGCGCTTCTGGGAGAAGAATCCCTGCCGGGGCGTGTCCGCCCCGGCCGTGGCAGCGAAGAAGGTGGCGGTGGCGATCAGTTTCCACATCGCAGGAGTTCCTCCAGGTTGGCCCGCGTTCCGCAGGCGACAAAGGCCCGCTGCCCGTTCACGAGGAGGGCGTAGGCGGGGAGACGGTCCAGCTTGAGCGTCCGGGCGAGCGCAAGGCCGTCTTCGTCATAGATGGGCGCGGCGAAGTCCTGGCCCACGGCGTACCGCAGCTCCCGGATGCCGGCGGCGAACTCGGCCGACGGGTTGGCGATCGAGCCGAAGTCCTCCACGAGGAAGACCGGCTTGATGCGCAGGTCGGGGTGCTTCGCCCGCAGGCCCTTGAGCGTCCGGGCCGAGGCTTCCAGGTCGGGGGCGGAGTCCGAGAAGAAGAACGCGATCTCCATGCCGGCGTCCCGGCGGGGTGGCCGGCGGTCCTGGGCGAGGGCGAGGCCCACGGCGGCCAGGAGTAGGCCCGCGATCCATGCGGTTTTTTTCACGTCTGTTGACCTCCTAAAGGGGGCGCAGAGAAGTCCCCCCGGTCAGCGGACCGGGGGGAAGTCTTCACGCCCGGCGGGGGTCCTGGGGCGGCCGGCCGCGGAGGACGTCCTCCAGGGACATCCGCAGCATCGTCCGCCAAAGGTCGAGCAGGAACCGGATCGCCTGGAAGTGCCGCCGGTGGGAGCGGGCGAGGACGACGTTGAGTCGCGCCGCCGTTTCCCGCAGGAGAGGGTCGCCGTACCGTTCGGGGCAGAGGAGCGCCTCTTTGGGGCAGCACTGCCGGGGCGGGGGTGCCCTGCGCCTCCCAGGCCCGCGGTCGTTCCCCCTCCGTTCGGCCATAGGGGTCTTTCCTCCGACAGGGGTCCTCGAAGCTTTCCTTGGCCTCGCCAACCAGCGGGGCCCCCAGGTTCTGGAGCCCTTGGTGGGGGCTCCAGAAAGGGTCGGGGGGAGGATGATGGTCGGTTCTTTGGCTCCAGAGTCTGGGGGCCCCCCGGCGGCGGGATTCAAGGGCGGCGATCGAGGGTCGGAGGCCGCACGAAGGGGGAGGGGCTCGCCCCATGGATGCGGGGCGAGCCCCACCGAAAGGAGGAAAGGGGAAGGGGGAAAGGGAACGGAGCCTGATTGTCAGAGAACGGGTACGGCGCTACGCGGCTTCGACGTTGCCGGCGTCCTTCTTGGCCGCCGCGTCGGGCGGCGGCGTGCCGGCGGCGTCGTTGGTCTTCTTGGGCGGCGCGTTGTACGAGGCCAGCAGCCTCCAGTGCCGCTCCAGCACGGAGTGCAGGCCGAGCTTCCGGGCCACCTGGACCGTGGCGGTGACGAGCCCGCGGAAGGCGTCGATGATGGCCTGGGAGCACTTCTCGAGGTCGCGCCGGCGTTCGGCGTTCTGGGTGGAGAAGGCCCCTCCGCGCATGTGGATCCAGTTGGCGACGTCGTCCACGAGGCGGACTCCCTCGGCCATGTCTCGGGTGAAGACCACGCGCCAGGGGACCGACTCGATGCGGAACCAGTCAGCGGGGGGGATGCGTTCGAGGTCGCGCGCGAGGCTGTCGGACAGGAGTGCCGGGTTGACCTCGATCTTGGGGGCCGGAGGGGGCGCCGGCGGGGGCGCGGGGGGCGGAGCGGGCGGCGCCTTGGCCGGGCCGTTGGCCGCCCTGGGCGGCGGATTCGGCTTGGGGGGGCGCGTCTCCGGCCGGGGATTGGGCTTTGCCTTGTCCTGGTTC
>CAYNDR010000398.1:0-5954 GCA_964395295.1 uncultured Planctomycetales bacterium
GCCCGTCTCGCCGGGATCGCCCCTGGAGTCGAACCGCGTGGACGTCGGGGCCTTCGTCCACAACGGCGCCTTCTTCTCGCCGCCGAGCTTCGTCACGGTCTTCGGGCTCGACCACGAGGCCCGGACGTACGCCGAGGATGGCCGCCTCCTGGAAATCGGCTACCAGGCGGGGGAGACCACCCTCTCCGTCCAGGACTGGCCGCGCCTCTTCGCGGTCCTCGATGCGGATTCCTGGCCGGGCCGGTTCCTCCGGGAGCGGCTCAAGGCGGACGAGCTCGCCGCCCTCCGCAAGGCGGCGGCCGAGTACCCCGCGCGGACAGCGGCGGTCAAGGAGGCCGAGGAGAAGAAGAAGGCCGACAAGGCGGCCCAGAAGGCGCTCGACGAGGCGAACAAGGCCCTGAAGGACCTCGTGGCCGGCCCCCAGGAAGCGCTCCTGCGGGCCCTGCGCGCGGCGTCGGCCGATCCGGCCTTCCCCGCCGGCGTCGAGGCCTTCCTGAAGACCGACGAGGGGAAAGGGCGCCAAGGAGCCCTGGAGGCCGCCCGGAAAAAGATCGAGAAGCTCGGCATCCACCCGCCGCGCCTCCTGCGTCCCGGGAACCCCACTCCGTTCGAGAAGTCGATGCTGGAGCGCCTCCACGGCGAGATCCTTTCCGCCGTGATGTTCCCGGGGGCCGTGGCGAGTTCGTTCAAGGTCAACTACGTCCAGCCCGAGATCTCCGAGCCGCCGTACTGGAGGGACGTCTACCGTTGCGATCCGAAAGGGAACGAGGCCGGCTGGACGCGGTACGGGGACGACGAGCCGAAGGAATTCAACGCCGAGGGGCTTCTCGTCCTCGAGAAGGACGCGAAGGGCCGTCCGATGAAGGCGCGGACGATGAAGTACGAGCCGGAGAAGTCCGGCGGCGAGGAGCCGCGGCGGCGCCGCCGGCCCTTCTGGAGGAGGACGCTCCAGGTCCCCGGCGACGAGGTCCGGCATTACGAGTACGCGGGGGACGACGACTGGACCGGGAAGGTCGCGAGGACCGAGAAGGTCGAGCCCGGCGCCTTGAAGTGAAGCCGTCGCGCCCGTTCCGTCGTATGATGTCTGGAGACGTGAACCGTTCAGGAGAAGGACCATGAAGAAAGCGCTCTTGTGCCTGGCGTTCCTGCCGTCCCTCGTCGCCGCCCAGGAGCCGGCCGGCGGGAAGATCCGGGTGCTCTTCACCTACGGCGGCCACGACTTCGAGCAGAAGCAGATGTACGCCATGCTCGACGCCATGGCCGGCATCGCCTACACGAAGTGCGAACTGCCCAAGGAGGCGGACCGGCTCAAGCCCGGACTCGAGAAGGAGTTCGACGTCATCCTCCGCTACGACATGGTGCCCAAGGTCTCGCCCGAACAGCAGCAGGCCTTCATGGACCTCATGAAGACGAGCGGCATCGGCCGGGTGGCGATGCACCACAACATGGGCGCCCACCCGAGCTGGGACGACTACCAGTCCATCCTCGGGGCCAAGTTCATCTTCAAGCCGGCCGAGATCGAGGGGAAGCCCTACACCAAGTCGGGGTGGGCCCACGACCAGGACATGAAGATCACCGTCGTGGACAAGGACCACCCGATCACGCAGGGCGTGGAGGACTTCGTCATCCACGACGAGACGTACAACAAGTACTACGTCGCCTCCGACGTGAAACTGCTCCTGAAGACCGACCACCCGAAGAACGATCCCCAGATCGCCTGGGTGCGGGAGTTCGGGAAGAGCCGGGTCTTCTTCTACATGCTGGGCCACGACCACAAGGCCTGGGAACACCCGAGCTTCCAGAAGCTCCTCAGCCAGGGGATCCGCTGGGCCGCGCGGAAGTAGGCCGCCTCAGCGGGTCTCCCACGCCGGCTTGAGCGAGGACGCCTCCTCGCCCCAGGCCTGCGAGAGCTGGAGGCCGCTCGCCTGCGACGTGTAGAAGATCCTCCCGTTCGAGGCCACGGCCCCCAGGCACTCGCGCGAGTCCACCGCGGGGCCCGTGGAGACCAGCCTGCTCCCGTCCGAGAGGTCCACCAGGTCCATGTTCGCCCCCAGGAGGTAGGGCTCCGAGAGCGTGAACCGGGTGCAGGAGTAGTTGTGGTTGAACCGCCCGGCGATCTTCCCCGTCTCCCGGTCGAAGACGTGGCCGTTCCCGCGGAGCGCGTTGGAGAAGATGAACCGGTCGCCCACGCTGACGACGTTGAGGGCCGACGTGACCGGGTCGGACTGCCAGACGAGCGACCCGTCGCGCGCGTCCAGGCACCAGGCGAAGCGGTCCCTCGTCCCCTCGTGGGCCTGGTTGTTGCCCCCGAGGTAGAGGCGGCCGCCGCGCCCCGAGACGGTGCACTTGGCGGTCACGAAGTGCTTCGTCGTGAGCCACAGGACCTTGCCGGTCGCCGGCTCCAGGCAGGCGGTGAGGCCGTTCGCCTCGGCCGGCAGGCCCCGCTTTTCCTTGGCGCTCCGCGAGTAGCCGAAGAACGTGGAGTAGTAGACCTTGTCGTCCATCAGGCAGAGGCCGCAGTCGTTCCCCCCGCGGCCGTGCTCGGAGAAGTCCTTCTCCCACGCGAGGTTCCCCGTGTCGAGGTCCCACCCCCACACGAGCGGGCGGTTGTCCTTCGGGTAGTAGGGATTGTCGTTGGAGTAGATCCAGCTCATGACCTCGGAGCCGTCGGGCGCCTTCACGGGCTCGTCCTTGAAGGTGTAGTACTTCTCGCTCCCCTGCGCGGCGTAGCGGCCGGAGCCGGAGGCGTAGACCACGACGCGGCCGCCGACGACGGGCGCGAACTGGCGGCTCCAGCTCGGGGATCCCGTGAACGGCGCCTCCCAGAGGAGCTTCCCCGTGGCCGCGTCCAGACAGCGCATCCGGGACTGCCTCATCCCCGCCTGCGGCACGAGGAGGCGCTCCCGGTAGTAGAGGGGCGACGTGAACGAGAGGTAGACGCCCGGCCAGTGGCGCCGCCAGAGGAGCCGGCCCGTCTCCTGCTCGACGGCGAGGACCTGGCCCTCCGCGGTGTGGGTGTACATCCGGCCGCCGCCGCACGCCGTCACGTGCTTCACCGTCCCCTCGACCCGCCGGACCCAGCGGACCTTGAGCGGGGGCTTGAGCCCCTGGTTGTTCGAGTTCGTGCAGGCGAAATCGCCGAAGTTCGTGGTCCAGTCGTGCTGGGGATCGGCGAGCTTGCCCGTGAGCGGACTGCGGACCCTCCAGAGCCCGAGGTCCTCGGCCGGGGGCGGCGCCTTCCCGCCGGGCCCGAGCGCGTAGAGGTAGCCGTCCTCGCCGCCGAAGTAGATCCGGCCGTCCGCGACGGCCGCGGGGGCCGTGACGGGCGCCCCGAACGGCGTTCGGAACGCCCAGGGCTCTCCGCCCGCGAGCGGCACGACGTGGAGACAGCCGTCCAGACCGCCGAAGACCGCATGGTCGCCCGCCAGCACCGGCGCCGAGATCCCAGCCCTCCTCGGGGCGGCACCGGTAGACCTCCCGGCCGCGCATGCTGACGGAGCTGAAGCTCAGGAGGCCGGGGAGATGGATCGCCGTCTGCGTCCCGGGGACGGACTCGGCCTGCACCTTGCCCTCGCGCAGGCGCAGGACCTCCACGCGCCCCGCGTTGTCGCGGCGGTGCCACTGGACGTAGGCCTCGCCGTCCTCCCCCACGCTCTGGCCGAAGCAGGCGGGGAACTCGCGGCCGTCGTACTCGGGGATCTCCGCCACGGCGCGGAGCTCGGGCTTCGCGCCGGCGTCCTCGAGGAAGACCGTCCGGCCGCCCATGGGGAGGACGAGGGTTTTCCCCGAGAGCGCGATGTCCCGGGAGCAGACGAAGTGCTCGCGCCAGGTCACGCGGCCCTGCTTGTGCTTGAGCCAGTCCGCGCCGCTCCAGCGGTCGCCCTGGAATCCGATGACCTCGCGGACGAAGTCCCACGTCCAGGCGACCTTGCCGTCCGGTTCGAGGGCGTAGACGCGCGACCCGAGGGTGGCGAAGTAGACCCTGCCCTCGCCCGCGGCGGGGGCGCTGAAGACCGGGTCCCCGCAGTCGATCTCGCGGACCACGGCGCCCGTCTTCCGGTCGAGCACGTAGTAGAAGCCGGCCATCGTCCCGAAGTGGAGGGTGTCGCCGACGACGGCGGGGGAGGAGACGTTGTTGCAGTTGGCGGGCCCTCCGCGGGAAGCGAACTTCCAGACGACCTTGAGGGTGGCGGCATCGAGGCAGAACGCGACGCCCGAGCCGTCCACCGCGTAGACCAGCCCGCCGGCGACGGCGGGGGAGGCGAAGACGGCATCCGTAAGGGGCGCGGCCGCGACGAGGCCCAGGGGCGAGGCGAGACGGCGGCCGGGCGCGTTGCCCGATCGGCGGGCGTCGAGCTTGAGCTGGGGCCAGTCTTCCTGCGCGCCCGCGGCGCCGCCGATCGCGGCGGCCAGGAGGGCGGCGAGGACGGGGTTCGGTCGGGGCGCGGCCATGGTTCTTCTCCTCCGGATGGCGTCCATTATAGGGTACGCCGGCCATTTGTGAAGCCGCGGCTGAAAGTGCCGTTTCCTAGACTGCGGACGGGAGGATGGCCCGCTTCACATCGAGAGGGATCGTGCGGGAAGCGGTGATGATCCGATCGATCTCAACAAGGGCTTCCGATCCAAGGATTCCGACGAACTCGCACTGCCCGCCGCAATAGGCCTCGACAAGACGAGCCCTCAACATCCTGTAAACGGTGTGGCCATCGATCATGGTATCAAGCGGCATTTTCATGCCCCCGTCTGCCCGATGGGGCTATACTCGCCGCGGAGGCCGCCCTTGAGAATCCTCCTTCTCGCCCTCGTGTTCGCCCAGGGGGGCGCCCCGGGACGCCTCCCCATCGAGTCCGTCCTCCCGCGCCACTTCGGATTCGGGATATCCTGCTTCTCCGCCGCGGGCGACTGGCCCGAGCGCATGAAGCAGCAGCACGGCGTGGCGTGGGATTTTTTCTATATATACCTCGTGCCGGTCGACGACGTCCGGGCCCGCAACGAGCACCTGGCGAATTTCCTCCGGCGCTCCGAGAAGGCCGGCGCGATCCCGATCGTCTCCTTCTACCAGCTCCTCCAGCGCGGACAGCGCCGGGGGCTGAAGGGCCCTGAGATCGAGGTCGTCCTCCAGGCCGTCAAGGACAAGGACCTGATGCGCGAGTATCTCGCCGACGTGAAGGAGGTCCTCCAGGTGCTCGCCAAGTTCCCCCAGCCCGCGATCTTCCACTCGGAGCCCGACAGCTGGGCGTTCATGGAATGGCACGGGACGCGGGACACGCACGACGCCCTCCAGTGCCCGGCGATGGTGAAATCGAGCGGCCTGCCGGAGGCGGCGGGCTTCGACGACAACGCCGCGGGACTCGCCCGGGCGATCCTGCGCCTTCGGGACCTCGTCGCGCCGCGCGTCTACATGGGAATCCATGCGAAGGACTTCCGCGCGGGCACCCGGCCCTACCTGCCCGTGAAGCTCATCCGCGACTGCGGAAAATGGGACATCCTGATCGGCGACGGGATCGGCCACGGGTACCTCAAGCGCGACGCCGGCTGGTGGGACACCTTCAGCGACGACCGGCTGAAGCTCTACATGACGTGGTTCGGCACGCTCACGCGCGACCTGGGTCTCAAGTACATCCACTGGCAGACGGTGATCGGCGCCGGGGACTACGCCCTGATGCCCGACTACACCGGGAAGGAGCGCCTCTCGAGCTACATCGCGGCGGGATCGGCGGCCTGCACGTTCGATCTCCGGGGCGACCCGGAGAAGGGCGGGCGCTCCGATCCGGCCCACGGCTACGCCGACCGCCCCCCGGAGGGGCACCCGGCCATGAACACGCCCCAGGCGCTGATCGACCGCCTCGAGCGGTACTACAAGAAGCCCCTGCCCGCCAGGCCGAGACGCCGACGGTCGCTCACTCCAGCTTCCGGATCTCCTCGGTGACCTCGCCGGCCTTCGGGAACCTCCC
>CAYNDR010000399.1:0-5952 GCA_964395295.1 uncultured Planctomycetales bacterium
GGCGACGCACGGCGGGGCGCTCGTGGAGGCCCTGCGGGAGCGGGTCTCCGAGGCGGTGGGGGGCCTCGCGCGCCCGGAGGTCCCGGCCGGGCCGGCCCCCGCGCGTTCCGGGGCGGAGCCGGACCTCTTCCTCGGGCTCCCCCTCTCCGCGAGGCTCCGCTGTCTGGCGCGGTACCTCGCGTTCGTCCAGGAAAGCCCCCTCGGCCGTTCCGTGAACGTGCTGGCCTAGCTTCCCGCTTCTCCTTGACAATCCTTTCGCCGTTCCCGTATCCTCGGCCCGTCCATGAAAATCAAGTTCTGGGGCGTCCGCGGATCCATCCCGTGCCCGGGGCCGGAGACCGTGAAGTACGGGGGCAACACGTCGTGCCTCCAGGTCCTCGGGGGCCAGGAGATCATCATCCTGGACGCGGGCACCGGCCTCCGCAAGCTGGGCCTCGAGCTCAGCGCCCAGAAGCGGCCGCTCCGGATCCACCTCCTGCTGACGCACACCCACTGGGACCACATCCAGGGCTTTCCCTTCTTCACGCCCATCTACTTCCCCGGGAACGAGCTGTTCGTCTACGGCCCCCGGGCGCTGGAGAAGTCGCTCGAGGAAGCGCTCATGGCCCAGATGCAGTACAGCTACTTCCCGGTGCGGGGCGTGGAGCTGGCCGCGCGGGTCCGGTTCACGGAGCTCGGCGAGGAGACCTTCTCGATCGGCGACGTCGAGTTCGCCACCAAGTCCATGAACCACCCCATCCGCGTCCTGGCCTACCGGTTCGGGCACAAGGGCCACAGCGCGGTCTTCACGGGCGACAACGAGCCCTACTACGACGTCCTGGCCGAGCGCGCCCCCCGCTCCGACACCGGCGTCCAGCGCCGCTCGGAGTTCATCAGCGAGTGCAACCAGCGCGTGGTCGACTTCTGCCGGAAGGCCGACCTTCTCGTCGCGGACGCCCAGTACACGGACGCGGAGTACAAGACCAAGCGCGGCTGGGGGCACAGCTCCGTCTCCCACGTGCTCGCGCTGGCGCGCGACGCGGGGGTGCGCGCGCTGGCGATCTTCCACCACGAGCCCGAGTACGACGACCGGACCCTCGACCGGATCGAGCGCGAGGCGCGGGCCCTGTCCCGGAAGCTCGGGGGCCGCTTCAAGCTGGTGATGGCGCGCGAGGGGCGGACGGTCGACGCCTGAGGCGCTACCGCTTCTCCTCTTCCGGGGGCTTGAGGGAGGGGAAGTCGGTCATCCGCTGGTGGGCCAGGAGCGCCATCCTCTTCTTGTCCGCGAGGCGGCGGATCACGTAGTTCCACGTCCTCTCCACGTTGCCCACCGAACTGCGGACCCGGGCCTCGTAGGTGGACGAGCGGACCACGAGGTGCCTGGAGATCTCCTGGAAGACCTCGTCCGTCATCCCCTGCACCTTCCGGACGTCCTCCGGGTTCTGGAAGTCCTGGAAGCCCCCGGCCGCCGAGTCGGCCGGCGTGTTGCGGTGGGCCGCGATCGCCTCCGCCAGGGGGGGCGTCATCTTGTCCGAGAGCGAGGCCAGGAGCTCGGGCGGCGCCGTGTTCGCGTTCACGGCGCCGGGGGGCGAGGGCTCGTCCTTGCCCGTCCCGCGGGGCCAGACCGTCAGGAATTCCAGCAGGCCCTTCCGGACCTCGCCGTCCTGGACGCTCCCGTAGAGCGCCTCCCGGGGGAGGCCCTCGATCCGGAGCAGTTCCTCCAGGTTGTACAGGCGCTCGTTCCGCGCGCCCGTCTCGAACTGGCCGCGGGTGTCGCCGTCGATGTAGTCGATGATCCGCTCGGCCGCCTCCGGGGGGTGGCGCAGGACCAGGACCAGCCGGCGGAGGCGTTCCGCGACCACCGCGTTCGTCTCCCCCTTGTCGTTGACCAGGTGGGAGAGGTTGAGGAGGCCCTCGGAATCCCGGACGGTCACGCGCACCCGGGCGTCGGCGAGGTCGAACTCGAGGGGGGAGGCCCACCGCTCGTGAAGCGTGTCCACCGAGGGCGTCTTCTCCAAGTCCGTCCCGAGGTAGAGGATCGCCTGGTGGTATCCGGACCGGGTCCCGTAGGCGTTCTTGAGGTCGGCCAGGGGATTCTCCGCGGTGGTGCGGTTGTGCAGGGAGGTGACCGTCATCTGGCCGATGAGGATCACCAGGATCGTCAGGACCAGGAGCGCCAGGAGGAGGGCGAATCCGCGGTCCTTATCCCGGGGCATGACCTTTAAACGTCTCCGGGGGCGGCGCGTTGGCCGGGGGAGGGCACAGAGGAGACGGAGGATCAACCGCAGAGATCGCAGAGAACACGGAGAAATCCGGCTCCCCAAGAACGCCCGACAAAATGACCCTCACCACAAAGGCACCAAGGGCACAGCGCGGCCAAGCCGCAACCCAAGGATTGTTGCGGCCGTTGCCGCGCATTGAGGGATTGTAGATTTTGCCATTGAGCGATCGCCCCCGCGGGCACGGAAAGGGGACGTGAATCCGCGCCAGTCATTGGAATCACCGGAGATGGGCCGCCTTGCGGGAAATCTTCTCGCGAAAACAAGAAGTCTATCGTTAGTAGTACGAAGAATAGATATCACCCCTTTGCCAGGAAGCCCCGCCCCTCGGGACGGGGAGGACGTCACTCGTCCCCCCTTGATCCCCCCCGGGGGGGATCCTCCATTACTGTATCTTCTGCTCGTTCTGTGCGCTCTGCGGTTAATACTCTGTCTCCTCCGTTCCCTCGGGATGCGCGACCGCATTTTGGTTGACAGGAAGGGCCGATGTGCTAGAGTAAAATGTCCTTTCATATCCGGAAGACCGAGCGGAGGCCTTATGGTCGAGTGGAGCCTTCGGAAGTTCGCGGCCCCGGCGCTCCTCGTGGGCTTGGCGGCCCTGGGCGCGTGCACGTACTGGAGCAAGGACTTCGACCGTCTCGTGGACCAGTCCAGCCGCGATTTCGAGCGCGACCCGGACCCCGGTTTCCGGGACGTGGACTTCGGGAAGATCATCCGCAACCCTTCCGCCTACATGCTGATGGAGGTCCGGTTCTGGGCCCTCCTGAACCGGAAGGACGAGGGCGTCTTCGTCCCGATGTACAGCACCTTCCGGCAGGAGGACTACCTGGCGTTCTCCCTCTGGCCGCTGGACGCGCGGGTCTGGGAGGAGCGCGAGCGGACGCACTCCATCCCCACGATCTACATCCACAAGAACAACCCGGACCTGCAGAAGGTCATCGACGCCCCGCGCTACTCCGTCGTCCAGATCCGCGGCCGCGTCATGGGCGACTACGACAGCGGGGACGAGGTCTGGGGCCGGCTCCCCTTCATCGATGCCAGGTATTTCAGCGTGGCCATCGGAGGCCCCGAGTACGACGACGAGGCGATCAAGTTCCTGGCGGCGGGCCTCGATGACGCCTCGCAGAGGCGCTCGGCGCCGGCCAAGGAGAAGCTTTCCAAGGCGATCCAGGGGACGCTGGGGCTGAACGCGCTGGCCATCGCGCTGAGCCGGCTGGGCCTCATCCACGAGGAGGCGGGCCAGTTCGACGCGGCCGTGGAGCATTACCAGATGGCCCTCTCGGCCGATCCCGCGAACGCCGAGGCCGCGCAGGGCCTGGCCCGGACGCAGAAGGCCCTGGAGCGGAAGCGCGCGATCGAGGAAGGCGCCCCGAAGTAGTTCGTGCTCCCGCTGGACGCCGTCCTCTGGCTCCTGGCCATCCTCCTGCTTTTCGCCTTTTCACTCCTGGTGGTCCTCCAGTGGGGATTCCACGCCTTCGCGCGCAGGCGGGGGCTCATCCCGGCCGACCGGCGGTCCTGGGTCGAGCGCCGGTGGGTGGCCTGGCCGGCGGCGGGTTGCCTGGCGCTCTACGCGGGGTGCTTCGCCTACGGCTCCCTGGTGGAGGCCCGCTGGGTCGCGGCCACGCGCGTGGAGATCGAGGTCGATCGGCCGGTCCTGGGGTACGAGCGCTTCCGGATCGTCCACCTCTCGGACCTCCACCTGGAGCGGTTCGGAGGGCGCGAGCGGAGCATGCTGGAGAAGGCGGCCGCGGCCTCGCCCCACCTGATCCTGCTCACGGGGGATTACATGAACGCCCGGGAGGGGGGCCCGGCGCTGGTCGAGGTGCTCCGGAGCCTCAAGGCGCCCCACGGCGTCT
Organism: uncultured Planctomycetales bacterium; assembly: GCA_964395295.1. Classification (GTDB taxonomy): domain Bacteria; phylum Planctomycetota; class MHYJ01; order MHYJ01; family JACPRB01; genus CAYNDR01. The sequence goes on from CAYNDR010000399.1 coordinate 4,115, forward strand.
TCGGGGTGGGAGGCCACTGGGACGCGAAGTTCCCCGTGGCGCGGCTCTTCGAGGCGGGGGGGGCGGTCCTCCTGGAGGACGAGAGCCGGCTTCTCGACCGCGCGGGGTGCCGGCTCCGCCTGGTGGGCCAGGGGATTTATCGCGTCCGGCCCCTCAAGGACCTCCTCCGGGACCTGGGGGACGAGGCCTATACGGTCTACCTCCAGCACTCGCCCGACGCGGCGGAGGAGCTCGAGGCCCGCGACCCGGGCCAGCGGGTGGACCTCTTCCTCTGCGGCCACACGCACGGGGGGCAGGTGCGCCTGCCGCTGTGGGGGGCGATCGTCACGCTCTCCCGCCAGCACAAGAAGTACGAGCAGGGGCTCTACCGGGTCGGGGACGTGCCGATGTACGTGAACCGCGGCGTGGGGCTCGAGGGGGGCGCGGCCCCGCGCGTCCGGTTCCTGGCGCGCCCCGAGGTGGCGGTGATCGACCTGGTCTGCCGGCCCAAGGGCCGGTGAGGTTATTCGGTCCGGCAGGGGGCGCCGCTGGAGATCCGCTCCTCGATCATCCGCAGGCGGATCCGCTCCGTCCGCAGCTGCCAGGCCCGGGCGGTGAAGTGGGGCTCCCGGTTGTGCTCATCCTGCCGGAGGAGACCCCCGCATTGGGCCTCGACCCAGGCGATCTTGTGCCGGCACTCCTCCCGGAGGCGCCAGAGGGTGTCGCCGGAGGCCGTGGCCAGCACCGTGTCGCGCCAGCCTTCGAGGTCGGGATCGGTGAACGCCTTCTGGCCGGACTGGGGGTAGTCCACCGGGGTGATGAGCCGCATTTCCAGGCTCCGTTCCGTCATCTCCCCGTACTCCGACTGTTCCGAGGAGGTGTCGTACGGGTTGCCGTACCCATAACAGCCGGACAGCGCCGCCAGGAGCACCGCCAAGCGCCTCATGCGCCCCCCTTCATCATCACTTCGTTGGCCAGATTGTACGAATCGATGTCCCCGATGTCGAACCACTCTCCATCGATGACGTATCCGTAGACGTCGATCTTTCCGAAAAGCCACTGGAGGTAGAAGCCCGGGGCGTCCTTGCTGTGCCCCTCGTCCAGGTACTGCTTGAAGAGCGGCACGTGCTCGCCGCGGAAGCGGTACACCCCCACCGAGACGAGCGTGGTCCGCGGCCTGGGGGGCTTCTCCTCGAAGTCGACGATCTTCCCCTGCTTGTTGACCTCCACGGCGCCGTAGAGGGAGACGAGCTTCTTCGCCTTGAGGTCCTTCAGGCACACCGCCGTGCCCTTCGACTCGGCGAAGTCCGCGCAGTCCTGGAGGTCGAACTGGATGAGGTTGTCCCCGGCGATGACCAGGAGGTCGTCGTCGATCCGGGCGTTCTGGATGGCGAACTGGATGTCGCCGATCGCCCCCAGCCGGTCGTCCGGGGTGGTGGTCAGGTCGTCGAAGATCTCGACGGGGACGGGCAGGGCGCGCTGGTCCTGGTAGTCGCGGAGCCAGTTGTAGTAGTGGCCCACGAAGCGGTGGTTGGTGACCAGGTAGATCCGGTCGACGCCCTTCACCTTGAGGACGCGCTCGCAGATGCGCTGGAGGATGGGGATCCCCGCCACGGGGAGGAGGGGCTTGGGACGGTCCTTCGTGAGCGGGTAGAGCCGCGTGGCGTAGCCGGCCCCCAGGATCAGGCACTTCATGGGGGCGATTATGTCAGCCGGGCCCCCCGCGCGTCAATCCATTGAGGATCCCCCCCCGGCCCCCGAGGGGGAGGGGGCCTGCAATGGCCCGATGGCTCAATCCCTCCATGCTGTGGTTCAGACGTAGGGGGGGCGCGCCGCGGGCGTGATACGCCACCCCAAGG
>CAYNDR010000400.1:0-5952 GCA_964395295.1 uncultured Planctomycetales bacterium
GCCGCCGATGCCGCCCGGGGAGACGGCCAGGCGGAAGTCGTCGTCGAGGATCACCCGCCGGAACCCGGCCGCCGCGAGCGCCTTCACGGCCGCGGCGTTCTCCTCCACGGCCGGCGGGTGCAGGGACGTGCCGCAGAAGCGCTTCCCGCGGACGTCCTCCGCCATGCGCCAGCCCGCGGGCGGGGTGAGCGGATAGACGCCGTCGCGCCCCCCGAGGGAGTCCCCCGGGTGGCCGAGGGGAAGGTTGACCACGTGCGCCTTCAGGCCGAGCGCCCGGGCCCGCTCGGCGCAGGCCCGGATGCGGTCGGGCCCGTCGACCCAATGGCCGTAGAGATACCCCAGCAGCCAGACCTCGTCCACGCCGGCCGCGCGCGCGGCGGGAAGGAGCGCGGGATCGGCCTCCACGGCCCGGCAGGTGAGGCTGACGTGGTAGCGGCGTTCGAACGCTTCCGGCTTCGGCGCCGCGCCGGCCTGGCCGGCCAGGAAGGCCGACAGAATCCCCGCGGCGGATATCATCATCGTCGTCACCCTCACATTCTAGCCCGCCCCCGGCAGCACAACTGCAACAATCCAACCGTAGCCGATCCAGAAGGTTCTCGGCGTTTGACAGATGACCAGTTGTGGACGATACTCTTCTCAGGCAACCCGTATAGGGTCGCCCAAGAGCGCGAATTCCCCCCCGCTCGCTGGAAGTGGCCTTCGGGCCACGACCCCGGGCGGGTGTTTCATAACCGGCCCTCCGAAAGCGATTGACCTGCACCCCCCGGACGGAGTTCTCCCGTACATTAGATAGGTCGGGGCATTCAGGAAATCCTTCTCCAAGGAGGACCCCCATGGCGCTCCTCAACCGCCGCGAGTTCGTGAAGCGGTCCGCCGCCGCCCTCGCCGTTTCCGCCGCCTCCTCGAAAGGCTACGCGGCCAACGACAAGGTCGTCGCTGGGGTCATGGGCCTCGGCGGCCGCGGGACCTTCCTCGCCGAACGCTTCGCCAAACAGAAAGACGTTGAGATCGCGTACCTCTGCGACGTGGACAAGCGGCGCCCCTCGCGGGCCCGCGAGGCGATCATGGAGGCCCAGGGGCGCAATCCCAAGGTCGTCCAGGACTTCCGCAAGATCCTGGAGGACCCCGCGGTCAACGTCCTGATCAACGCCACGCCGGACCACTGGCACGCGCTCGGCTCCATCCTCGCCTGCCAGGCGGGCAAGGACGTCTACGTGGAGAAGCCGCTCGCCCACAGCCTGTGGGAGGGCCGCAAGATGGTCGAGGCGGCCCGCAAGTACAAGCGCGTCGTCCAGGTGGGCACCCAGAGCCGCAGTGCCCCCTACGTGAAGGAGGCGCGCGAGTTCATCAAGTCGGGGAAGCTCGGCGACGTCCACCTCGTGCGGGTCTACAACATGATGCGGCACGCCCCGCAGAAGCCGGGCCCCGAGGTCCCCGTCCCCGAGGGATTCGACTACGACCTCTGGTGCGGCCCGGCGGCCAAGCCGCCCTACACCACGGGCCGCCAGTGGCTCAACCTGTGGGAGTACAGTTGCGGCCCCATCGCGGGCGACGCCGTCCACCAGCTGGACCTCATGCGCTACCTGATGGGCGATCCCGCGGCCCCGAAGAACGTGACCCACGCCGGCGGCATCTTCGGCCTCAAGGACGGCCGCGACACGCCCGATACCCAGCTGGCCACGTACGAGTACGACGGCTTCACGCTCCTCTTCCAGGCCGCCCTCTGGACGCCCTACATGCACAAGATCGCCGCGAACATCCGCGACGGCGACCTCTTCCCCGACTGGCCCTTCTGCGCCACGAAGGTGGAGATCCTGGGCACCCAGGCCTGCATGACCTTCGGGCGCCACGGCGGCGGCTGGCAGGTCTACGACGAAAGCGCCAAGGTGGTCCAGCAGTGCTTCGGCCGGCAGGCCGACAACCTGCACATCGAGAACTTCCTCCAGTGCGTGCGGTCCCGGGAGACGCCCGCCTCGGACGTGGAGCAGGGCCACTACTCCACGCTGATCTGCCACCTCGCCAACATCGCCTGGAAGGCCGGGAACCTGAAGCTTGCGTTCGATCCGAAGACGGAGACCTTCCCGGACTCGCCCGCGGCCAACGCGCTCCTCAAGCGCGCCCGGTACCGCGACCCCTGGATCGTCCCGGACAACGTGTGAGGCGCCATGATCGACACCCGCCTGGCGTGGACGGCCGCTTTCGCCCTTCTCGCCTCCTTCCCCGCCCCGCTCGCGGCCCAGTGGCTGGAGGTGCGCGACGTCAAGGTCGCCCGCGAGGAGACCGAGGCCGCCGGCCCGCGGATCGCCATCGAGTACGAGATCAAGGACGCGCCCGCGCACGTCTTCATCCGCTACAGCCGGGACCGCGGCGAGACCTGGCGCCCGCTCCCGCCGGCCCAGCTCCGCGGCAACGGCCACGGCCTGGTGGACTCGCCGGGCCGGAAGCGGAGCGTCTGGTGGGGCGTGGAACAGCTGGGCGTGGGGAGCCTCGACGCCGCCTCGTTCCGCGTCCGCGCGATCCCGATGGTGCTCGTCCCCGCCGGGAAGTTCACGATGAAGGCCGTCCCGGGGGCGGGCCACGACCAGACCAGGGCGCCGGTGGACACCGCCGACCTTCCGTCCTTCTGCCTCGCCAAGTTCGAGGTCACGGTGGGGATGTACGCGGACTATCTCAACGAGGCGTGCCGCAAGGGCGGCGGCTGGAACCCCAAGATGGCGAACGCCGAGTGGTGCGGGATCGAGAAGGCGGACGACGGGGCTTTCAAGATCCTCCCCGGCCGGACCGACCGGCCGGTGACGTGCGTGTCGTGGTACAACGCGGCGGCGTTCCTGGAGTGGTGCGGCCTGCGGTTCCCCGCGGAGGCCGAGATGGTCAAGGCCACGCGCGGCGGCCACTTCCTGGACGGGGACGGCTCGAAGAAGGTCCCCAATCCCCTCCCCGAGCGGAAATACCCGTGGGGCGACGAGGCGCCCGACGCGGGAGGGGTCTTCCGCTGCAACTTCGACGGCGAGGAGGACGGCTTCGCCCAAACCGCCCCGGTGGGGAGTTTCGCCAAGTTCGCAAGCCCCTACGGGGCGTGCGACCTCGCCGGGAACGCCGCCGAGTGGACGCTCGACAGCTACGCGACGACCTTCCACACCGGCCTGGACGGCTACCGCATCCTGCGGGGCGGTTCGTGGATGGACCCGCCCGAGGCCTGCGACGCGGTCACCGCACCCACGAGCCTGCCCAACAAGGAGAGCGCGATCGTGGGGTTCCGGGGCGCCCTCGACCTGCGGCCCTGAAACCGGAACGGCCCGCGGCGGTAATTGGGGACATGCGGCGCGCGATCCTGGCGGCTTCCGTCGCCCTCCTCTCCGCCTGCGGCCGGGGCGGCAGTTCTGACGATTCCCCCTCGGCGACCCCCGGGATCTCCGTCCCCGGGGGGACGCTCGACGGCGCCGTCCCCGTGGCCTACACCCTCGCCGGGAACGGCGCGTGGGACGTCTCCTTCGCCGTCTCCGCCGACGGCGGGGCCACGTGGACCGGCGCCCTCCCCGCCCCCGGCTGTGCCACGACGAAGGCTCGCCCCGCCCCGGGGGCCTTTACGTTCCTCTGGGACTCGGTCGCGGACGGCGCGGCCGGGCCCGTCCTCCTCCGGGCCTCGATCCCGGGGAGCCAGGCGACCGCGGCGGCTACGATCGGGAACGCGGGCCTCGTCTTCCTCGACCGCAGCGCCGCGCTCGACGCCTCCTCCTCCGCCCTCGCGATGCCCCCGATCCACCGCGGCCACTACGACCTCTCCCCCACCGTGCTCCGCTTCCTGGACGACCCCGCCTTCGCGCCCCTGGTCTCCCAGGTCCCGGTGAAATCCTGGCGCCTCTGCGTGGGCCGCTGGGAGATCGGCCCCGTTCCGATCATGGCCCCCGAGCCGGCCTCCTATTCGACCGACGTCAACCAGCTCCGGAACTGCTCCCGCGAGTTCTATCGGGGGCCGAACACGGTCGCGGGCGCGCAGGATCCGGCGAACTACATTTTCGCCTATCTCGACGCGGCGATCGCCGCGGTCGAGGCCTGCGGCGCCGAGCCCTATCTCTGCTTCGACTACACTCCCTTCACGCTCGCGTCGAACCAGAATCCCAACACGGCGCACAACCACTATCTCGCGGACTCGAACCTGTCATTCTCGAACGGCATCCGCACGAGCCCCCCCGCGGACAACGCCGTCTATGCCGAGGTCGTCAAGCGCGTGGTGATGCACGTGAAGGGGACGTTCGCCGGAGGTTTGTCAAAGCCTCTGACGTACGTCGAGATCGGCAACGAACCCGACCTGCCGCTGACCTACTTCTGGACCGGCTCGCGGGCGCAGTTCCTTGCCATGTATCAGGCCTGCGCCGCGACGCTGGACGCCGAGTTCGGGCCGGCGGTCAAGGTCGGCGCCGCGAGCTTCGCGTGGGTCCCCGGCGAGGCCGACCCCACCTTCCTCCAGGACTTCCTCTCCGGGCTCGGCGGGGCGCGGCTCGACTTCCTCGGCTTCCACGTCTACCAGGACGTCCCGGAGATCCAATGGGTGGAGCGCCTCGGCAAGGCCAAGGCCCTCCGCGACTCCTTGAGGCCCGCAGCGGAACTGCACGTCCCCGAATGGGGCATGGTCCTCGACGGCGGCCCGGAGTTCGACGACATGACCGCCGCCATCCACCATGCGAAAGCCCTTGAGTACATGATGCTCTTCGACGTAAAGCTCTCGCACCGGGCGCTGGTCCGCGACATCATCGCCGCGCCCGGCGGCCTGGGCCTGCTCCAAGCCGGCCCCGTCCGGCCGAAACCGGCGACCTGCGTCTACCACGCCTACGAGCGGCTCTACGAGACGCCGGCAATCCTGGCCGTCTCCGCGCAGTCCCCTGCCGGGAAGCCCATGATCCTGGGGGGCAAGGGCGCGACCGCCGTGACGGTGCTCTTCTTCCATGAAGCCCCGCCCCCCGGCGAGGTTGGACGCATCACGCTGACGGTGGACAACCTCCCCTTCGCGGACTACACGGTCGAGCGCCGCGTCCTGACGGACGGCACCTTCTCCGCCGGCGACGGCCTCTGGCTCCACTCCGCGCGCGATGGGACGGGCGCATTCACGGAGGCGATCCGGTTCACGTCGGCCTCGCTGGTGGAATGGCGCATCGTTCCCAGATGAACGGGGCGCCGGCCCCGGGGAACGTCTGCCGCCCGTCCATCACGACGCCAATCATGGTCCATCCGCGTATTTTTTGGTAGAAATACGGACCCCATGAAGAGGCTGGCGGCTTTCACCCTGATTTCCGTCCTCGCGGGATGCGGCGGCATCCCCCAGGCGCCCCCCCTCGGCCCCATGGAGCTCCGCGAACGCTGGTTCTACTTCCCGCTCGACCTCCGCGAGGAAAAGAACGTCGCCAAGCTCGAAGGGCTCATGCGCCGCGCGGTCAAGGCCGGCTACAACGCGGTCCTGATCGAGGACGCCGGCTTCGCCAAGCTCCCGCTCATGGACGCGGCCTACTTCCGGAACGTCGAGCGCGTCAAGGCGGCCGCGAAGGAGAACGGCCTCGGGATCGTCCCCGCCCTCTTCCAGCTCGGTCACTCCGAGAATCTGCTCGCCCAGGACCCGAACCTCGCCGAGGGGCTCCCCGTGCGCGACGCCCTCTTCGTGGTCCGCGGCGGCGCCGCCCGGCTGGAACAGAACCCGCCGGTCTCGTTCAAGCCCAAGTGGGACTGGAGGGACGAGACCGTCTCCCCCGACATGGTCGTTCGGGACCCCAAGGGCCGCTACGCCCGCCTCCGCCAGAAGGTCGCCGTCCAATCCTTCCGCCAGTACCACGTCTCCGTCAAGGTCCGCACGCGGGAGTTCCGCGGCACGCCGCGCGTCTTCACCGTGGGCCTCTGTCGGATGCTCAACTCCCGCTACCCCGGCGTCAAGCCCACCCAGGTCTGGACCGTCCACCACGCCTA
>CAYNDR010000401.1:0-5921 GCA_964395295.1 uncultured Planctomycetales bacterium
AGGAAGACCGCCCGGGCGGACGGCCCCACCCCCTCGACCTCCCTGAGGGCTTCCTCGAAGCCCGGCCCGCCGACGTCCCCGAGCATGCTCCGCAGGTCCGATCCCACCTTGCGGTCGATGAAGGAGAGCGCCGTGCGGCTGAAGAGGGCCACCAGGCTCGCCAGGAAGAGCACGAAGGACACCGAGAGCGCGAACATGAGCGAGGTCGTGGCGTTCCGCCGACGGTGGCGCGCCAGGTTCCGCCCCGCCAGCTCCGCCGCGGGGCCGAAGAGGCCGCCGCCGGCCGCCAGCACGAGCTTCTCCACCAGCGGCGCCGCCGCCGCGGCGATCATCGCCAGCCCCACCAGCAGGAGCGCCAGGAGCCCCAGCGCCACCGCGCCGATGAGCGAGGGGTCGCCGGAAACCACCGCGCCGGGCAGGAGGAAGAAGACCACGCCCGAGATCGCCGAGAGGGACAGCCCCCCGAGGAGGAGCGGCCGGCTCACGCCGCGGTCGCCCGCGGTCCTCGCCGCGATCTGGCCGCGCCGGAGCGGATCGAGCGAGTCCACGATCCGCCGGCGCGTGGACCGCATCGCGGGGATGAGGGCGCTCGCCACCGCCACGAGGGCCCCCGCCCCCAGGCAGAGGCGGAGCGTGCCCCCCGAGAACTCCAGCGGGATCGCCCCCGCGCCCCCTCCCATCGCCAGCCCCACCAGGGCCAGGACCGCCCGCGCGCAGAGCGCCCCGCAGAGCGCCCCCGGCACCACGCCCAGGAGGCACAGCGCGGCCGACTCCGCCAGCACCATCCCGAAGACGTGCCGCCGCTTGGCCCCCAGCGTCCTCAGGATCGCGTGCTCCCGCATCCGCTCTTCCGCGCTCACCGAGACGAGCGAGTAGACCAGGATTGCCGTGATCGCCAGCGCCACGATGGCGAAGATCCCGAAGACCGCCCGGAGGGGCACGCTCACCGCCTGGAACGCGGCGATCGCCTCCGCCTTGGGGAGCGAGACGGCGTAGTCCGGCCCCAGCTCCTCCGCGATCGCCTCGCCCGCGTCCTTGAGGGCCTGCACGCTCTTGCGCAGGTCGCGCGCGTCGTAGTAGGACTTCGGATCGCGGAGCGCGCCGGCCAGCGCGTGGACGCCCGTCGCCTCGTCCAGCGCCTTCCGCGCCGTGGCGAGGTCCATCACGACATAGTCGCGGATGTGCTGGGGGAAGACGAGCTGGCGGGCGATCGTCCCGGCCTTCTTCAGCTCCGTCCCGCCGATCGTGACCGAGTCCCCCTTGAGATGCCCGGCCAGCGCCTCGGAAAGGGCGCAGGAACCCGGCCCGAGCGAGGGCCAGGGCGTGAAGCCGTCGATCCCCAGCTCGCGCTCCCGCGCGGGATCGATGCCCACGGCGAGGGCGAAGCGCATCTCGCCGCCATCGGCCACCGGGACCACGCCGGCGAGGCGGGGGCTCAGGCCGCGGAGGCGGGGATGGCCGCCGATCTTCGCGGCGATGTCGGACTCGCCGAACGCCTCGGGACGGAACCAGTCGGTCCCCGAGCGGCGGACGAGGAGGTCCGCCTTCCCGGCCTGGAGCGACACGAGGTCCACGTACGAGACGGCCACCGACTCGAGCCCCACGTGGACGGCGGTGAGGAGGGCGAGCGTGCAGAAGACCCCCAGCACGCCCATGGCGGCGCGGGTCTTGCGGCGGGCGAAGTTCCGCAGGACGTAGCGGAAGATCACGCCGGCGTCTCCCGCCCGTCGGTCTCGATGCGGCCGTCGCGGAGGCGGACCACGCGGGAGCTGAGGCCCGCGACCATCGGGTCGTGGGTGGCCACGAGGATCGTGACCTTCTCCTCCTGGTTGAGCGCGCGGAGGAGGCCCATGATCTCCCGGCCGGTGGCGCTGTCGAGGTCGCCGGTGGGCTCGTCCAGGAGCACGAGCGCCGGACCGTTGGCCAGGGCGCGGGCGATGGCCACGCGCTGCTGCTCCCCGCCGGAGAGCTCCGAGGGCTTGTGGTCGGCGCGGTCGAGCAGGCCAACGCGCCCCAGGAGCGAGGCCGCGCGCTCGCGGCGCTCCTTGCGGGGGCGGCCCCCGAAGTGCATGGGCGTCTCCACGTTCTCGCGGGCGGTGAGCGTGGGGATGAGGTTGTAGAACTGGAAGACGTAGCCGATGCGGTCGCGGCGGAGGTCCGCCAGGGCGTCGTCCCCGAGGCGGGAGATCTCGACGCCGTCGACCCAGACCGATCCGCGGGAGGGCGTGTCGATCCCGCCCACGAGGTTGAGGAGCGTGGTCTTGCCGCAGCCGGAGGGGCCCATGACCGCGACGAACTCGCCGCGCCCCACGGCGAGGTCGATCCCGCGGAGGGCGCCCACGGCGGCGGCGCCGAGGACGTAGGACTTGTGCAGGTTCTCGGTCCGGACGGCCGGCGTGTCGTTCATCGGGGGGGAATACAGCTCCGGCGCGCGGGCGGTTTCAGGGCGCGGCGGTCACCTCCGGGGCGCCGGCCCCGGCAGTCCGCCGGGAAGGCGCGCCAGGATGGCCAGGGTGTGGTTCCGCAGGGCCGTCCGCCACCTCTCGTAGAACCAGTCGTCGCCCCAGCGCTCCGGGCCGCCGTTGTAGGTGAAGATCTCCTTGTCGCTCATGAAGTGGAAATCGTCGGTGCAGAAGTCCATGATCTCCTTCAGGTACTTCTCGGCCGCCTCGACCTCTGGCTTCGCGGCGTTCCTGGCCCTGGCCGCGGCGATGGCGTCCTTCAGCGTCTCGAAATAGCGGAAGTCGATCATGCCCTCTCCCGCGCCGACGATGGTCGGATTGCGGACGAAGGCCTTGAAGCCCGGGTGGTACGCGATGTAGTAGGCCGAGTGCCAGGTGCTGATGCCGGAGGCGCCGTGGGGGAGCATGAGGCTCGTCTGGTAGCGATGGCACAGCGGGCCGTACTGGTTGTCCCACCCGACGTTTCCCCCGCACGCCCGGGCGTACCGGCGGAACATGGGGCCGTAGTCGCATCCCGGGCCGTCCACGTTGGGATGCGTGAAGAGCCCCAGCCTGATCGATTCCAGGCATTCCTTGAAGCAGATATCGGAGGTGCTCACGGAGCCGGTGCCCTTCAGGATGCCGAACTTCGCGGGATCGCAGGAACGCGGCTCGTCCCAGATCATGTACACCAGGCGCGGCAGTCCCTCCCTGGCGAGGGCCTCGTCCATCTCCTTCGCCCTCGCGCGGTAGGCCTCGGGATTGTTCCCGCTCCGGGGCCACAGCCCGTTGGCTTTCCCGTCCATCCGGCAATCCGGGTAGAGGCCCACGCCGGCGGTGACGCCCGCGAGGTCGCGGATTTCCCGGACCTGCGCGGCGAGCTGGGGGATGTCCACCTCGGTCCCCTGGCCCCGGAAGGGAAGGAAACTGCCGAAGATCATGAGGTAGGTGAAGTTGCAGCGGGAATAATAGCGGTAGAAATCCGGTCCCCGGCCGGGAGCCGTGACGCCGGGCCTTTCGGGGCCGCAGCCGGCGTTCCAGATGAGGCCCGCGAAACGGTCCTTGACGACCTTGAGCGGGAAGGGGACGATTTCCAGCTCGAGGGGAATCTCCCCCAGGACGCGGCCGTCGCCCTTCACCTTCACCGCGCCCCGGTACCCGCCGGGGACGGCGCCGGCCGCGATGCGGTAGCCGAGGAGGTAGTCCACGAATCCCGGCCGGTCCAGGTCCCGCGGCGCGTTGCCGTCGATGACCCAGCCCTCGAGGCGGCCGCCGCCGGCGGCGTAGTTCTCCGTCGGGGTGTAATAGAACTCGATCTCGCAGGCGGCCGTGCCGAGGGAAGCGCCGTCCGGGCCCGCGAGGTCGCCCGGCTCCAGGCAAAGCCCCTGGATGGGTCGGGGAGTATGGATGCCCAGCGTGACGGTCTTCCGTTCCCCGAGGGCCGCCGACTCGGATATGGCCTTGATCCTCTCGCAGGGGCGCGGCGGGTCCAGGGGGGGCATCGAGTAGAGCGTGGGGCTCAGGCAGGTCGGCGCGCGCCGGTAGAAGAAGAAGCCGTCCGGGACCAGCTTCTTCCGGATACGCTCCCAGCTGACGGCGACCGCCGGCTGTTCGAAGAGCATGACCTCGTCGATCCAGATCCGCGCGGGCTTCCCCGCGTCCAGGTAGGGCATGGGCTCCTGCGCCAGGTTCAGCGACAGCGTGGATTGGCAGGTGTTCAGGGCGGGCGCGGGCACGCAGAGGGTCGAGAGGACGTTGTTCCCGTAGCTGTACCAGTCCCGGTTGTCCATCAGCCGGATGAGGTGGTTCTTGTCCACGTTGGCGTCGTATTCCGGGAAGATCAGCGGATCGCCGCTCAGGGTGATGCGCCCCGAGATGGGAGCCAGGGCCCACGGCATGTGGTAACGCCAGGTCCGGCGCACGACGTTCTCGCACCTGGCCCAGACGGCGAAGTAGTAGTTCCGGCCCTTGACGAAGGAGAGAGGCTTGTCGCAGGTCAACGCCGCCTGGCCGCCGGAGCCGGGCGCCTCGAGAAGGAGCGAGGCCTTTCCCGACCGGGCCGCGTCCGTCACCACCTTGCCGCCGGTCCAGCCCTCCGCCCCCTTCTCGAAGCCGCCGTTCGGGACCTGGTTGTTGGCGTTCGCGAGGAGGCGCTCCACGTCGTACGGCGTCGCCCCGGCGCTCTTGTCTGACGTGTTCGTGAAGCGGAACGTCAGGGACTCGCCCCTGGCCATCTTCGGGATCGCCAGGACGATCTCGTCGTTCGCGAGGCTGAAGTCCGGCGGCACCGGGCGCAGCATGAACGGGACCTCGGCGCCCTTGTCGTCGTAGACGTGGAATCCCCCGCGGTTGAACTTCGCGTAGTCCACGCCCCGGCCGAAGACGCGGAAGACCTGGACGAAGACGGGGAGGCCGGTCAGGTCCTTGTCGAAGTCGTTGGTGAGGGTGACGTCCACGTCGAATTCGGGATCGGCGCCCCGGGCCGAAGCGGACGCCATGAAGAGGCCCAGGATCAGGGGGGCGGCGATGCATTGCATGGCGTTCTCCTCCTGACGCGTCCGACGGGGCAGGCCATCGAACGTCTGCAGATCCCGTTCCAGGAGGCCGGGCCCCTGCCATGGGAACCGGCGCCATCGGGCCATGCGTTCGGGGCGGCGGAATCAAAGACCAGGATTGGAGAACCGCGGGGGGCGCTCCCTTGATTCTCCATGCCTTAGGGTGATGCCGGGCGGCCCCCGTTACGGCGTTTCTTGGGGATTCGCGGCGCGCTTCGAGTCTTGGCGTGGGAAGACTGCTGAAGATCCCGTCCCTCCGGGAATGGAGGCGGCTCCGGATTCCTGGATGCGCGCTTGGATTATCGGGCGTTATTTTGATAGAGTAACCGTGATTCTTGAGGGAATAAACTCATGAGAACCGTCATCGCCGTATGCGCCGTGGTCGGAGGGCTCCTGGCAGGGTGCGACGGGGCCGACAAGCCCCCGGCCGCGCCCAAGGCCCCGTCCGTCTCCACCAAGCCGGAGGCCTCCAAGCCCAGGGCCGTCTCGGAGGCGCTCATCCGGTACTGCTCCTCCTGAGGGAGCTACAAGGGCGAGGCCGCCCGTGTGGCGGCCGAGATCAAGAAGCAGTACAACGTCGAGGCCAAGCTCGCCGCCGACAATCCGGGCGGATTCGACGTCATCGTGGACGGCAAGACCGTCTTCACCATGGCCAAGGCCGGGAGGTTCCCGAAGGCCGGCGAGGTCGCCGAGGAGATCCGGAAGCTGGAGTGAGCGGCCGTCAGCGTCTCGGCCTCGCCCACGAGGAACCCACCCAGGAACGCGCCGGGCAGGCTGCCGATCCCGCCGAGAACGGCGGCGACGAACGCCTTGATGCCCGGGACGAATCCCGCCATCGGATCGACCTGCGGGTAGCTCATCCCGTAGAGCACGCCGGCCGCGCCGGCCAGGGCGGAGCCCAGGATAAAGGTCCCCTGGATCACGC
>CAYNDR010000402.1:0-5916 GCA_964395295.1 uncultured Planctomycetales bacterium
TGGGTGGCCACCAGCGGCCGCGTGGCGCGCTTGAGGAACAGGATCGCGAAGCTGGTGTCCCAGGCGCTGTTCCAGGAACCGTCGTCCTTCTGGTTCTCCAGGAGCACCTTCGCCCCCTCCGGATACCACTCATGCGATCCGATCGTCTCCGTCCCGTAGAGCATCCCCACCCGTTCGAGGGCATACATGTAGTAAAGGTACCACGCCTCCTTGTTCGGATTCTCCGTCACGCTGAAGTTCTTGTTGACCCACTGGAGCCCCTCGTGCACGTCCTTGTCCCGCTTCCAGGACCTGTTCCGGCCCTCGTCGTTGTCGTTGATGTACAGCCAGATGACCAGGCTCCCGATCGATCCCGCGGTCATCGATCCGTACGAATCGCCGTTGTCCTGGTAGCACCATCCCTGCGGCGCGGCCACCACCCGGAACCCCGCCACCGTCGAGCCGGGGCCCGCCCCGCCGCCGATCTTGTTGTCCAGGTCCAGGCCCTCCGCCTTCGCGCTCGAATCGTTGGACTGGCAGCCCCGGATCCACTTGATCGCCAGCGCCGTCACGTCCTTCGGGATGATGATGCCCGAGTCGTGGCACGCCCGCATCCCCAGCGCGGCGTACTGCGAGTTCGAGTTGTCGTTCTGTTCCCCGTCCCGCGTCTTCTTGATCGCGATCCGGCTCTTCACCTTCGGCTTGATCTTCCCCATCGAGACGCCCGGGTCCTCGTAGACCCGCGCTCCCTTGGGCCGCGTGGCCACGGGATCCGTCGACGTCGTGGGCGGCGTGTTGGGCACCGCCGACGTGGGCTCGCCGTAGCCCCAGTACCCCTGTGAGCTCTGGTTGTCCACCCGGAACTGCGCGCACTGCGCGATCCGGCCCTGGTGCTTCACCCGGTCGATCTCCTCGAGCGCCATCGCCTGCAAAGACACGCAGTAGGTCGCCTCCAGCCGGCTCTTCATCATGAAGTCGAAGAGTTCCTTGGCGGCCGGGTCCGTGACCGGCACGTCCGCCGTGACGTACGTCAGGAGCACCAGCTCCGTGTTCGTCTTCGGGCTCTTGTGGTCGTGGCAGATGTTGGTGTGCTCCGAGTTCTTGCCCTTCAGGTACTCGATCCCTCGTTTGATCGCGGCGTCGACCTTCGCCTGGTCGACCTTCTGCGACTTGGCCGGATTGATGTCCTGGGCGGCCAGGGGGATCGCCACCACGAGCCACAGCGCGAGGGTCCGTTTCATGGCCAGTCCTTTCTCCTCATCAGGTCCCGGTTATATCACGACGTCATGCGTCTTTTCACGCCTTACCTCGGCCCGCCCGCCGCGTGGGTGGCCACCAGCGGCCGCGTGGCCCGCTTCAGGAACAGGATCGCGAAGCAGGTGTTCCGGGCGTTCTCCCAGGAGCCGTCGTCCTTCTGGGTGTTGAGGAGCTCCTTGGCGCCCTCGGGATACCACTCGTGCGACCCGATCGTCTCCGTCCCGTACAGCATCCCCACCCGCTCCATGGCATACAGGTAGTAATGGTACCAGTGCTGGGAGTTCTCCTCCATCCCGGCATGCTCGTAGGGCCCCGGGTTGCAGGTCACGCTCCAGTTCTTGTTCATCCACTGGAGCCCCTTATGCACGTCCTTGTCCCGCTTCCAGGACTTGTTCCGGCCCTCGTCGTTGTCGTTGACGTACATCCAGATGCACAGGCTCCCGATCGATCCCGCCGTCATCGAGCCGTAGGCCTTGTGGTCGTCGTGGTCCCGGTAGCACCACCCTTGAGGCGCCGCCACCACCCTCAGCGCCGTCGCCGTCGATCCGGGCCCCGTCCCCCCTCCCCCCCCGCCCCCTCCCCCGATCAGCGTGTCCAGGTCCAGCGGCTCCGCCTTCGCGTTCGACTCGTTCTTCTGGCAGGTCCGGATCCACTTGACCGCCAGGGCCGTCACGTCCCTCGGGATGATGATCCCGGAGTCGTGGCAGGCGCGCACCCCCAGCGCGGCGTACTGGGAGTTCGAGTTGTCGTTGGGATTCCCGTCCCGCGTCTTCTTGACCGCGATCCGGTTCTTCACCCTCGGCTTGATCTTCGCCGACGACACCCCGGGGTCCTCGTACACCTTCGCCCCCTTCGGCTGGGTCGCCACCGGATTCGACGTCGTCGTGGGCGTGAAGTTTTCCACCGCCTGCGTCGGCTCCCCGTACCCCCAGAAGCCCTGCGCGCTCTGGTTGTCCACCAGGAACTGCGCGCACTGCGCGATCCGGTGCTGGTGCTTCACCCGGTCGACCTCCTCCAGCACCATCGCCTGGAGCGACGTGCAGTAGGTGGCCTCCGGCTTGCGCTTCATCATGTCGTCGAAGAGCTCCTTCGCCGCCGGGTCCGTGATCGGCACGTCCGCCGTCACGTACGTCAGCAGGACCAGCTCGCAGTCGGACATCTGCCGGTCCACGTGGCCGAACGTGTTCATGAATTCGGAGTTCTTGGACTTCAGGTACTCCACCCCCTTCTTGATCGCGGCGTCGACCCTCGCCTGGTCGACCTTCCCCGACTTGGCCGGATTGATGTCCTGGGCGGCCAGGGGGATCGCCGCCATCAGCCACAGCGCGAGGATCCGTTTCATGGCCCTATCCTTTCTCCATGACAAGCGCCGGTTATATCACGACTCTCAACGCTTCTTGCCGTCTCCCGTCTCCACGTCCACCAGAGGGCGGGTGGCGCGCCGCAGGAAGAGGACCGCGAAGCAGGTGTCCTGCACCGGCTGGCCCCCCTGCCAGGAGCCGTCCTGCTGCTGGGCCTCCAGGAGGGCGCGGGCGCCCCGCGCGTACCAGTCGTGGATGCCCAGCTTCTCCACGCCCGCCAGGACGCCGGCCCGCTCCAGGGCATACAGGTAGTAGTAAAGCCACTGCGCGGGGTTGTCCTTCTCGGGGTTCTCCTTCACCTCGAAGTGGCGGGCCAGCCAGAGGAGGCCCTTCTGGAGCGCCCGGTCCTTCCGCCAGTCCTCCCGCAGGATGTAGTCGCAGACGGCCAGGCTCCCCACGGCCCCGGCGGTCATCGAGCCGTAGGCGCGGTCCTGGTTCCGGCCGCCGTAGCCCCACCCCTGGCCTTCCGAGGGTTGGCGCTTGGGGTCGTCGTGCTGGGAATCGCGCCACCACCGGTGCGCCTGGCGGATCACCTCCTGCGGGAGCACGATCCCGGCGTCGTGGCAGGCCCGCAGGCCCAGGAGGGCGTACTGGCTGTTGGAGTTGTCCCCCGAGGCGGGCCCGTCCCTCTTCTTCCACACGCGGACGAAGGCCTTGACCCTGGGCTTGAGCCGGGGGCCGTCCGGATCGTACTCGCGGATCGGCGTCCGCACCGCCACGGTGGCCATGTCCCGGCCCATGCCCGCGTGGACGTCGTTGGCGAAGAGGGAGGGCGTCCCGTAGCTCCACTGCCCGTTCTGGCATTGATTGTCCACGAGGAACTGGGCGCATTGCTGGATCCGGACCTGGTACTTCACCCGGTGGAGCTCCTCCAGGAGCATGGCCTGGAGCGCCGCGTTGTAGGTCCGCTCGATGCGGCCCTCCAGCATGGCCTTGAGGAGCTGCTGGAAGTCCGGATCGCTCTCGGAGACGCCCGCGTGGACGAGCGTCCAGAGGACGAGTTCGAGGGAGCGCGGCTCGGCCTTGGGATCCAGGATCGGATCGAGCCGGCCCTTGAGGAACTCCACGCCCATCCCCACGGCCAGGTCGACCTTCACGGGATCGAGCCGGAAGGCGGCCGGCTCCAGGGGGGTCACGGCCTGGGGGGCGCGGGGCGGGGCGGTGGAAGGCTTCTTCGTCGTCGAGGCGTCTTTGGCCTTGGCGTTGTCCCGGGCCCGTTCCTCGGCCTCCTTTTGCGCCGTCTCGGCCTTGGCCAGCTCCTCGCGGGCCTTGGCCTCCTCCTCCCCCCTGCGCTTGAGTTCCTCCTCGGCCCTCTTGCGCTCCTCCTCGGCCTGCGCCCAGAACCGCCGGAAGTTCTCCTCGAACTGCTTGCGTTCCTGGTCCTTGGCGGCCTGTTCGACGACCTTGACCAGCTCGCGCTCGTACTCGGCGATCTCCTTGAGCCTCTGCTCGGCCCAAAGGCGCTCCTCCTCGCGGCGCTTCATCTCCTCGAAGGCCTGCTTCCGGGCCGTCTCGCTGCGGCGGAGGTCCTCCTCGGCGGTCTGTTGCCCGCGTTCCTGGAGCTCGGTTTCCAGCCGGGCCTTGTGGGCCTCCATGTCGTCCATCCGGCGGCGGTAGCTGGAGGCGAAGAGGGCCACCAGGACCGCCACGCCCAGGAGGACGGCCGCGGCCAGGAGCACGGGCTGGAGGAGGCGCCTCGGCCGGGAGGCGGCCAGGCGCACGCGCGTGGAGGAACTCCCGGACGGGACCGCTCCCGCCCCGCCCTCATCTTCCACCAGGGCGCCCGCCAGGATCGCCTGGATCCGGTCCTCGAGGGCGTACTCCGCCTCGACCGCGAGCTTGTGGAGGTCGCGGTCCAGGGCGGTCATGCCCTCCGCCTCCGCGCGGCAGGAGGCGCAGGACTTCAGGTGCGCCTCCAGCATCCCGCACTCGGGGGGGGACAGCTCGCCGTCCAGGTAGGACGCGAAGGACTCGCGGGCCTCCTCGCAGTTGAAGGGTCCGTTCCCCGTCGGGCGGTCGGTCATGACGGCCCCCTGGCGGCGGCCAGCCGCCGGCGCACGCACTCCAGGAGGGCCTGGCGCGCGCGGTAGGCCGCGACCTTGACGGCGCCCGTTTCCATGCCCAGCCGCTCCGCCGCCTCGGCGCAGGTGAGTCCGGATTCGTAGAGGAGCTCGATGACCTGGCGGGCCCTCTCGGTGAGGATTTCCAGGCACTTGCGGAGCGCGGCCAGGCGCGCGTCCTCCTCGAAGCCGCCCTCCCGTTCCAGCCAGGCCTTCTCGACGACGGCCTCGAGGAACGTCATCTTCCGGGCGCGGGCGCCCTGGCGGCGGGCCGCATAGGCGCTGACGTTCCGGGCGATGCCCATCACCCAGTCCAGGTGGCCCGCCCGGGCGGGATTGTAGGACTGCCGGCTGCGGTAGGCCTGGAGGAAGGTCTCCTGGGCGAGGTCCTGGGCCAGCGCGAGGTGGCGCGTCCGCGAGAGCAGGTAGGCCAGGATGGTGTTGTAGTACTGGCGCGTGAAGGCCTCGAAATCGAAGCCCTCATCGCCGGCCCGCTCGCCCATGGCGATCCTCGTTGCCCGGTACCCGATCATGGCAGCGCAAACCATGGCATCCCTACTGCCATGGACTTGGCCCCCAAGGCCCCGGAAGGTTACATCATAACAACCAATCGCAGGCATTCAGGGATATCTCAGGCCATGGGCAATAGCCGGAGGGAGCCGCCCAACGTCCGGGCACGGAGCGCGTACAACGGGACATGACCCCGCGGCTCCTGGCCGCCCTGGCCGCCCTGGTCCTCCCCCTCCAGGCTCAGGACGCTCCGCCCCGCGCCGCCCGCTCGGTGCACCTGTGGTGGACCGCCCCGGAATCCACGCTCTTCTACCACGAGATGGCGGTGGAGGAGTCCGTGCCGGGGAGCTACTTCATGGCCTGCGGGTGGAACACGGGCTACTTCGGCATCCAGGAACTGCGCGGCAAGGACGACAAGATCGTCCTCTTCTCAGTGTGGGACCCGACGAAGGGGGATGATCCGAACGTCGTGCCCGCCGACCGGCGGGTGGAGGTGCTCCGGAACGACCCGGACGCGAAGATCGGCCGTTTCGGCGGCGAGGGGACGGGGGCCCAGTGCAAGTACCCCTACGCCTGGAAGATCGGCGAGCGGTGCCGCTTCCTCCTGCGCGCCGCGGTGGAGGATCAGAAGACGGCGTATACGGCCTGGTTCTACCGCAACGACACGAAGGAATGGAAGCTCCTGGCCTCGTTCCCACCTTGGTAGACAGTAAAGGGGCGGCGACGGGGCCGCCGGGGCACCATGAGGT
>CAYNDR010000403.1:0-5457 GCA_964395295.1 uncultured Planctomycetales bacterium
AGTTCATGCAGACCATGCTCGTGGCCGACGCCCTCTCCGAGCTCCAGCGGGCGGACTGCACCACGTCGCTCCGGGAGATCTACTACCGCACGAAGCACACCCTCACGGACTCCTCCGAGAACACCTTCGACGACCAGAACGAGAGCGACCCCATCATCGAGGACCTGGAGGTGGCGCTCGAGGCCCTCCGCGAGGAACTGCACGTGGCCGCCGAGGGGCGCGGCAGCGTCGTGGGGAACGTGGTCCTGGTGGACGACGGCGACGCCATCGACTGCACCAGGGCGGGGAAGAGCGGCCACACCGTGCCCTCGATCGTCGAGGAGCCGGACATCCGCATCAAGAAGTGCGGGGCCGACTTCATCCTGCTGATCGAGAAGGCCACGCAGTTCAACCGGCTCTCGGAGGACAAGTTCTGGAAGCGCCACAACTGCATCCTGCTCACGGGCAACGGCCAGCCCCCCCGCGGCGTGCGGCGCCTCTGCCGGCGCATCCACAACGAATGGAAGAAGCCCGTCTACGTCCTCGTGGACAACGACCCCTGGGGCTACTACATCTACTCGGTCGTCAAGCAGGGATCGATCAACCTGGCCTTCGAGAGCGAGCGCATGGCGATCCCCGACGCCAAGTTCCTGGGCCTCTCCAGCCGCGACCCGGAGAAGCACAAGCTCCCCAGGAACGTGGGCCTCAAGCTCAAGGACAACGACATCTCCCGCGCCAAGGAGATCCTGGACTACCCGTGGTTCCGGAAGAAGGAGTGGCAGCAGGAGATCAAGCACATGCTCGCCAGCGGCCTCAAGTACGAGCTGGACGCCC
Source organism: uncultured Planctomycetales bacterium (assembly GCA_964395295.1). Classification (GTDB taxonomy): domain Bacteria; phylum Planctomycetota; class MHYJ01; order MHYJ01; family JACPRB01; genus CAYNDR01. Next base: position 814 of record CAYNDR010000403.1, read on the forward strand.
TGGCGAACAAGGACTTCCGCTACCTGACCACCCACTACCTCCCGAAGAAGCTCAGGGACAAGGACTGGCTCGACTAGCCGGGCCGCGGCGGATCCCCGCCCCGGAGCGGACGCGTCGCGGCCGGCGGCCCATGGCCTATGGCCTTTTTCCGGGAGCGCGTGAACGTTTTGCCCGCTCGTACGTCTAAAATACAGTCGATGGACGCGGGCACCCTGGCATGCACAAGCTGAACGCGGTCCTGATGGCGGCGCTCGCCCTGGCGGTGATCGCCTCGGCCGCCTTCCTGGCGGATGAGTCCACGACCTCCGCGGGCCGGGACGCGGAAAAGGCCGACCGCCTCCTCCGGAAGCTGGCCGATCCGGACCCGGACGTGCGCCGCGAGGGCGAGGACGGGCTCCGCGCGATGGGCCCCCGGGCCGCCCCGGCGCTCCGCTAGGCGGCCCGCTCCCCCGACCGGACGCTCGCCGGGCGAGCCGCGCGCCTCCTCGATGGCAGGCCGCCCGCCCCCGCCCCGGAACCGCCGGCCCCCGAGAGGACGGCCTCCGCCCCCCCGCCCCCCGACGCGGAAGAGCCGATCCGGTTCCTGATCGAAGGCGCCGACCGCCCGCTCCGTTCCAGCGAGGCGGCGTGGTTCTACGTGCGCCTCCGCAACGACAGCCCCCGCGCCCTGCTCCTGGCGCGGGACCGGGGGACGAGGTACGCGCGGTTCGCCTGCTTCGAGGTGACCGACGAGAAAGGCCGCTCGTTCGAGGCGGCCCCCGAGCCCGCCTTGCCGGCCACGGAAGGGACGGAGGTGGTCCTGGTGCGGCCCGGGGAGACGATGGACCTCTACGCCGGGCAGGGCGACGGCCGCGCCATGCTCGCGGCCCGCCTGGAGCCCGGACCCTGCCAGGTGCGCTTCGTCTACAACGCGGGGGCGGACGCCTACCGCGAGGCCGTCAAAGGCCGCGCGGAGGGCATGCCTCTGCCGCCGGCCCGCCTCGCCTCCAACACGGTGATCCTGCGGGTGGCGGAGTAATCCTTCATCCCCGGTCCCCGCGGCCCTTCCGGTTCACTCGATCCCCTTCGTCGTCTCAAGGGCCTTCTTGTGGTCCGCGTGGTCCGGCTTCAGGGCCTCGACCTCGCCGTTCTTGCGCAGGACGTTGATCGAGCCGTCCGGGTGGTTGCCCGGCTCGTCGCAGAAGATCACGTCCGTGTCCGCCATCTGGTTCATGTCCTTCGCCGGGCCGCGGTAGGCGGGCTTCCCGGCGTGGGGGCAGGCCATCTCCCCCTGCAGGTACTGGAGGTCCGCCAGCTCCTTCAGGAACGCCGCCCCCGTCTTGGAGGGGAGGTTCCCCTTGTCGGTTCGGTATTGGGCCACCGCGAAGGAGACCGCGTAGCCGTTGGCCAGGCAGCGGGAGGTCTTGGCCTGGGCCATCGATCGGGTCACCGCCGGGGCGAGCACCACCGCCGCCGCGGCCGCGTAGGCCGCGGTCGTGACGGTCAGGCCGCTGGGGGAGAGGCCTTCCACCCGGAGGCCGTCGGGCTCCACGCGGACCGTGTGGATCGTCCGCCCCAGGTGCCGGCCGAGGGTCTCCCCCAGGGGCAGGCGCATGAGGTCCGCCTGGAGGCCCATCGAGAGGAAGAGGCTCCGGAACATCGTGAGGATCGGGGCGAGCGTGTTGTAGGCGAGGTTGAACCCGCGCTCGAGGTCGAGGTAGAGGACGAGCGAGGCGTCCCCCGTCTTGCCGTCCAGCCACCGGCGGACGTCCGGGGCGGCGGAAAGCCGCGGCTTCCCCTCGCGGAGAACGTGGCGCTTGAGCGCGTTGGCCGCCCCGTAGCCCGCGGCCAGGGAGGCCAGGCCCGTCGTGAAGAGCTTGTCGCCCTCGCGCATGAAGTAGATCGAGGAGAGCGGCAACCGGATCTCGGGGTCGCCCGGCCCGTCGAACTTGAGGTAGTGGATCTTCCGCCCCTGGAAGTCGATCGTCCCCAGCCAGGCGGAGAGGTTCTTGAGGGCGGCCTGGAGGCACTTGTCGAACTTCGCGGCGTCTCGGATCTCGAAGCAGGTGACGCTGTCGGGCACGAGGCCCTCGCGGGGGAGGGCGGAGTAGGCCCAGACGCGCGGGCCGAAGGCGGCGAAGAGGTCGCCCTTGAGCGAGAAGCCGGCCTCCTTCTCGAACTGCTCGATCTGCTCCAAGAGCTGGGCCTGGCCGGCCTCGTCGGCGGCCTTGACGACCTCCAGGAACGTCTCGTAGAGCTCGCCCGTGTCGATCGAGAAGGAGAGGAACTGGAGGGCGTCCTCGGGGGGGACGTCGAAGCCGGGGGCGGCGCCCTTGAGGGAGAGGAAGCGGGCCAGGCCCCGGGGCTTCCCGGAGGTGCCCAGGAAGAGCCGCTCCGCGCAGGGCTCGCCGAAGGCCAGCCCGCCGGCGGCGAAGGTGAAGCCGTCGAGGCCGAGCGCCCGCACGGCCTTCCTCTCGTCCTCGCCCAGCCGCTCCTCCACGCCCTTGACGAATCCCGCGAGGTCCGCGTAGAAGAAGACCTCCTTCGCGCCCGACTTCCCGCGCGCCCGGGCGAGGGCCGCGGACTTCCCCAGCGGCGCCGCGGGCGGCGCGCGGAGGGCGGCGGCGACCTGCTCCATCCGCCCCTTCCAGGTCGCGGCCACGAGGGCGTCGCCCAGGACCGCCAGGTGCCAGGAGAAGTCCTGGTCGATCCGGCCGGAGAGGACCTCGTCGTCGCCGGCCTTCCAGGTCTCGGTCTTGAGGCCGCGCTTCTCGCAGGTCCTGCGGACGAAGGAGACCGCCTTGAGGAGCGTGCCGCGGCGGCCGGCGCAGTCGAGCGACAGGACCAGGTCCGGCTGGCGGCCGTCCTCCGAGGCGATGGAGGGGACGGCGAAGGCCGCCTGGCCCGAGGCGAGGTCCCAGGCCTTGTCCCAGGGCGTCCCGGTCTCCTTCTCGAACTCCTCGGCGAAGGACTTGAAGCCGCGCAGGAGCGCCTCGCGGGCGGCGTCCATGAACTGGCGGACCTCCTCGTCCTCGGCGAGCCGGGAGAGCGGGTTTTTCCGGAAGGCCTCGCGGAAGGCGGCGGCGGAGGGGGTTTCGGCGAAGAGGAGGGTCGTCTCGGGGAGGAGGTCCTCGAGGCGGAACGGCGCGCGCGCCGAGGCGCCCAGCGCCAGGAGGGGGACGAGGATCAGCCAGCGTCTCATGCGGGGTTCTCCAGTCAAGAGGGGCATTATAGGCCGGAGGCGAGGGGCGTTCCAAGGGATACTGGAGGGGGGGCCCAGGCGCTTGGCCTCTTTCCGTTGGCGCTCGATCTTCTTCTCGATGTCCTATCGTTGGGCGGCGGTGATCACGCCCTGTTCGACAAGGGCCTGGGACAGCGGGGCGGGGGCGCCCTTCGGGGCCCGTTCGGCCTGTTCGCGGATGGCGTCCTTGACCTGGGCCTCCGTGACGAGGCCCACCGTGAGAAGCTGTTGGACGAAGGCCTCATCGGGCGGCCGGTCGGCCGTATTCGATGCCCTCCCGTCCGGGAAGTGTCGCACCCCGATTGAACACCGTCAAGCGCCTCACGGATGCAAGCCTGCCAGGACATCGGCAGGTGAAATCAGGCGGGATCGGGACGGTGCGGCAAACCGCGGGGGTCTCGTGCTTTGCCGAGAGGAAGGCCTTACTCAAAGGCCTGGAGCACGGGGAGGGAGAAGCCTTGGAGAATCGGAGAGGTGAGGGTGTCTCCCGCCTCAAAGTAACCGTGCGGCTCGTATCGATCACCCGAAAGCTTCAGGACCTCGATTGCCCGAGCCTCGCCGTCCGCAATCCAGTACTCCCCAATCCCGTTTCCGGCGTAAAGGCCCCGCTTGACGAGCCGATCGCGCTCGGTGTTCTCCGGGGAAAGCACCTCCACCACCAGATCGGGCACCCCCCGGATCCAGTCCTGGATGATGCGTTCGTTCCCCTTGAGAACCACGAGATCGTCGGGTTGCACGACGCTTCCCGATGGCAGATGCACGTCCAGCGGGGCGATGAACACCCGGCCCAAGCCTCGTTTCTCCACGAATTCCCTCAAAGCCGTCGCGATGTTGAGCGCGATGCGCTGATGACGGGCCTTGGGCGAAGGCGACATGAGGATTTCCCCCTCGACGAGCTCCGCTCGGACCCCCTCGGGGAGCATCATGTAGTCTTCGACCGTCTTCCGGGGTCTCGTCTTCAGGCCGGGCATGACGTGATCCTACACAATTCGCGCTTCCTGCTCAATGCGCTTCGTGCTCCGCCGGGCGCAGGCCCTCTCCGGCCCCCTTCCCGGGGATGGACTTCTCCCGGCCCTCCCGGATCCTCTTCTCGCGGGCCTCCAATACGTCGCGATGCCAGGCAGGAGAAGGAACGCCGCCGGCCGTCCGCGACAGATCCTCCCAGAGGATATCGATCGTGCGAAGCTTGTCCTCGACGCTCATCTTGTCCAGGGGAAGGGCAACGTCCATGCTGACTCACCTTGCTTCAGGCGCCCCGATGACCGATTCCATCACATCCCCCTCAAGGCTCTTCACCGCCGCTCCTCGGGCCCTGAACTTGCCGCGGAACGCGAAGGCGGGTTTCATCCCCCGAGCCTGTCCACGTGATCCTGCCTACGCCCATCTTCGGGGATGGGGCTACGGCGAGGCATGCCCTGGGCGCG
>CAYNDR010000403.1:5508-5904 GCA_964395295.1 uncultured Planctomycetales bacterium
AGGGAGTCCGCCCGGCGCTTCCCGCAGGCCGCGTCCTGGAGGAGCGCCGGGAGGTCCAGCACAAGGTGCCGGACCGGTCGATGCGCCGTGCCCTGGACGCGGCGTGAACCCCGTTGCAATGGCCCGGCCCGGCGGCTAATCTCTTGGCGTGGCCAAGCCCGTCAGGGTCGACTACGGCACCCTCCAGCGGCACGAGTTCCCCATCCACAAGGAGTCCGCGCTCCAGCGGCTGGACATCTACGTCCACAAGCGCCTGCCGGAGTACTCCCGCACCCTCGTGCAGAAGCTCATCAAGGAGGGGCGGATCACGGTGAACGGCCGGCCCTCGAAGCCCGCCTACGAGATCAACCTGGGCGACCTCATCGCCTGCGACCTGCCCCGGCCCCCCGAGCCCCC
>CAYNDR010000404.1:0-5871 GCA_964395295.1 uncultured Planctomycetales bacterium
CCGCCCGATCCGTTTCAGCAAGGGGCCCGAGTTCGAGCTGGCGGTGGAGTTCGAGGACCTCTGGGCACGGGCCGAGCCGAAGTAGCCCGCCCGCGGGGGACGGGGGGCCGCCCCGGGAGGCGCGGTCTCCCTTGGCAACGGGGGATCGGCGGGATATCCTAGGAGTGCCGCCCCGGGACGCCGGCAGGGGGACGGGAGGGTCGGGGCTTCCGGAGCCGTCCGAAGCCCGCTCGACGAGGCGCGACCCGCCGCCCGCCTGCTCCGTCGCCGGCGGCGTCCGGAAACAACATGGCTCTCAAGGGCGATCTGTCGACGATCGGGCTCGCCGAGGTCTTCCAGATGATCTCGATGAGCCAGAAGCAGGGAACGCTCGTCGTCCAGGACACGGACAGCCGCAAGTGCATCTACTTCGGGGAGACGGGCGTCAAGCTGCTCTCCACCGGCAAGCGCAAGGGCCTGCGGCTGGGCGACATGCTCGTGCGCGCCGGCAAGCTCAGCGAGATGGCCCTCCAGGACGCCCTCGAGAACGCCAAGATCCAGAAGAAGCTCCTCGGAGAGGTCCTGGTGGAGGGCGGCGCCGTCACCGACCAGGAGATCCAGGACGTCGTGCGGTCCCAGATCGAGGAGGAGATCTATGACCTCTTCGTCTGGAAGAAGGCCGCCTTCGAGTTCATCGAGGGCGCCCCTTCCGACGCCCTGAGGGACCCCGAAGCCCCCGTGACCCAGCTCTCGTTCGACGTGAACGGCCTCCTCCTGGAGGCCGTCCGGCGGGCGGACGAGTGGGACGTCATCATCCAGAAGATCCCGTCGTTCGACTCGATCTTCACCTTCGTGTCCGAGTCGGACCGCGTCGAGGAGGACAAGACCGCCTCCGACCAGATCAAGCGCGTCTACCGCCTGATCGACGGGCAGACCAGCATCACCGACATCGTGGAAGGCACCGGCATCTCCCGGTTCGAGGTCTGCAAGGCCCTGCTGGAGCTGATCGACCGGGGCCGGATCCGGATCCTCACCGTCCACGAAGTCATGGACCTGGCCGTCAAGCGGATGGGCGAGGGCCAGAAGGACAAGGCGCTCCGGCTCTACCAGGCGGCCGCCGCGCAGGCTCCCAAGGATCCCAAGGTCGTCGTCGGGGTGGCCAAGATCCTCGACGGCGAGGGGCTGGCCAAGGAGGCCGCCGTCAACTATGCCCGGGCGGGCCGGCTGTTCCTCGAACAGGGGGACGCCGGGCGGGCGCTCGAACACCTCCAGAAGGCCCAGGCGCTGAACCCCGAGGACGGCGAGGTCCGCCTGGCCCTCTTCGAGGTCCACGCGGCGATGGGGGACCTGGCGGCGGGGAAGAAGCTGGCGCAGGAACTCATCACCCAGGCGATGATGGCCCCCGACTACGCGCGCGCCCGGATGCTCTGCGACCGCATCCTGGTGGCCGATCCCGGGGACCTCGGCTTCCGCGTCCAGCGGGCCAAGATCCTGCACCGCACGGGCCAGAAGAAGGACCTCGAGGAGGAGCTGGCGCTCATCCGCAAGGGCCTGCCGGAGGATCCCGCGGCGGCGGAGAAGGTCATGCGGGACCTCAAGGAGGTCATGGGGCCTCCCTCGGGGATCAAGCGCCCCACGGCCGCCTTGAAGCCGCCCCCCGCCGCCCGGAAGGGCCGCTGGAAGGCCGTGTGCGTCCTGGTCCTGATCCTCCTGCTGGCCGCGGCGGGATTCGCCGTGAAGTTCGAGCTGGATGCCCGCAAGGAACTGGAGTCGAGGGCCGAGGCCTCGCGCCTGCTGGCCGACCAGTCGAAGTTCGCCGAGGCGCGGAAAGTCCTGGAGGAGTATCTCGGCGGCCTTTACCGGCACAGCCCCTTCCAGAAGGAGAAGGCCCAGGGGCTCCTGGTCCAGCTGGAGGAGCGCCAGCGTTCCTGGAGCGCCAACGAGGAGGCGCGCAAGGCGAAGGACCGGGAGGAGGCGGGCGCGCGGATCGCGGCGCTCTGGGAGGAGTTCAAGGGGCACAAGGGGGTGAGCATCTCGAAGGCGCTGGAGAAGCTGGCGGCCATCATGGAGCTGGCCGACGGCAAGGGATTCCCGGAGGAGGCCCAGCAGGCCGCCGGCGAGGACAAGGCGCTCCGCGGCCGGGCCCGAGAGGCGGACGAACTGCGCCGGAAAGGCGACAAACTGGAAGAGGACGGGAGGTTCCGCGAGGCCGCCCTGACCTTCGACCGGGTCCGCCGCGAATATTCCAACACCGACGCCGCGGTGGGAATCCAGTTTCCCCTGGGGATCGTCACTCGGCCTCCGGGGGTCACGGTGACGAACGTGCGGGCGGAGCCCCATCGCCTTGTGGGGAAGACCGGGGAGGCGCCCCTGAAGATCCGCATGAGGGAAGGGGAGACGGTGCGGCTCCGCTTCCAGAAGGAAGGCTACAAGGACCAGGATTACGACATCGGGGACAAGACCCTGGGCATTTTGAAGATGGATCTCAGGGAGAAGCTGGACCTCTGGCTCTTCGTCCTGGGCGTCCGGATCGAGCACGAGCCCCTCCTGGTGGGGGACATGCTCTTCCTGGCCGTCTCGAACAAGCTCTATGCCCTGGCCGCGCGGCCCGAGAAGGAGATGATCTGGCCCGTCCCCGAGTCCCTCGACGGCAACATCGAAGGGTCTCCCCGGTCGGCCAACGGCCTCATCTACGCGGGGACGGCCGCTGGCTGGATCTATGCCCTGGATCCCGCGCGGGACCAGGGGAAGCGGGTCCTCTGGAAGTACCCGGCCGGGGACCGCGTCATCGGCGCGGTGGGCGTCTCGCCGGACGGGAAGACCGTCTACGCCTGCACGGCGGGACGGATGCTCCACGCGGTCGGCGCGAAGGACGGCCAGCCGCTCTGGAAGAAGGACCTGCCGGCGGAGGGCGGGGTCGGCCCGGCCTTCCTCCCCGGCGCCGTGCTGGTGGCCTGCCAGAACGGACTCCTGCTGGCCCTCAAGGGGGCCGGCCCGGCGGACGAATTGTGGCGCTACCAGGCGGGGGGCCAGCTGGGGCCGATGCTCGTGGACAAGGACGTGATCTACGCGGCGGGGGGGGACCAGCAGGTCCACGCGGTGCGGGCGGACGGGAAAGGACTGTGGAAACGGTCGGTCCCCGGGGCCGCCCTGTCGCGGCCGGGCCGGCTGGGGGACGTCGTCTACGCGGCTTCCCGCGAGGGGAAGATCCTGTTCCTGTCCGCCGGTTCCGGGGAGGTCCTCGTCCGGTTCGAGGCGGATGGCGCCATCCAGGGCGGCGTGGCGGTGGAGGGTTCCCTGGTCTACTTCGGCAGCGACGACGGTTACCTGTACGCCTTCGATCCCTCGGCAGGGGAGATGCGCTGGCGCTGCAAGAGCAAGGGGAACATCCGGGTCGCGCCCGTCCTGGGAGGCGGGCGCGGCTACTTCGCCGCCGGCGAGGTCGTCTATGCCGTGGGCCTGGATTGATCCGTTTCCGGAACGGAGGAGACGGAGAGGATCAACCACAGAGAGCGCAGAGACCGCAGAGAAGAACCGGAGAAGGATTTTCCGTTCGGAGCCACCGGGAAGGCTCCCCTCCGTGCGTTCCGTGCTCTCCGCGGTTCAATCCTCTGTCCCCTCTGTACTGCTAACAATGGACTTCTTGTTTTTCTGGGTAGATTTTCCGTGGGGTGGCCCATCTCCGGTGATTCCAATGACTGGCGCGGATTCACGTCCCCTTCCGTGCCCGCGGGGTCAATCGCCCAATGGCTCAATCTACAATCCCTCAATGCGCGGCAACGGCCGCAACAACCCTTTGGTTGCGGCTCGGCCGCGCCGTGATCTCTTGCCCAGATTGTTTGACAGTGGGCGCGGGGTTGGGGTAAACTGCTGGCGTCCGGAGGGAGCCTGATGGGGCTGTTCGACTCGAAAAGACGGCAGCTGGAGGAGCTGGAACGGGAGGTCCTGGCCAATCCCACGCCCCAGAACATGGTCTCCCTCGTGGAGCGCCACATGGCCGCGGGGGACGACCGGAAGGCCCTGGAGATGGCCAGGAAGGCCGTCGAGAAGTTCCCGGACAGCGAGAAGGTCCAGGTCACCTACCAGAACGTCCGGAAGCTCCAGCTGCAGTCCGAGATCCAGGAGATCAACAAGGTCCTCCGCAAGAGCCCGTCCAAGAGCCACTACGAGCGGCTGGCGGACATCTACCATCGCGAGCTGGGCAACCGGACCAAGGCGTTCGAGACGGCGCTGGAGGGCCTGGCCAAGTTCCCCTCCAGCGACGGCCTGCACATGGTGGCGGGGCAGATCCGCATGGACCGGTTCCACCAGGACTTCGTCCAGAACGATTTCGTCGAGGCGGTGCGGCACTTCGAGAAGGCGGCGTCGATCAACCCGCGGAACTACAAGGCGCTGGTGAGCCTGGGCCGGCTCTACGCCGAGGTGGGCTCGTATTACAAGGCCAAGCCCGTCCTGGAGCAGGCCCTCCAGGCCAGCCCCGGGGACGAGCACTCCGAACAGCTCCTCCAGACGATCAACTCGAACCTGCCGCACGCCGTGCCGAACCTGGACGACGCGCTGACCGAGATCGAGTCGAGGCGGGCGCTCTCCCCCGAGGGCGTCGAGATGAGGAGGATCTTCGAGCCCTCCCCGAGGGGCGCCGCGCCGCCCCAGGTGAGCACTTCCAAGATCGAGGGCTTCCTGGTGGGCTTCGAGGGGATGAACGGGTACAAGTGCTCCTCGGTGCTCACGCGCGACGGGGCCTGCGTGGCGGCCCACACGCGAGGGATGGTGTCCCGGGAGCGGTTCACGCGCCTGGTCCAGGAGATCTACCAGTGCTCCGAGGAGGCGTCCCGCCGGATGGACATCGGGACCTTCGTGAACGGCGAGATCGAGACCTCGATCGGCCGCGTGGCCATCGCGGAATGGAAGAGCTTCATCATCGGGATCCTGGCGGACCAGCCCGCCAAGAAAGAAGACCTGGACGGGGCGGTCGAGAAGTTCGTGTCCTTCCTTTCGGTGGGGTAGACCATGAAACAGGTCCTGATGGACCTGAACAAGGAGATCGGGGTCAAGGGGTCCATGATCCTCACCCGCGACGGCGTGGTGGTGGCCTCGGAGATCCATCCCCCGCTGAACGGCGACCAGGTGGCCGCGATCGCCTCCAGCACCATCCAGAGGGTCAACGTCTCCCTCCGGGACATCGGGGCGCGCGAATTCCTGAAGTTCCTCTTCAACTCCACCTACGGGAAGATGATCTTCACCGAGACGGGCGACGCGTACCTGGTCGTGGTCCTGGACAAGCACATCAACATCGATTTCACGATGCTGGCGGTGGCGTCCGCGGCGCGAAAAATCAAGAACCTGGGCAGCATGATCTGACCGGGCTGCGCGCGGCCATCTTCCTGTGTGTTGACAACTCCGCAGGGGCGGGGTAGAATTCGTCGTCTGCATGGTTCAGATCAACTTCGCCCGCCGGGAAGTCAACTGCAAGATCGTTTTCTACGGTCCGGGCCTCTCCGGAAAGACCACGAACCTCGAGGTCATCCACAAGAAGGTGCCCGAGACCGCCCGGGGCAACCTCACCTCCATCGCCACGGAGCAGGACCGCACCCTCTTCTTCGATTTCATGCCGCTCGACCTGGGGCAGGTTGCCGATATGAAGACCAAGCTCTTCCTCTACACCGTCCCGGGACAGGTCTACTACGACTCGACGCGCAAGCTCGTGCTCCAGGGGGCGGATGGGCTGGCCTTCGTGGCGGACTCCGATCCCAACCGGCTCAACGACAACATCGAGTCCTTCAAGAACATGGAGCGGAACCTCAAGGAGTACGGGCTCGACATCCGGAGGATCCCCCTGGTCATCCAGTACAACAAGCGGGACCTGCCGGGGGCGCTCAGCGTCCAGGAGCT
>CAYNDR010000405.1:0-5868 GCA_964395295.1 uncultured Planctomycetales bacterium
CGCGCTCGCCGGGCCGCGCGGAGGGGAGCCACACGGGGGTGGGCTGGAGCGGCGCCGGCCGGCCCTCGTACGTGAGCCGGTCCTCGAACCGGAGGCAGAAGGCCGGGACCAGGCGCTTGGCGTTGCGGAACCGGATGCCCACGGTGAAGAGCTCCCCCGCGGAGACCGCCTCGGGGAGGACCCGCGAGACCTCGATCTTCCGGGCCACGAGGACCGTCAGGACGCCGGTGACGGCGAAGAGGCCGAAGAGGGCGGAGAAGACGGCGAAGAGGAGGTTGTTGCCCTTGACGCCGGCGGCGAAGGCCACGGAGACCGCCAGGGCGAGGAAGACCCAGCCCCGCGCGTTGACGCGCAATTTTCCCCGGGCCATGGGCATTATTGGGGGACAGGCACTTCCTGGAGGATCTTCCGGATGATCTGGGAACTCGTGCCGCGGCCGGCATGGGGGCCGCGGATGCGCTTCTCGATCACCCGGTGCGAGAGGACGCTCGCGGCGACGGCCTTGACGTCGTCCGGCGTGGAGTAGTCGCGCCCCTCGACGAACGCGTGCGCCCGGGTCGCCCGCGTGAGGTGGATCGCCCCGCGGGGGCTCACGCCGGCGACCAGGTTCCGGTCGCCGCGGGTGCGGGCCACGATCTCCAGGACGTAGTTCGCGATCGCGTCGTCCATCCGGATCTCGTGCACTTTCTCGCAGAGGCGGTTGACGTCGTCGGCCGCGAGGGCGGCCTCCAGGCGCTCCACGGGGTCGGAGTTCTGGCGGCTGGCCACGATGCGCCGCTCCTCCTCGATGGCGGGGTAGCCGATCCGGAGGAGGATCAGGAACCGGTCGAGCTGGGACTCGGGCAGGGGATAGGTCCCGGTGAACTCGAGTGGATTCTGGGTGGCGATCACCATGAACGGCGGGGGGAGGGGATGGGTGATCCCGTCCACGCTCACGTGGCTCTCGTTCATCGCCTCCAGGAGGGCCGACTGGGTCCGCGGCGTGGTGCGGTTGATCTCGTCCGCCAGGACGATGTTGGCGAAGATGGGGCCCTGCTTGAAGGTGAAGTCCCGGCGCTCCTGGTCGAAGATGGAGACGCCCGTGACGTCGGAGGGCAGGAGGTCCGGGGTGAACTGGATGCGGCGGAAGGTGCAGGAGATGGATCGGGCCAGGGCGCGGGCCAGCGCCGTCTTCCCGATCCCCGGGATGTCCTCGATGAGGACGTGGCCGCGCGCCATCAGGGCCGTCACGAGGAGCTTGACGGCCTCGGGCTTGCCCAGGATCACGCTCTCGATGTTCCGGCGGAGCTTCTGGATGAGATCGATGTCGCGAGGTTCGATGGGCATCGCTGGAGCTCCGCGGGGAGCCGTCCCGTCCCCGCTCACGGGCGGATTATAGGCCAAAGCCCGGGTCCCCACAACCTATTTGACGCCGGGAGGGGGCGGACAGCCCTGGCGGGCCCGATTTATTTGTCTTGACAGGGTCCTTCAAGGAAACGAGAATCCGGGCCGTTCTGGGCGGTTTTAAGGGCATTTTGCTCCCCCCGGGGGCAGGAAGGAGAGACGCATGGCGGAGACGCTGGTTGTCCAGTCGAAGGTGAGGGCGCTGGCCAAGAAGAAGGGCTTCCGTTTCAGCGGAGACGCGGTGGACGCTCTCTCGAAGCTGGTGGAGAACGCGGTGGTCGCCGCGGGCGCCCGGGCCAAGGCGAACAAGCGCCAGACGATCAAGTCCTCGGACATCTAGGCCCGAAGAGGGAAACGCAAGATTGACGGCCCCGGGGCTTCCGCCCCGGGGCCGTCGTTTTTTCGGGGGCGGTCCCATCGGGCGTGAACCCCAGGGGGCCGGGAAGCGGGCCTGCGGGTGAGTTTGCTTGACTCCCCCGAGGGGGGGGTATATCATAACTTGCGATTACGGGAGAACGCGAAGCCCCATCGCCGTTGTCGAGGCCGCCGGGAGGGCCCGAGTGCCAGACCTGACCATCCAGGTCCAGGAGATCAAGTCACTGCCGAACACGGCTCTGGTCGTGCTCAACGGCTCCATCGACGCCAAGACCGTCATCACCTTCCAGACGCACCTGAGCTCCGTCAAGGAACGGGGCATCGAGCGCTTCGTCCTGGACATGGAGAACGTGAAGTATGTCAACTCCACCGGGCTGGGCTACCTGATCAACCTTTCGGACTCGGTCTCCCCGGACCGGGGCGGCATCTCGCTCGTCAAGGTCCAGCCCAAGGTGAAGGTCGTCTTCGACATGCTGGGCCTCAACGCGTTCTTCAAGATCTTCCAGACGCGCGAGGAGGCGCTCAAGCACCTGTCCGGGGCGGCCGAGCAGGCCGTGACGGCCAACGAGCCCACGGCCAACCTCAGGGCCCGCGAGCAGACGCCGATGATGCAGCCCGCGGTGCGGCAGGCCACGCCGCCGCCCCACCCGGCGGTCCCGGCGCACGCCCCGGCCCCCGCGGCGCATGAGGCCGGCCCCCCGCACGCGGCGGCGGCCCCTCCGGCGCCGGGGCCCGCCGAAACCCTCCACGTGGAGTGCCAGGCCTGCAAGTCGCTCCTGGCGGTCAAGGACGTGGGGACCTACAAGTGCCCGCGCTGCCTGGCCCTGTTCAGCTACGTGGGCGGCGGGAAGGTGAGCTTCCTCCCGCGCCAGAAGGCGCTCCCGATCCAGATGAGCCTTAATTTCAGCCCCGAGTGCGTGGAAGGGCTCCTCGAGTTCGTCCGGCGCATGGCCTCCCGGACCGGGTTCACGCCCGGCGCGATCACGGAGGTCCAGTCCGCCGTCAAGGACACGGTCGAGACGATCCGGCGGCACGCCTACGGGGGCAACGAGAACAACGTCTACCACGTGCTGATGGTCGCCGCGGACTCCGAGCTGGAGCTCCGGTTCGCCGACTACGGCGTCTCCCTCAACTCCGAGCGGGCCGACCTGTTCGCCGCCGTCCGCAAGGTGAGCGACCGCTTCGACATCAAGAACCATCCCAAGGGCGGCAACGTGGTCACCATCCACAAGAAGGCAAGGTGAGCGGGACGCCGGGGCCGGCGCCGCGTCCCTGAGAATCGAGGCGATATGGACATGCTGACGTTCCTGGCGTTCTTCAGCACCGTGGGCATCCCCGAACTGCTCATCATCCTGCTGGTGATCCTCCTGCTCTTCGGCTCCTCCAAGATCCCCCAGCTCATGCGCTCCATGGGGAGCGGCATCAGCCAGTTCAAGAAGGGGATCAAGGAGGGCGAGAAGGACGCCGAGGAGGAAAGGAAGGCCGAGGAGGCCAAGAAGGACGAGGGGAAGAAGGACGAGGCCAAGGCCCCCGAGGCCGACAAGAAGTAGATGCCCCTCTACCTCCACGGCTTCGGCGCCCACCCGGACGACATCGAGATCACCTGCGGCGGCACCCTCCTTCGCATGATCGAGAAGGGCTACCGCGTCGGCGCCTGCGACCTCACCCGGGGCGAGATGGGCACCCGGGGGTCGGCCGCCGAGCGGAAGGCGGAGTCCGAGGAGGCGGCCCGGCTCATGGGCCTCGCCGTCCGCGTCAACTGCGAGATCCCCGATTCCGGCGTCACCAACGTCCGCGAGTTCCAGTCCCGCGTGGTCGAGGTCCTCCGCGAACACCGCCCCCAGGTCGTCCTCCTGCCGGGCCCGGAACAGCGCCACCCGGACCACCGCGAGGCCGGCCGGCTCGCCTACGACGCCTGCTACTTCGCGGGCCTGGAGAAGCTCGGGAAGGGCGTCCGGCACCGGCCCCGGAAGGTCCTCTACGTGCACTCCGGCTACGAGGACCGCCGGCCGACCTTCGTGGTGGACGTCACCGCCCAGATGGAGAGGAAGGTCGCCTCGGTCCTGGCCTACCGCAGCCAGTTCCCGGACCCCGAGCGGACGGCCGAGTGGCTGAGCGCCCGCGCCCGGTCCTACGGGCTCATGATCGGCGCCACCTACGGCGAGGGCTTCCTCCAGCGCGAGGTGATGCAGGTCGAGGACGTCGTGGAACTGCCCGGCGCCAGCCTCTGAGCGCTCACCGCGCCACGAGGAGGCGCCCCCCGCCGTCCGGCGCCGCGTCCACGTCGATCGCCAGGCCGGCGTCGCGCACGTCGCGGAGGCAAGGGAGGATCTCCGGCGCGGGGACGAAGGCGAAGAAGCGGCCTTTCTGGGGATCGGCCACGACGCGGACCCTGTCGGCGAAGAGGCTCTTGGTCTCCTGCAGGAACTCGATCTCGGCCTTGCCCACCCCCAGCGCGTCCAGGTAGTGGAAGGTCCGCTCCATCTGCCGGAGGCGCGGGAGCGGCGTCGCGGCGGAGGGCGTCACCAGCCAGAAGGCCTCCCCGCGCCGCACCACCCATCCGTCGAGCCCGCAGGCGAAAGTATGCTCGTCGGCCGAGGGGAGGCCGGCCTTCCGGAGCGCCGCCTCCAGGCCGAAGGGCCGCGGCTCCAGCGCCGCCTCGATCCGCACGATCCGGCGCTTCGTCGTGGGGACCACCTGCTCGGCGTGCGGGAAGACCACCACCCGGTGGCCGGCGAGGTCCGCGCGCGTCTGGGGGGTCAGCCGGAGGTTCAGCTCGTCCCCCGTCAGGCGCTTGAACCGCACCTCGCGGTCCGCGCGCGCCTCGAAGTAGACCATCTGGGTGACGTCGGCCCGGGACAGCTCGAAGTAGGTGAGCGCGAAGTCCCGCGGGAGCCCCAGGAGGCGGAGGCGCGTCCGCACCACGATGGTCTCGCCCGGCAGGAGGAGGCCGGAGTTGAAGACGGGGCGCGGCTTGTCGGCGGCCCGGCGTCGGTCGTGGAGCCACTCGTCCCGGTCGGGGCTGTACTGGAGGAGCCCCGCCTGCGCGAACTGCCAGTTCATGAACGAGCCCCCGGACGGGGCGCCCGCCGGGGCCAGGTCCCGCAGGACCACATGGCGGTCGGTGCCGTTGCGGAGGCGGAGGACCGCGACGGCCAGGTCCCCCTCGCGGGGCCGGAGCGAGGGGGTCTCGACCGAGACGTCCGCCTCGATGTCCCCCGCGGCCGCCCTCTCCGCCGTCCGGCAGGACGCCAGGAGGATCGCGGCGAGGCAGGCGAGACGGCCTTTCATGGCGCGCCTACGGGAGCCTGTTCCCCGGGAGGAGCTTGACCACCCGCGGGCCTTCGAACATGGCGGCCTCCGCGGGTTCGAGCCAGCCGGAGATCATGAGGATCAGCTCGTCTCCCGGCTTCCCCATGTGGGCCGCGCCGCCGTAGAGGCACACGGCCCCGCTTCCGGCGGGCTCGGGGATCAGGTAGGTCTCGAACCTCTGCGTGTTGGCGAGGTTGGCGATGAGGGCCATCTCGTAGGGCCGGACGCCCGCGGCCTTGAGGATCGCCGCGTCCACGCCCAGGCTGCCCTCGTATTTCACGACGGCCTTGGTGACGACCGCGTTGGCGATCTTGGCGGTGCAGAATCGCTTGAGCATGAGGGGCGCAAGCATAGCAGAATCGGAGGGGGCCTTCAATCCGGATTGAGTCATTGAGTGATCGGGCCATTGAGACATTGAGGCGTCCCCCCTGCCCCCGGGGGGGCCTCGAGAATCCTGTTGTCCGGCCGGAAAAAGCGGCCCCGGCGGGGAAGCCCTCCCGCGCCGGGGCCCGGACCACGGAGTTCATTTCGACAGCTTGGCCTCGCAGGCCTTCCAGGGGGGATCGCCCCGGTAGACCCTCTGGACGTCGCCGGACAGGAGGATGACATTGATGCCCTCTTCCTCGTCGTGATTGCCCACGACGTCCGCGCCGACGGGATCGGCATCGCCGTACTGGCTAGGGGGGCCCGCCGGGCCGCGATAGTCGGTGGCGCCGGGGCCAGGGGACTCGCCTTTCACCGGACAGAAGTAGATCTCGGAGAGCTCCGCTTCGATGAGGGGAGGGGTGGTGTTCTGGA
>CAYNDR010000406.1:0-5851 GCA_964395295.1 uncultured Planctomycetales bacterium
CTTCTCGTCTCCGTCCATCCACGCCCCGCCTTGGGCGCCCGACCACCCCTGACCTCGAATGCCCGCCATGCCGTCCGGACCATCCGCTCGTCCCGCAAACGGGACGGACGGGCGGCCCGGCCGCCCCAGGGCCCCCGAAGAGGGCCCGGGACGGCGGCCAGCCCTCCTACGGAGCGGGGACCTTCCAGATCCCCGCCTCGCGCCGCGCCTCCGCAACCATCGCCTGGAAGCGCCGCCACGCCGACCGGGGATCCAGCCGGACCAGCCCGCGGAGCCTCCCCTCGCTGAAGTACCGGAGGTACTCCGGTTCCCGGTGCTCCGCCAGGAACCGCTTGATCGGCTCCGGAAGCCCCAGGAGCAGGACATGCCGGGACACCCGCTTGGCGGGTAGCCCGAGCAGGCGCGCGAGCGCCGCCAAGCTCTTCAGGCCCCGGGACTCCATCTGCCGGACGTAGTATTCGGCCTCCTCCAGGGGGGTCCGCTCCCTCTTGAGGAGGGTCTGGTACTGCTTGAGGACCTTCTTGTGGAGGGATCCCAGGTGCCGCAAGACCTCCGGCTTCTCCGAGAGGACCATCTCCCTCCGCCGGTTGATCCAGCGCGTGTGATAGGGAGTGGCGGCCCGGAGGGCCCGCCCGCGGGCCCGGGGGTAATTGTTCGCGGCGAGTAACCGAAGGGCGACCATTAGCCTTGAACGCCAAGGGCTTGGAAGACTCCTCTTCCAAGCCCCTGGCTTATCCAAGGCCGTTGACCGAACGTTGACCGGACGAGCTACACCGCCCCCGCCGGCTGGGCCTCGTCGTCCTCATCCTTCCGCGGAGGCATCTCGATCACTTCACCCGGCGGCCGCAGGGCCATGAGGTCTTCGAGCTTCTCCACGTCGAACACGCTGTCCCGCCGGAACCTGTTCCTCCCCGGGGCCAAGTGGGCGTAGATCTCCGTCACCTCGATCGAGGAGTGGCCCATCCACTCCCGGATGTCGGACAGGGGCACGGCGGCCATCGCCAATTGACTGCCGTACCGGGTCGATCAGGAGCCCGACCCCGTAGGGCGTCGTCATCGTGGCCTGCTTGACGAGCCCGCGCTTGATCACCGGCTTCCAGAGGATCGCCATCGGATCGCCCATCCCGGCATCCTCATCCACGAGCGCCTGGAGGCGGTTGGCCACTTCCTGGTGCCGGGTCCGCTTCCCGGACGAAAAGGCGGCGGCGAAGTACCTCGCCCCTGAAGTGGCTCCGGAATCTCGTCAAGAAGCTCGCCAGGAAGAATCGCGGGCTCCTCTGGGTGGTGCCCACGGGATTCCCGGTGCTTCACGAGTACCGCGAGGAGGAAGAAAAGCGCGTGCCCACGGTGCGGGGGAATGTGCTTGTCAAGCTCGAAAATCCGCGGTTCGCGATCCGCACCCGGAAGCAGGTGAACTCGATCGTGCCGAACCTCATCCACTCGCTCGACGCGGCGCACATGATGCGGACGGTGATCGCGCTCAAGGGGGCGGGGCTTTCGGACTTCGCGATGGTTCACGACAGCTACGCGGTCCACGCCTCGGACGTGGACCTGATGAACCGGGTGATCCGCGAGGAGTTCATCCGTCTCCACACGGAGCCTACTTTCCGCACTTCACCTAGAGGATATCGCGCCACCCCTTACCCGGTAACTTGAAAGACGGATGCCGGGATATCAAGGAGCTGGAGGATCTGGTTCTGTAAATCCGTCAGCTCTGGCTCAAAGACCTGGACCAAGAGACCCTTCCTGAATAGCCGGTGGCGCTGGAGAGGCGCGAACACGTCCAGGATCCGTTCCGTGGTCGGCGCGCGACAGTTGCGCTCCTCGGGATAGAGCGCCAGGTGATCAATCTTCGCCCTCGCCATCGCGGCGCGTAATTCCCGCTCAAGCAGCGCATGCACCAGCAGCGCCACAAAGTACACGAACAAGAGCGCCTCGATCCGGCTCACGTTCTTCAGCCATACCGGCGCGAGGTCCTGGACGGACTTGAGCTGCTCATGCCGCTTCTCCAGCTTCGGCTGGAACTTGTAGGCCTCCAGGATCTGCTTGAGCGGAAGATCACGGCAATTCGTGATGAGCGGGAACATGCCGTCGGAACGCTCGTCGGCGGCGATCACGTCGTCCTTCACCCGCGCCGCCACCGAAAACCTCAGGCGCTCCTTGCGGAGGTATCGCGTGTTGTGCCCCGTGCGTCCCCGCTTCTCCTGCCGGTAGATCGGCTCCTGGCGTTCCTCGATCTCCACCCGGACCCATCGTTCCGCCCCCGCCTCCTTGAGGATCTTGGCCGTCGCCTCCTCGACTCGCTCCCTGAGCCTCAGGCGACAGCGCTTCCCCTGGAGCTTCGTCTGGAGCCGCTCAATCCCCACGTACGCCTTCTCAATCCGGGCTTGGCGACCTTCCGAATCCTCCTGGGCCATCAGCGAGTTCCACACCCACACGATCCGGTAGCCCTCCTTGGAGGGGAGTTCCGCTTCGACCACTTTCCAGACATCCTCCGGGCCCGTCTTCCGCGGGTTCGGACGACGAACGGCTTCCTCCCACGGGGGGTCGTGGTCTTGGAGGTACCGGCGGAACCAACCGTTCTCTCGGCGGTTCCGAGGCAGGACCGTGATGAACCGGCCCCCGTGCTTGTCGATGTGCCCCAGGCTCCCCTTGGAACACAGCTTGCAGTCGGCCACGTAGAGAAAATCCGCCCGCCCCGCGAGCTTCCGGAGCGTCTCCCAGGTCTCGATGTGGGTCGTGGAGTCGTTGGTGTTCCCGTCCAGCGCCCGGTAGTGCACCGGAACCGTCCCGTCCGCCGAGACCGTCAGGACAAAGAGGAGCTGCTTGAGATCGGGACGGTGGTCTTTGTTGTGTCCATAGGTCACCACGAGAGTCGGCTTCCCCCGGACCTCCCGACCATCGCCCTCCCGGAAGTCCCCGGTGAGGGTAAGCGTCGTGGAGTCGTTGTGGAGCTGGTCGAGGTCCACCTTGAATTCGCGAACCGTACGGAGGACCAGCTCCGTCAGGAGCGCGGCACGGTCGGCATCGAAAAGGCGGTCCAGGGCTCGCCCCACGCGGTCGTCATTGAGGAACTCCGTCTCTCCCTCTCGAAGCCCCAGGAGCGCCGGCTTGGCGCGCCGGGCCCACTCGACGTGGCTGTAGACGAGCTGGCGGTCGTTGAGGATGACGTTGCGCAGGAGGACTCCGATGGCCGGGGCCGGGGAGAGCTTGCCTCCTCCGCGGAGGGACTTCGCCAGGAGACGGTCCACGCGCAGGCGATCCAGGATCGAGTTCACCAGCGGAAGGCCGCCGACGGTCCTGGATTCCAGCGCCAGAGCAGATTTCGCTTGACCCCCCTCCATTCTGGCAGTATATTACCTGCTAGACAGGCAATAGTCAAGGACTATTTCATGTCTTCTTCGGAAGCCCAGGAGAAGTTCGAGGTCCTCAAGCGGTCGATCCTGGAACTCGGCTACGTCCGGCCGGGGAGCCTGGTCCGCCGCTTCATGCCCTGCGGCAATCCCGCGTGCCGGTGCATGGCCAAGCCGGCCCAACTTCACGGTCCCTACTACCAGTGGAGTCACAAGATCGCGGGGAAGACCCGGACCCTGCGCCTTTCGGAGGAACAGGCCAGGCTATGCCAGGAATGGGCCCGTAACCACAAGAGGCTCAAACGCTTGGTGCGTCAGATGGAGCGGCTTTCTCTCAAAGAAACCGACCGAACCCTTGGCGCGATATAGAGTCCGTGATGTGCGGAAAGTAGGACGGAGTTCACGCTTGAAAGCCTTTTCGAGCAGGCGAATAAGGGATCGCCCGGAGTGCGGTTCACCAAGAAGTCGGCGCCGCCGCCCTTGGGGACGCTGGACCTGGGCGCGGTCCGCGATTCGACGTACCTGTTTTCGTAGGGCCCTTCGCCCTTCCGGCCGAGCCCGCCCGAGCGGAGGCGAGTGCGAGGGGAGGCCGGCCCTTGCCCTTCACTATACCGACTCCATTCTCCCCTTCCCTTGGCCGCGCCGATGAGGATACAGCGGGAGACGGGGGTCGCCGGGCCATGCGGGCCGATCGGGGGCTCGCGGGAAAGGTCAGGTTCTTGACACATCCACCGCTACGGCCAGCCTTTGTCAGCGGGCGATTCATTTACCGTCCCGCTTCCTATCCTCCCGGTATCCCTCAACTACGGAACCAGCATAACGCCTCACGGCCGGATCCGCGTCCTCCTTCGAGAGCCGTTCCCAAAGGCGCAGGTACGTATCCCCGAAACCATACAAGCCCAGCTCCGGGAAGCACATCTGAACGAAACGAAATCGCCTTTCCCCTACCTTCATTTGAAGGACCGCCCCAATGAGTTGTTCCGTAACTTCCTTGTCACGAATCTCGGCCAGGAATCTCATAATATCTATTCCGATGTCAAGATCGGGCTGGCTCGTGGCCTTCGCGATGACATCTAGCCGGCGCAGTGCCGCCAATACCTCATCCCGACGCAGACGAAGCCGCCTCTTGATCTCCCGTCTGCAATCGTTCACCCTCGTCTCCACGTCCCGGTAGCCGTGCAGGTCCCCGTAGGAGGGATCGGCGCCCCGGAAAAGCTCTTCCTCGGTGAACTTCGCCCTCTGGGGCGACCACCTTGTGGGGACGAAAATACATCCGTCAATGTTTCCATAATAGGTCCCCTTGGGCGCATAGAAGGACATCCACATCACGGTCGGCTGATCCTGTATCATCTCGTGCAAGGTCGTCCTAAGGGTCTTCCGTCCTGCCGTTACGCTCGCCTTGAAATCGAGCTTCATCCGTGGGTCCAGCAACATGTTGGGCCGATTCAAGGGATCATCCTTAAACTGCGGCCCCGGCTTGAGGCCCGGGAACGCACCCTCGATGTGTGCCTTAAGGCCGAACGCCACCTCCATAAAATCGCCCGATTCCTCGAAGCCCTCGATCGTCAGCTCCATCATGTCCGCCAACTTGCTCTTCTGCCTTGGGCCCCTGAAAATATTAATCCTCCCATTCATCAGTTCCCAGGACAAGTCCATGGACGACTTGCACGCCCCATCGAGGACTTCGCGCAGGCTCCCCCGCCGGCTCTCGAAGGGGCCGACCATTCTCTTGGTGTCTGGTCTTGGATACTCGTCAAAGAAGACATCCCGCGTTGTCCATTCCTTCACATCGGGGGATTGGGGCATTTCAAGCAAGCCGAACTCGATTGACGCGGGGACTTGGAGTTGGCACACCAATTCAGGGAGGAATCGCAAGAAATCCGCCCGGTCCACGAAGACCCCGGGGGCCGGGCGATCGAGGTCCCCTCTCTCGATCATCCTCGGCTCTTGCACGAGCAGCACCGTGAGGAGCCATGATATTTCAACCATGATACCACCTCAATTCACTCTGACCTCGTATCTTACCCGGACTCTCATCTGTCTCCGGTCTTGGCTTATGGAGACTATCGTCGCGGTAAATAGGTTTGTTGTTATTTGTGTAGGATTCACACGGTCATGGATCGCCACATGCCATCGATGGCCGTCTCCAATCGTTAATAACTCCATCCCTGCCGTCAGAGCCGGGATGAATTGCCCGCCACTAGTCGTCAGAACCCCACGAATTGGAATAGGAATATAGAGCGTGTCTTCAAAGGTGCCATCCCTTGATAGGCGGGGCAATAGTGTCCACTCGCGATTGGCTCTCGCCCTCCGGTTAAGGTCGGTCGCCAGGGCTTCGATAGGGCTTGCGAAAACAACGTCCTCGCGGATCTGGTAGCTCTTTGGCGGCGAATGACCCCTGTCGTTCGTAGGAAGGGTTTCCCTGAACTGGTCCTGGACCTCGTAGATAGCGGATTCACTCATTAAGACCTTGGTCCCTTCGTTGCCCCTCATGTCGA
>CAYNDR010000407.1:0-5846 GCA_964395295.1 uncultured Planctomycetales bacterium
AGGCCATGAGCTCCGCGATCTTCCAGATGGCCTCGTCGCGGATCTGGAAGCGGGTCGCGCGCCGGAGGATCTGGAACAGGATGACCAGGATGGCGGGCCCGGAGCAGAAGGCGGACGCGAGGAACCTGGGGGCCAGGATCGCGGAGTTCCAGAACGGCCGCGCGGCCAGGCCGTTGTAGAGGAACGCCGTCACCGTGTGGATGGCGATCGCCGCGGGGATCGACAGGAGGACGAGGGGGTCGATCAGGCTGTGGTTGTAGTCCCGCCGCTGGTACGCCGAGTAGAGGAGATGGAAGACGATCACGACGTTCAGCGCGAGGTACGCGTTCAGGACGATGAAGTCCCAGGCCAGCAGGGAGGACGGGAAGTTCAGCTGGCCCAGCATGGGGAGGAGATGCCAGACCCGCTCCGGGCGGCCGACGTCGACGGTGACGAAAAGCAGGCACATGACGATCGCGCTGATGGCCAGGATCTCCCCCAGGATGACGATCTCCTTGATCGGCCCCCACTCGTAGAGGTAGGCCGGGATGACGAGCATGACGGCGGCGGCGGCCACCCCTACGAGGAACGTGAAGTTGCCGATGTAGAAGGCCCAGGAGACCTGGTCCCTCATGTTCGTGACGATGAGGCCGTGGCGGAGCTGGCTGATGTAGGCGACCAGGCCGCAGAGGACGAGCAGGCAGAGGAATCCCACCCAGGCGCGGTAGACCCGGCCGCCCCGGAGCATCAGCGCGCCGCACGACAGGAGGAACCGCCCGAATCGCATTCTAGAGCCCGTAGAAATAGTAGAATTTCGGCTGGGTGTTGAGGTCCCCCTTGAGGACGAACACGCGCTTCTGGTTCATCAGGACCCGGATCTCGCTTTTCTCGTCCAGGAGGTTCCCGAATTTCCGGGCGCCGGCCGGGCAAATCTCCACGCAGGGGGGATAGCGGCCCTTCCGGACCCTCTGGATGCAGAAGGTGCATTTCTCGACCACGCCCTTGGGCCGCGGACGGTTGCCGAGGTAGTGCATGTCCGGGTTGAGTTCCTCGGACGGCAGGTTCGGGTCGCCCCAGTTGAAATGCCTCGCCCCGTACGGGCACGCGGCCATGCAGCACCGGCACCCGATGCACCAGTTGTAGTCCACCACCACGATGCCGTCCGGCTCCTGCCAGGTCGCCCCCACGGGGCACGTCTTGACGCAGGGGGCCTCCCGGCATTGCTGGCACTGGACCGGCATGTAGAACTTGCCTTCCGCCGGGACCTTGGCGGAGTCGTAGTAGGCGTTGGCGGTCTCCAGGTCGATGCCGCGGTCCTTTTCCATCTCCAGGACCCGGATCCAGTGGATCTGCGGGTTGCGGGTGGGATTGTTCTCCTTCACGCAGGCATAGACGCAGCGCCGGCATCCGACGCAGCGGGAGATGTCCAGGCCGTATCCGAAGACCACGCGCTCCCGCGGCAGGGTCGCCTCCACCTTCACGGGGCGCCCGTACCTCTGGGCATAGTCGGCCTCGAGGCGCCGGAGCACCTTCTGCAGTTCCGCGGGAGACAGGTCCCGGAAGTGCGCCTGCAGGAAGGCCTCCATGTCCGCACGGCGGCACCCGAGGAAGGGCATCGCGGCCAGGACGCCCATCGAGGCGGCCAGGAACCCGCGGCGGCTCGGCCCGCCCCCGGGGAGGATGGGA
Organism: uncultured Planctomycetales bacterium; assembly: GCA_964395295.1. Taxonomy (GTDB): domain Bacteria; phylum Planctomycetota; class MHYJ01; order MHYJ01; family JACPRB01; genus CAYNDR01. Next base: position 1,666 of record CAYNDR010000407.1, read on the forward strand.
TCGGGCGGTCGGTCGGTCTTCTCCTTCGGCATCCGGCGTTCCATCTTGTCTTCCGATCGCCCCCGCGGGCTCAATGTCCCAGGAAATCCGGCCGCACCGGCGGGGGGAGGGGGACAAGGGGCTTGAATCGGGGGCTGTGCGGGTTGTGGCAGTGCGCGCAGAGCAGGTACCGCTTCGCGCCGTCCCAGTCCCCGATCCGCCGCCCGTGGATCCCCTCGCGCCAGTCGCGGTAGATCTCGCCGTGGCACTGGCCGCAGAGCCGGTAGGATTCCTCGAAGCCGACCAGCGTCCCGTTCGCCAGCCGGAGCTTGTCGCGGTCGATCGGGTTGTGGCAGTCGAAACACCACCGGTTCTCGCCGCCGTGGGTCAGCGCGATGTCGTCATGGGCCAGCTTGAGCTTGCGGACGGTCGGATTCGGCGGCAGGTCCTCGTCGTGGCACTCGGAGCAGGGGAAAATGTCCTTGGAGAAGGGCGGCGGGGGGACCCGGATATGCGCCGAGTCGTCCTTCCCGTTGGCGGCGGGCAGTCCCGCGAGCAGGGGGTCCTCGAAAAGGGTCGGGAACTCCGCCGGGCCGTGGGACACCCGCCCGCCGAGGGCGGGCATGGTCTCGCCCCCTCCCTTGAGGATGCTGAAAAGCGTGAGCACCCCCCCGGACACGAAGATCGAGAGCAGGACGAACGGGAAATTGGCGAATGCCTTCACGATTCTCTTGCCTTACGCGCCGGCGGTGAAATCCTCGGGGATGCCGCCCGGGACGTGCCCGCGCGGCCTACTTCCCCTCCGCCTTCCTGCACTTCCCGCACTTCTCGGGGCCTCCGCAGCCGGTCTTCTTGGCGGCCAGCGCCTCGACCCACTTCTTTTTCTCGGCGGCCAGGTCCGCATCCGTCCGCTTCTTGCGCGGATCCAGGTGCATGACTTCCTTGAAGATCTCCGTGGCGCAGAGGGGCTTGAACGAGGGGCTCTCCTCGTTGTGGCACTTCAGGCAGGAGTCCACGCCCGGGTGCCCGACGATCTCCCCTTCGGGGATCTTGGTCAGCGCCTTCTCGGCGTCCCCCGCGTCCTCCTCGCCCCCGGCCGCCGTCAGGCGGTCCTTGGCGTGCTTCTCGCCGGGGCCGTGGCAGGACTCGCACTGGACGCCCAGCTTCGGGTCGAACTTCTTGGCCAGGCGGTCCGCCGGCTCGCCGAAGGCCGTCACGTGGCACTTCAGGCACTTGTCGCTCTTCTGGGGATCGTCCACCCCCTTCTCCTTGCCGACCTTCTTCGCCTCGTCGGAGGCCAGGACGTCGTAGGCCTTGGCGTGCGACATCTTCTGCCACTTGCCGAACATGCCCCCCGACTTCTCCGCGCGGTGGCAGTTCTTGCACTTGCCGGCGCCGATGTACTTCGAGTCCTGCGATCCGGCGGCCGGATCGCGGGCGAACAGAAGCCCCACGGTCAGGGCGGCCAGCGCCGCCGTCATGGCAATCCCCGTCCCCAAGGCCCGTGGCCGCGTCAGCATCTTCTTCATGCGAGTCCTCCTGTCCATTGCCACGACGCGCGCGTCCGTCGGCAAGTATTATTTGCTTAATATACTATGGGATCGAAGGGTTGTCTATCCTCCCACCGCCGACATCCTCCGGGGAGGGGGATGGAAGTCCTCGCAACCGATCCGGTGGCCTTCGTCCTTCACCGCCACGGTCCGCCGCAGGCGGGCGGCCAGCGCCTCGTCCGCCGCCCCGCCCCGGAGAAGGTCCATGAGGCTGGCCTCCGACTTGGCGAACAGGCAGGCGCGGACCTTCCCGTCCGCCGTGATCCGGAGGCGGTCGCACCGCTGGCAGAAACGCCGGCTCACGGCCGAGATCAACCCGATCCCGCCGCGCCCGTCCGCGAACCGCCAGGTCCGCGCGGGGTCCGCGGGATCGTCCGCGGGGTCCGGGACGAGAGGCCCCACCGCCCCCATCCGCGCCAGGATCTCGTCCCCCGTCACCACCTGCTCCCGGCTCCAGCGGCCCCCGTTGTCCAGCGGCATGTACTCGATGAACCGGACCTGGTATCCCGTCTGGCGCGCGAACCGGCCGAAGTCCTCGATCTCCCCGTCGTTCTCTCCCCGGAGGATCACCGCGTTCACCTTGATCGGTGTCAGCCCCGCCCGCTCGGCCGCCGCCAGGCCCGCGAGGACCCGGTCCAGCCCGGCCCTCCCCGTGATCCGCGCGAAGGCCTCGGGCTTCAGGGAATCCAGGCTCACGTTCACGCGCCGAAGTCCCGCTTCCCTCAAGGGGCGGGCCAGCGGTTCCAGCAGGGACGCGTTCGTCGTCAAGCTCAGGTCCGCCAGCCCCGGGAGGGCCGCCAGGTCCCGGGTCACCTCGACGATGTCCTCCCTCAGCAGGGGCTCCCCCCCGGTGAGCCGGAGGCGGTCGATCCCCAGGCCTAGGGCGATCCGGGCGAGGCGGACGATCTCGTCGCGTCGGAGGATCTCCGTCCGCGGCGTCCAGCAGGGCCGGGACGGCAGGCAGTAGCGGCACTGGAAGTTGCAGCGGTCCGTCACCGACAGCCGCAGGCGCCTGACCCGGCGCCCGAACCGGTCGCATAGCCCGCCCATGCCCGATCTCCTAGCTGCCGATGGCCGCGCGGACCACGTCTCCCACCGTGATGATGCCCGTCAGCTTCCCGTCCTCCACGACCGGCAAGTGGCGGATGCGGTTCAGCGTCATCAGCATCATGCATTCGCCGAGGGTGCTGTCGGGACGCACGACGATCACGTCGGGGGTCATGATACCACGGACCAGGGTGTCCCGGGAGGTCTTTCCCTGGAGGAACACCTTGCGGGCGTAGTCCCGCTCCGAGAAGATGCCCACGAGCTTGTCCCCCTCCAGGACCGCCAGCGCCCCCACGTTCTTCTCCGCCAGCAGTCTGAGCGCCTCGTAGACCGGGACGTCCGGCGGGACGGACCAGACGTCGTGCCCCTTGACCGCCAGGACCTCCCCGACCGTGGTCCTGACCTTCGCGCCCGGGTCCCTCGGCACCTTCCGGGAGGATGCCGGCGCCGGATAGTCGCAGGTTTCAACCATGGGACGGTCCTTAAAAAACTACAGCCATCCCGGGGGACTTCGGGACCCGCAACCGGACCGCCCCCGGCCTCCCGGGGGCGGGAATAAGCTTGTTCCCGATCTTTCTGCTTATTATACAATACCAGTAATACATAAATCCGGGATTTCGCCCCGGGCGTGATCGCTTTCGAAAGGCGACGGTTCCATCAGTGGCACGCGCGGCAGCTGTCCCCGTTGTCGGGGTGGGGAATCCCGATGACCGAATGGCACGTGCGGCACTGCGACTCCGTCGCCGCCGCGTGCTGGTCGTTCGCGGGCCTCCGCGGGGCCGAGCGGTGGAGAGCCCCCTTGTGGCAGGTGGCGCACCCTTCGTTCCGGACGGGAAGGTGGCAGGAATAGCAGTGCCGGTCCTGCGGGCTTCCCCACGATCCGACGTGGCTGCGCGGGGCGGCATCGCGGTGGCAGCGGTCGCAGGCGTCGGGCTGGTGGCAGACGGCGCAGGAGCTCCGGTCGATCCCCGCGGAGAGGCCGTGCCCGCGGTCCTTCCATAACGTCGTATGGTTCCCCGGCGCCTGCTCCCGGTGGCACGACGAGCAGGATGCCTCCGTGTGGCAGAGGGCGCACCGGTCGGCCGTCTTCCCGGCCTCGCCGCGGGACACGGTCCCGTGGAGACGCTTCCAGTTCAGGGCGTGGCTCGACGGAGGGGTGTCCGTGCGGGTCTCCCGATGGCACACGGCGCAATCGTTGGCCACGTAGCTCTCCCGGGGGGCGCGCTTCGGGGTGTACGCCCCCGGCTTGCCCTCCTGGGCCGGCGGCGGGGCCGCCGAGATCTCCCCGGCCGGGGACTGCGCCGCGTGGCACTCGGTGCACCTCTTCATGCCTACTCGGAGCAACCTCGTCACCTGGTTGCTCTTCTCGATCCCCTCGTGGCATTCCCCGCAGGCCACCTTCGCGTCGTGGTGCACCTTGTGGGAGAAGACTACGTCCGCCGGGATGGCCGTCACCCGGCTCCAGCTCGCGTCTTCCTTGAACAGGACGGCGATCTTCTTCTCCTCCGGCTTGTCCTCGTCGACCCCCTCGTGGCACAGGATGCACACCTGCCTCCTGGGCATCCCCGCCTTGTCGGCCGCGGCGAAGGTCGTGTGGCAGTTCTT
>CAYNDR010000408.1:0-5817 GCA_964395295.1 uncultured Planctomycetales bacterium
GATCGTGAACTCGTCGCCGCCGAGGCGCGCCACGGTGTCGCCGGGACGGACGCACCGCTCCACCCGCCGCGCGATCGCGACCAGGAGCTGGTCGCCCATCATGTGGCCCAGGCTGTCGTTGACGCCCTTGAAGCGGTCGAGGTCCAGGAACAGGACCGCGAAGTTGTAGTTCTTCCTGCGCTTGGCGCGCTTGAGCGCCTGGCCCAGGCGGTCCATGAAGAGCGTGCGGTTGGGCAGGCCGGTGAGCGCGTCGTAGAAGGCGCGGACCGCCAGCTCCTCCTCCGCGCGCTTGCGGTCGGTGATGTCGGTCTGGGATCCGGCCATGCGCGTGGCGCGGCCCGACTCGTCGCGCACGGCCAGCCCGCGGCTCAGCATCCAGCGCCAGGAGCCGTCCTTGTGCTTCATCCGGTGCTCGTGCTGGAAATGCGGCGAATAGCCCAGGACGTGCGTGGCCATCTCGGCCTTGAGCCGCGCCAGGTCGTCCGGGTGGACCCGGCTCATCCACTCGTCGGGGCTCGTGCCGACCTCGGGGTCCTGGAGCCCGAGCATCGCCTTCCAGCGGGGGGCGTAGTAGGCCTGGTTCACGGAGAGGTCCCAGTCCCAGAGGCCGTCGTTGGCGCCCTGGACCGCGAGGGCGTACCGCTCCTCGCTCTTCTGCAGGGCGACCCTCGCGCGGACGCGCTCCGAGACGTCCCAGAAGAGGCACTGGATGCCGATCACCCGCCCCCGGGAGTCGTGGAGCGCGGTCTTGATCACCTGGACGTAGAACTTCTCCTTGCCCGGCGGCTGGTGCTCCTCGACGGTCTCGAAGACCTCTTTGGAGGCCATGACGCGGAGGTCGTCCTGGCGGTACTTGTCCGCGAGTTCCTTCGGGAAGAAATCGTGGTCGGTCTTCCCCAGGATCTCCTGGAGGGGCCTGCCGGTCGTGGCGCAGAACCGCTGGTTGGCGAAGGTGAAGCGCCCGTGCGTGTCCTTGCGGAGGATGTTCTGGGGGAGGTTCTCCACGAGCGAGTGGTAGAGCGTCTCCGAGTCGCGGAGGTCCTCCTCCACCTTCTTGCGGCGGGTGACGTCGCGGGAGAGGCCGAACGTCCCCACGACCTTCCCCTTCTCGTCGCGGAGCGGCATCTTGGTGGTGGAGACCCAGGTCTCGTGGCCGTCTGGCCAGGTCTCCTTCTCCTCCCTTCCGAGGAGGGGCTGGCCGGTTCGGAGGATGTCCTTCGCGTCGTCGAACGCCTGCTGGGCGTGCTCGCGGGTGAAATAGTCGAAGTCGGTCTTGCCGGCCGCCCCGGAGGGGTCCTTGAGGCCGAAGCGCTCGGCCAGGGAGCGGTTGATCCAGGTGAAGCGGCTCTGGAGGTCCTTGAAGTAGATGGCGTCCGGGATGTGATCCATGAGCACCCGGAGGAGGAACAGCTCCTGGGGCGGGGAGGAAGGCAGGTCTTTCTTCGAGGGTCTCGTGCGCTTGCCCATGGTGCGCGCCCGCTGGCTATATGTTAGCGCCGGATCATCGAAAGTGGCTCCTTTTCTTGCCGGGAACGCCGCCCGGGGATTCAGAAATACCAGTCGACTGACAGGCGCAGGACCGTCGTCTCGTCGGCGTTCTCGCCCGCGATCCCCTGCTGGAGGCCGGCCCGGATCGTGATCCAGTCGGCCAGATGTACCTCCAGTCCGCCGTAGGCCCGCGCTCAGCGCGATCCCGTGGCCGTCCGGCGTCCCGTGGTGGAGGTGGAGGGCGTAGTTGATCTCGACTTCCGGCTGCAGCCAGGACAGGGGCTGGTATCCGACGGCCACGTCGGCGGACCAGACCCCGTGGGATTCGTCCTTGTCGCCCATGGCGGCCCGGAATCCCAGGTCCACGCTCACGGTCCAGGAGCCGGGCCAGTCGCGCGTCGCCGCCAGGCGGACGTCGAGGCCCCAGCACGACTGACCCGGGCCCAGCCGCTCGTCATCGCCTTCCTCTCCCACGGGGACCAGGAGGGCGGGCACGAGGGCGACGGAGCCCCCTTTTTCCTCCGCGTCCAGGAACCTCCATTTCGCCGCGATCGTCAGGTCCCCCGCGCCGCTCCCCGATTCCGGGCCGCCCCCGTCCTCGGCCAGCCAGAAGTGCCCGCCGCCGAGGCCCACGTCGAGGTCGTCGGATACGCCGTAGTTCAGGGCCGCCTCGACGGCGGCGTCGCGGCGAAGGCCGCGGCGGGTGCTTTCCCCGTTTGGCTCCCAGCGGCGCCGTGACCTCAGGAAGGACACATGGGTCTGGGCCTGCCACACGCCCTCCCCCGCCGGGACGGCGTCTTGGGTGAAGAGCTTGCTGGGCTCGGCCTGCGCGGCGGCCGGGGCTTCCTGGGCGGCCGCGGCCGCGTTCCAGGCCAGCGCGGCCGCGATCGCCAGGGCGCGGGCCCGGGGCGCCCCGCCTGAACGTCCGAGATAGTAATACATTCCTGATATTATTATTATTGCAGAATCCGGAGGGACATGTCAAGAACGATGGATTCAGGGGAGGACGCCGGGAACCCGGCGCGGGAGCCTCATGGCGGCGCCGGGGTGAACGCCGTCAGGGATTCCTGGTCTCGAACACGTAGACGTGCGCCTGGCCGGAGCCCATCTCCCCCGCAAGCTTCCCCCCTTCCAGGGTCAGCCGCCGGGCCGGGACGCGGAACTGCGGCTGGCCGGCGCCCGTGGCCTCCGCCGGGAGTTCCAGGAGGACCTTCTTCGGCTCGTTCGCGGTGTTGACCACGGCCAGGGTGATCCGCCCCTGGTGCGCCCAGGCCCCCGCGAAGATGTCCTCCGTCCTGGCGTCGATCCTCTTGAGCTTCCCTTCCAGGAGGACCCGCTTCAGCGCCTGGATTTCGGCCGCCAGGACGCGGACTCCGTTCCAGAGGTCCGTCTGGGCGCCCATGTCCCAATCCTTGTCGAGATAGGCGTGGAAGAGGACGCCGCGGGCGCCCTGGATCAGGGCCTGGTAGGCCATGTTCCGGACCTCGTCCGCCGTGGGGGCCCGCTTGTCCTTCGGGGCCCAGGCCTGGATCACCGCGATGAACGTCCGCTGGGTCTCCCCCGACGCCTTGGCCGCCGCCGCGAAGAGGTTCGCGGGGCCGCTCAGGTTGCCGGAGTGCACCGGGAACGACTTCAGCCCGATCACGTCGGCGCTGTCGAGGAACTTCCCGCATTGCTCGATGTCGCCGCAGGTGGCGTAGGTCGGGCGGTCCGGGTCCAGGCCCTTGATCTCCTTGCGCAGGCCGGCCAGCTCGATGGTGAGCCGCTTGCCGTTGTCGGCGTTCTCCGCGACGTTCCACCCCAAGATCGCGTTCTTCCCCTTGAGGTCCTTGACGGCGGCCTTGAGCGCCTCCGTGTCGGCGGCCTCCCCCAGGACGCGGATCCCGAAGGCCTCGGCCTCGTCGAGGAACGCCCCGTCGCCGGGCTTGACCACCGCCTGCATCATGTTGAAGCCGCCCATGGCGATCATCTGCAGGTCGGAAGAGCGCTTCTGGTCGTCGCCAGCGGACGAGACGTGGACGATGCCCACCGGGAAGAAAGGCTCCCCCTTGACGAGGATCGTGCCGTCCTCCCGCACGGAAACCTTCTGCTGGGCCGACGGCCCCGTCCCCATGCCGAGGAGCGCCGCGCACGCCGCCAGACACCGTATCATGTCATTCCCCCGGGCCGCGCGGTCCCCTCCCGCGCCCCCATCCTCTATACGACATTGCGGGGCGAGGGCCCAGGATAATTGGGTCAACGCCCCGTAGCCGGCCGGAGATAGATCCTCTCCCCCGGCCCCACCTTCGCCGGGGCCCCCGGCGCCGCCTTCCACTGCTTCCGGTCGGCCGAGACCTCCGGAGTCCCCGCCTTGAAGGCGATCGACGTCTCCACGTCCGCCGCGGCCTCGAAGGTCCCGTCCTCCAGGCGCCGGAGCGAGGCGTGCGTGGCCTGGCGTACCGAGTCCCCCGCCCCGTACTCCCACAGCCGGAATCCCCGGCCCTCCCCGAAATCGTCCATCGAGACCGGGCCCCCCGTGAGCTTGAACGAGTAGCGGCCCTCGTCCCGCGAGCCTCCGAGGTACTCGGCGCGCCAAGTCTTCGTTCCCGCCTCGTTCGAGGCCGCCCAGTCGCGGTCGAGACCCGGGCACGGCTCCCCCGCAAGCTGGGCGAAGCCGATCCCGCAGGTGACCACGCCCCCGCCGGGATCGACGTCGATCACCCGCGAGAGGTAGAAGTCCGCCCCGCCGAGCACCGTGACCCGGCACCCTCCCGGCACCCCCTCCACGCCCGCGACCGCATAGGCCGTCCGGTGCCCCGGCGTCCCGATCTCGATGACGCGCCCCTGAAGCGCCTCTGCCGGCCAGGACGAGTCGATCTCGAAGGCCTTCGCCGCGTAGTCCGCCTTCTTCACCGTCCCCATCCTCTCCCGCCCCGCCGGCCGGAGGACGGCCTGCGGCGTCTCCAGCAGGGTCCCGCCGGTGAGCGCGGCCTGCCGCAGGCCCTTCTCGTCCACGGAGACGAACGCGAACTCGGCGGAGACCAGGACGTCGCCGGCCTGGCGCGTCTTCTCCGGACGTCCGTCCGCGAAGCAGAGGTCCCGGCGCCCCCCCGCCATCCCGACCTCCACGGCCACCGCGCGCCGCGCGTCCGCCTCGTTGCCCGGGATATCGAGCATCCTCCGATCCGCGATGAAGGCCCCGCCCGCGTACGGCTCCACCAGCGCCGCGAAGACGGCGTCCCCCTCGGCCGCCGCCTTCCGCCGAACATGGAGCGTGCTGAAGCCGTACTTCAGGAACATGCACTCCGACCGGGAGGAGAGCACGCGATCCCCCTTCGCCCCGAAGAGGTGGAGCCGCGTGTGCTTGCGCGGCGAGGCCTCGTCCCACGCGGCGGGGACCAGGCGCTTCTCGCTCCCCTGCACGTCCTCCCGCGAAAGGCGCCAGGTGGCCTCGAGCGTCGACGGGGCCTCCGCGGAGAAGGTGCGTTCGGGGTGCTTGAACTTCCTGAAATACTCCTTCTCCTCCTCCGCCATCGCGTCCCAGCCCCGCCGATCCTCCGCGTTCACCCGGAACTCGTCGTCCACGGGCCCGTGGAAGCAGTAGGTGTGCGTCTTGCCGCCGGAAACGCGCACGACGTCGAAGACGTAGGAGTTCGCGGTGATCACCTCCTTCGGCAGCGGGGCGTTCGGCCGGAGCTGGGCGGGCTCCAGCCGGCGCGATCCCGACCCCTCGTCCGCGTCGATAAGCGCCACCTGCCGGCGGTGGAGCTTCACGGACGGATGGTTCCGCGGCGGTTCCGCCTCCGCGGCCAGGTACCGCGCCCCGGGCGCGTCCGAGAGCGCCGTGACCCAGGAATGCCCCAGCCACTCCTTCCCGTCCACCTCGACGACGTTGTGGACGCGCGTCATGGAATCCGCGGGCGCGGAGTAGCCGCCCCGCTGGCCGCCGTCGATCGTGGCCGGGTAGCCGTGGGCGTAGACCTGGAGGTCCAGCGTGTCCGAGTGCTGGTGCCCGAAGCCCTGCCCCACCCGCACCATCGCCGCGCGCCGGAAGCGGAAGTCGTCGTGCTCGACGCCGCTCTCCAGGACGCCGAACCAGTTCGAGACCACGCGGGAGCGGTTCTCCAGCCAGGGGGCGCGCCGCCCCTGGGCGGCCTTCTCGATCGCCTGCCATTCCTCGGCGCCCTCGTCCTTGCGGCCGGAGAAGTTCCGGAGGACCCAGGCGTACCGCGGATCGCGCGTCCACCGCCACCCGCGCCGGCTCATGGACTCCAGGTACTCGGACCAGGCCCCGTACGACTTGTCCGGCCCGCCCACGTCGCCGATCCGCGGGCACCAGAGCCCAGCCAT
>CAYNDR010000409.1:0-5812 GCA_964395295.1 uncultured Planctomycetales bacterium
CCGTAATTGCTTGCAACACTGGCTCGCAGCCGGCTTATTCAACAGGAACTAGCTACTTCGGCTTCCCCTTCAGCAGTTCGCCCTGGCGCGTGAGGTTCATGACCCGGGTGGCGACCCGCCCGTCCCCGCGGACCTGGTAGGCCAGCCGCACCACGTCGCCCGTCTTCGGTTCCGCCCCCACGTCGGCGCCTTCCAGCGAGAAGGCGGTCTCCGCGTGGGGCGGCCGCTCGTCCTTGACGACCAGCCGCTTCGCCCCCGCCTGGCAATCGACCACGGTGCCCTGGAGCACCTGCGGCTTCCCGCAGCCGGCGGCCCCCCACGCGACCAGGGCCAACCCGGCCGCCCATCGCAGTCCGCGCATGACGCCCTCCTATACCAGGGAGTTCTGGTCCCCGGCCCGCCGGGCCGCCCGCTCCCGGAGGATGCCCCGGACCAGGAGCCCCAGGATCACCAGGCTGATGGCCACGCCGGCCACCATGATGAGGACGGAGGACACGGCCTTGAACTCCATCTGCTTCATCAGCACCGACGCGCAGGCGATGAAGATGGTGCACGCGAAGAGCAGGCGGATGAAATAGCCCCTCACGTACTTGACCGCGACCGTGCCCAGCTGGGCGCCGGCGGCCGCTCCCACCAGCATCCAGACGGCCGCCAGCAGGTCCACCCGCCCCTTGACGCCGTACGTGAAGGCCCCGTACGCGCCGGTGATCATCACCTCGAAGAGGTCCGTCCCCACCGCCACGAGCGTCGGGCACCCCACCAGGTAGATCAGGGCGGGCATGCGGATGAATCCCCCTCCCACGCCCAGGACGCTCGCGACGACCCCGGTGGTGAATCCCACCATGACGGGGAGCCACAGGGAGCAGGTGATGCGGGAGGTCTTGAAGTGGATCATCGGCGGGATCCGGATGCGCTGGAGCCTCTGCGCGAACGTGGCCTCCCCCGCCGGCGGAGGGGCGCCCGCCGCCGCCGCGGCGCGCCGGCGGCGGACGTGGGAGAGGTAGTCACAGAGGACGTAGCTCCCCACGAGGAAAAGGAAGGCGATGTAGATCTTCCGGATGACCGACTCCGCCAGCCCCATGCTCTCGAGGCGCATGACCAGCATCGCCCCGAGCTCCATCCCGAGCGTGGTCCCGGCGATCATCGCCACGGCCAGCCGGACGTCCACGTTCCCGAACTTGCCGTGCCGGACGGTGGAGACGATGGACTTGCCGCCGATGTGGGCCAGGTCCGTCCCGATGGCGTACGGCATCGGGAAGCCGAAGATGTTGAGGGCCGGCGTGACGATCCACGCGCCCCCGATGCCGAAGAACCCCCCGCAGACCCCGACCGTGAACCCGATCAGGAGCAGGAGCAGGACGTTGAACTCCAGCCCCGCGATCGGGAGATAGATGGTGAAGATGTCCATGGGCCGCCCCTATTCGTGGTGTTCCAGCTTGCCCAGGTTGATGCCCAGGAGGCCGATGAGCTTGTCGAACCCCAGGCCCAGGACCAGCCCCATCCCCGCCATGATCCCGGCCACGATCAGCCCGTAGAGCCACAGGTCGCTGTTGTAGACGTCCGCGATCCACCTGGAGACGCCGGGCCGCATGTCCCGGGTGTCCGCCACGTTGACCAGCTTGGTGGCCTTCTTCCCGCCGTCGGCCGCGAAGGCGCAGGCCGGGGCCGCCAGGGAAACGAGGGCCCACACCAGCGCGCCCCGGAACCTCGCGCGAATCCTCATGGCCGTCCCCCCGCCGGAAAGAGAGCCCCGATCCCCCGGTTTATAGGATTATAGGAAGGCCCCTCCCCGGGTAAAGATATATCAGAAACTACAGGAATAACCGGCGCATTAGCTTGTCCAGGGACCCCGCCGGGGCCCGCGGCCTTTCAACGCCGTGATGGCGTCCCGCCGCGCGCGAGGTATAATCCTCGGACGCCTTTTTAGGGAGGAGCGATGCCGGATTCCCTGGTGCGGGCGGGCCACGCCGCCGCCGTCGTGATCGAGGCGATCGCGCTCGTGTGGATCGGCAAGAAGGCCACCGAACTCGCCGCCCGCACGAGCTTCGACCGGGAGCTCACGACGAACGACAATCCCGCCGCCGGGGTGACCCTGGCCGGCTTCTACGTGGGCCTCTTCCTGGCCGTGAGCGGCATCCTGGCCGGGCCTTCCCATACGCTGGCCTCCGACCTCCTCTACGGGGCGATCCACGGCGCGGCCGCGATCGCCTGCCTGGTCCTCTCCGCGGCGATCTGGCGCCCGATCCTGCAGGTGGATTTCCGCAAGGACATCCTCCAGGGACGCAACCTCGGCGCGGGGGTCGTGGCCGCCTCCGCGCTCGTGGCCACCGGCCTCATCTACCGCGGCGCGCTCGGCGGGCAGAGCGGGAACGCCGCCTCCGTGGCGGTTTTCTTCGCGATCGGCGAGGGGGCCCTCTTCCTGGCGTTCCTCCTCTACGAGTGGATCACGCCGTACGACGTCTACGAGGAGATCGGCAGCAAGGGCAACACCGCCGCCGCCATGGCCTGCTCCGGCGCGATCCTCGCCGCGGGCCTGATCGTCGGCAACGCGGTGGAAGGGGAGCTCACGACCTGGAAGGACTCCATCCTGGAGTCGCTCCTGTACATGCTGCCCCTGCTGGCGCTCCCGCTCGTGCGGCTCCTCGTGGTGAACGGCCTGCTCCTGGGCTTCCGGAACGTGAACCGGGAGGTCGTGGAGGACCGGAACGCCGCGGCCGGACTGGTGGAGGGCGCCGCCTACGTGGGGATCGCCCTCTTCGCCCTGCACCTGCTTTGATCGGGGAACGCCGGATGCCCAAGCCGTTCGGGAAGGTCGTGCGCCGCGGGCTGGGCCTCACCAAAGGGATGAGGCTCGTGGTGGCGCTCTGGGCGGCGGCCATCCCGGCCTTCCTCCTCTGCCGGATCCCGGCCCGGAGCCGGCCCACGCTGTCCGAGGACGCCTTCTTCTGGCCGGCGACGCTCGGCCTGTGGCTCTTCTACGCCTTCGCCATCGCCCTCTGGTTCCGGCGGCGCCCCTCGCCCCGCGGGCCGTGGGAGTCGAGCCGCTCGAAGATCTTCGCGGCCCGGTTCCTCCTGGCCCTCCTCGTGGCGGCCCCGCTGGGATTCGCCTCCTCCTGCCTCTACCAGCCCGCCTTCACGCTAGCCAACAGCCTGGTGCCGCTCGGCGGGGAAGCCCCCGAGTATGCGATGGTGGTCAAGGAAGGGAACGGATTCGCGCTCGACTCGCCCTACTGGGCGCCCCCCTTCCGCTTCGTGATCCCCCCCACCGGCGGCGTGCCCAAGGACCTCACGGCCGGATCGCTCGCGAAGCTCTCGCTCCGCCGCGGGCTCCTGGGGGCGCGGTTCGTCCGGAAGATCGAGTACGAGATCCTGCGATGAGGATGGCGACGCCGGGGCAGGTCGACCGGATGGCGGCCGACTACTGCGTGTGGAACGCCTACGTCGAGGGCGGCCTCTGCCCCCTGGGGGAGCCCGTCCGCCTCCCGCGCGGGGAGCTGGAGGAGCTGGCCGGCCTCTCGGAGCGCCTGGCGGGCCTCCTCGAGAGGACCCTCGACCTGGTCCTGGCCGACCGGGACCTCCTGGACTGGTACGGCTTCCCCCCCGCCGTCCGGAGGATGATCGCCGCCGAGAAGCCCCGCCCGCCGGTGGTCCTGGCCCGCTACGACGCCTTCCGGACGGCCCGCGGGTGGCGGTTCGCGGAGTTCAACTGCGACGTGCCCGGGGGCATCCACGAGGCGGCCGCCCTCAACGACCTCGTGCTGAAGGACCCCTCGCGGTTCCGCGTGGTGCCGCTCCTCACGGAGGCGCTCTGCGCCGAGAAGGCGCGGCCCACGGTGGCGGTCTGCTACGCCTCCGGCTACGGCGAGGACCTCGAGCAGTGCCAGTTCCTCCGCCGCGCCTGGAACCGCCAGGGCCTCCAGGCGATCCTGTGCAACCCGGAGAACCTCGTCTACGACGGCCGGGACGTGAGGGTCTTCGGCGAGAAGGTGGACGCGGTCTACCGCTTCTTCCCCGGCGAGTGGATGCCCGAGGTCGAGAACTTCAGGCAGATCCTCGCCGCCTCCCGGGCGGGCCGCCTGCGCATGGTCAACGGCTTCTCGGCGCTGGTGGCCCAGTCCAAGAAGACGATGGCGCTCTGGCACGAGCGCCCCGACCGGTTCTCCCCCGAGGACCGGCGCCTCGCCGCGGCCCACGTGCCGCGGACCGAGGTGTTCCGCCTGGAGGAGCTGGGGCGCTACCGCCGCGAGCGCGACCGCCTCGTGGTCAAGCGCCAGTTCGGCCGCGTGGGGGAGGAGGTCCTCATGGGGTGCTTCTGCACCGACGAGGAGTGGGCGGACTGGCTGGGCTGGCCCGCCTCGGAGCCGGAGGAGTGGATCGTGCAGGAGCGCTTCGAGGACCTCCCCGTGGAGGCCGGCGGGGAGCGGCTCCACGGGTGCTTCGGGCCCTACGTCGTGTCCGGCCGGTTCGCGGGCTTCTACACGCGGCTGGCGCGGGACGGATTCATCACGTATGACGCCCTGACGGCGGCGGTGGCGGACGCATGAAGAGGCGGGGACACATCGCCGGCGCGGGATTCGTGGGCGTGACGCTCGGCGCCCTGGGCTGTGGCGAGCCCGCGGGCCCGGCCGAGATCCGCCCCCAGGAGATCTTCTCCCGCGGATTCGTGCAGGCCGACAGCCTCGGGGGGGAGGCCTGGCGGAAGTACCTCAAGGCCGAGGCCCTGCACGCCGCCTGGGTGCCGCCGGCGGCCAGCCCCTGGCGGCCCTACTACAAGCCCACGCTCGTGGCGGCCGTCTCCCTGGTCCGGTCGGCGGCCGCGCCGGCGCGCACGAGCGGGGCCGAGGCCGCCGGGAAGATGGCCGAGGAGTTCGCGCGCGCCGCGGACCTGCGGGGCGCGGCGGTCTTCGTGGACCTCCCGGGGCCCGAATCGCTGGCCTGGGCGGCGGCCCTGGCGCGGAAGGGCTTCCAGCCGGTGGCGACCTTCAACAACTGGCCGCACCAGCGGGGGCTCCTGCCCCTGGACCAGACGCTGGGGGCGCTCCTCTACCACGCGGAGGAGGCCGCGCTCGCGAAGGCGTCCCTGCCCCCCCAGGCCCCGCCGGCCTTCATCCTGGAGGGGAACCGGCTGATCCCGAAGAACGTCAACCCCTCCCCGGCCACCTTCGACAACCGCTTCTTCCACGCCGTCACGGATTTCCCCTTCGCGGATGCCCTGAAGGCCCGGTCGATCGCGAAGATCTACTATGTCTGCAACCGGGGGAACGCGGCGGGGGCGGAGGAGGACGACCTCAACGAGTACTTCGTGTCGCTGTCGAAGGCGGGGATCAAGTTCACCTACGCCAAGGCGGGGATCACGGCCTGCGAGCTGGCGGACGCGACGCCGGCCATTCGCTCGACCATCTTCACGATGGCGGAGACGGTCCGCTACTCCGGGTCCCGGCCCTACGGCCGGCATTACAGCCACTATCACCCCTTCTGGTCCCGCTCGCGCGGGAGCTGGGGGAGCGGGTCCGGGGGGTCGAGCTCTCGGGGCTTCTCGAGCTGAGGGGACGGAGGAGACGGAGAGCGCGGAGAAGATTAAACACAGAGGGCACAGAGATCACAGAGAAGATATTAGCAGGTGAGCCGCCCGGGCCCTGAGTACCCCGACGGCCTTTTCGGGACCCGCGAGAATAACCAGGGAGGCGCCATGGACGACAAGCGGATGGCGGAACTGCTCGGCAAGAAGATCGAGTGGATGGGCCGGCTCTGCAAGAGCGCCGAGAACCTGGGCCTGTACCAGTGGGTCGTGGCCCCCGGCATCCGGCATCGC
>CAYNDR010000410.1:0-273 GCA_964395295.1 uncultured Planctomycetales bacterium
TTCGGCGTACTTGCATATAAGGCGATTGCAGGGGCGCAAATCCAGGAGGGAGTCCTCAATGTCATCCCCAGTGCGCGCAGAGCCACTGCGGGCTGTGTAGGCGTTTTCTTGCCAGGACCCTCATCTTCCAGAGGAGGCCGGAACAGGAGCCGGCGCCAAGTTTCCATCTTGCGCATCCAGTCACTCAGTTTGCTCGTCACCATGTCCTCCTACCTATAGGGTCCCTTCGGCCCGTTTTTGAAAGGGGATTGCACCGGCTTTCTCGAAAATAGT
>CAYNDR010000410.1:283-5792 GCA_964395295.1 uncultured Planctomycetales bacterium
GCGCGGGTCGGTCATCAGCGCGCGGCCCATCGCGAGCATCCGCCGCGCGCCGCCCTTGACTCGTGGTGCTGTCCCTTGTCCCCTGCTGAACGACCCCTGTGGAGGCAGGATGTTCGTGCTCGTGCCCTTCCCCCGCCCGCCGAGCGGAGCGAGGGGGGCGGGGGCCCCTTCTCCCTTCCAGAATATACCGATCCCTGCCCCTCCCCCTTGCCCTTGGCCGTACTGGAGGTGCGGTGCCCTTGCCCTTGGCATCCGCCGCCAGAGGCGCGGTTCCCTTGCGGCCCTTTCGCCCTCGTCGGTTTCAGCGTGTGGATGACGACGAGCACGACGCTCGATGTCTTCTTTACCCAAAACGCATACGTAAAGGAAGTGTCCTGAAAGTTGTGGGGATTTGAGGTTAAGGCGTATCCTCCTGTGAAGCAAAGGCTTGTTTCACAAACCGGCCTTTAGCAGCGGCCAGCTTGGGGAGGGATACGCCATGGCAGATCATGCCGTAGTCGGCCCTGACCTGACAGATGTTTTTGGCAGGGACCTTCTCACCGAAGGTATCCGGGGAAAAACTCCAGGATCTTGTAGAGATCGCTTCGCGCGCCCCAGGGATGGCCTCCCTCAACGCGGGCGGGGGGCCTCCTCGGCCTTGATGCCTCCGTCGATCGGCATCCGCGCGGCGAATTCGGATCCCTTCAGCGCCGATTCCAGCTTCACGTCCAGGAAGATCAGGTACTCCTTGACGGCGACCTCGCCGACGTAGTTCTCGCGCTCCAGCCCGTCGAACTTGACGTGGTACAGCTCCGGCCGGTGGCGGTCGGGCTTGCCGTCCCCGTGGGGATACCGCACGTACTTCCAGTCCCTGATCCGGATGCCCCGGACGTTGGGGACGAAGGGATAGTCGGCGTCGTAATCGTATTCGTAGGCCCAGGCCTTGCGCCACCCGGCGGTGTCGCCCGCCAGCAGCCTCTTCCAGGAGGCCCCGTCCTGCCGCGCGAGGCATGGGGCGCCGCACAGGTCGAGGATCGACGGCGCCAGGTCCACGTTGAGGACCATCGGCGTCACCGCACGGCTGGCCCGGACGCCTTCCGGCTGTTCCGTGAGGAGCGGGTGGCGCGCGAGGAGCGGCACCCGGATCGAAGGCTCGTGCATCGTGCGCTGGCCGACCATCCCGTGCTCCCCCAGGAGGAAACCGGCGTCGCTCGTGAAGAGGATCAGGGTGTGCTCCAGACGGCCCACGGACCGGAGCGCTTCGTAAACCTGGCCGACGCTGTCGTCGACGGACTTGACCGACGCCCAATAGGCCCGCACGAGGTCCGCCAGGGTCTTGCCCTGCCCCGCGGCGCGGCAAAAGCCCTTCACGCCCTGCGGGGTGTCCATCCTCTCCCGGATCCAGGAGGGCTTCCCGTCGAGTTCCGGGACGGGGAGAGCGACGTCCACGCCATCGAAGAGCCGCGCCTCATTCACCTGCGGATCGAAGGGCGGCTCCGGGGCCGAGAGAGAGAGGATCATGAGGAATGGATTCGACGGCGCCCGGTGGATCCACTCGACGGCCTTTTCGGCCGCCGCGCCGGGAGGCCCCGAGGCCATCCAGGAGGTGAACTCCGGCCTCGGCGCGTCCCCCCCCGCCGTCTTTCCGATCCAGGCGGTTTCGTATCCCGCTTCCTTGAGGATCTTCGGGAAACTCTGGAGGTCGGCGGGCCAGGGGGACTTCGCGGCGCGGACGCCGTGGGAGCTCGGGCGCAGGCCGCTCAGGATGGAGGCTTTGCTCGGGTTGCCCAGGGCGGTGACGGCGAAGGCGTTCTCGAAGCGGGTCCCTTCCCTCGCCAGGCGGTCCAGGTTCGGCGTCTCCAGGCAGGGATGGCCCGCGCACCCCATGGCATCGCTCCTCATCCCGGAGGCGAGGATCAGGACCACGTTGGGCCGCTTGACCCGCGACACCTTTTCGGGGGTGGCGCCCGTTCCCGGCATGACGCCGCAGGCCAGCAGGACGGCCGGCACCGACGCCCACAACGCGCGGAAAGCCCTCATCGCTTGTCGGCCTCCTCGAGGATGGCGATCACCTTGGGGGATACCCGGTCGCGCCACGCCGCCACGCCCTCCGGGTCGAGCCCGCGGGCCTTGCGGACCAGGGGGCCGCACTTCTCGGCGATCTTCTCCCTCGGCTCCCCTTCCAGGATTTCCGCGGAGACCATGGAGATCGCGGCCGCCAGGAGCGCGCGGGCCTGCTCGGGGCGGGAGAGGCCGGAGAAGGGGCCCTCCGTCTGGAGGTCCGACAGGGTCTTGGAAGCGCCCCGCAGGGCCTCGGGCCGGGCCGCGGCCTCGTGGGCCAGGAGGCGGCCCTCGGCGTCGGAGAGCCTCTTGCGGAAGTCGGGAGGCGGGATCCGGGCGATCAGCTCCCGGATCCTCTGCCGCTCCTGGGGGAGGACGCCGTCGCGGTAGGCCTCCGCCTGTCCGGCCGACTCCGTCTTCCGGGAGGCATGGAGGGTGAGCGCCTCGCGGCACTTGGCGTGGGCCTTCTCGACCGCCGCGTCGATCACCTGGGCGCGCTCCCAGGAATCGGCGGCGTGGGCGGGGAGAGACGAGAGACGGGCGTGGCGGAGCCCCTGGGCCACGCTGCGCGCGGCCCGGAAGCCGGGGAAGAAGTCCGCGGCCAGCGCGCGCTCGGCCGCCGTCTCGAACTCCCCCGCGGCGGCGCACGCGGGACCCTCCTCGACGCGGGCCCCCGGCTCCAGGGAGCCCTGATGCTTCTCGATGGCGCGGATGAAGTCGCCGAGCCACTGGAACCGGGGCCCGGGGTCGCGCCGGATTTCGGGGGGCAGTTTGGCCTTGCCCAGGGCTTCCAGCCGGCCCTTGGGATCTTCCATGGCCGGCGCCGAGGCCACCCGCTCCAGTTCGAGTTCCAGGGCCCGGAGCCGGCTCTCGACCGCGCGCGCCTGGGCCGTCCGGATCGACTCGACCAGGGCCTGCCGGTCCGCCTCGTGTCCCTCGAAGAGGCCCTTCTCCGCGGCGATCGAGTCGAGGGCGTCCTCGTAGCGTTCGGCCCGGTTGAATCCTTCGACGCGGGAGCGCAGGCGGCCCACGAGTTCGTCGCGCGGATCGGGGGCCGCGGGAGGCGGCGTCTCGGCGACCTTCACGCGCTGTTCGCGCGCCTTGACGAGGTGGCTTTCCTTCTCGGGGTGTTTGGAGCGGATGAGGCGGGAAACGGCGTCATCGAGGAATCGGGCCTTCTCCTGAGGGATCAGGGCGGCGTCCGCCTGGCGGAGGCGCGCGAGCCCGGAGAAGAAATTGGGGTAATAGGCGATCGTGTCCTTGATCGCCTGGTCGCCGTAGCGGAGCTTCTCCGTCTCGTCGCCGACCTCCTTGAGCGCGTCGTCAAACCGGTCGACCGCGTCCGCGTACTTCCCCGCGTTGAGGAGCTTCTGCCCCTCCTTGTAGAGCGCCGCGGCCTTCTCGCGGTCGCCGGCGGAGAGGAGAAGGCAGGCCAGCAGGGCGAATCCCATCCCGTCTCCAGGCTCAGAAGGACTGGGTGTACCCCACGGAGTAGTTGGTGACGTCCCCCCCGAACTCGATGCCGATGTCGATGCCGCGGAACTTGCCCTCCTCCCCCTTCCAGCGCACGCCGAGCCCGGCGGTGAAGATGTTGAACTTCTCGTCGTCGGTGTCGATGCTGAGGCGGGTCAGGTCGATGGCGGGGAGGTTGGTCTCGTCGCCCCAGGGGGCGTCGTACAGGCGGAAGCCGGCGCGGGGCAGGAGCCAGATCTCCTCGGAGACGGCGAACTGGTACTCGACGCCCGCGGAGAAGTTCACGGTGGACTCGATGCTGGGGAAGAGGGGGTCGTACGAGTCCTTGGTGGCGCCGTCCCAGTCGATCCACTGGACGTCGAAGGTGAGGCGGAGGGCCTGGCCGAAGAGGTACAGCGTGGCGCCGGCGTTGACCATCTGGGGCCAGTCCCAGGGGGCGAAGATCCCCTCGTCCATCTGGAGCTCGTAGTCGATCTTCGACTGGTAGGCCGCGCCGACGTCCAGGCGGAACGAGTCCTGGTCGTCGTAGAGGGTGGCGAGGATCCCGGCACCGTACCCCGGCTTGGTGTTGGTGTCGTTGAGGTCGTCGAAGACCACGCCGCTGGCGTCGTAGCTCTTGAACACGTAGCGGGTATAGCCGATGTCCCCCGCCACGCCGAGGCTCAGGCGCGGGAAGAAGGAGCCCTCTTCGGAGAGGACGAAGCCGTGCGCGTAGGCCAGCCGGAAGCGCCAGAACTGCTGGTCGGTCTGGGCGTAGTCGGCGGGAGGGGCGGGGAACTCGTAGGTGAGGCGGTTCTCGAACGGCCGGACCAGGCAGAAGGCGAAGGCGTCCTTGGACTTGCTGCTCCCGGCGGGCATGATGACGCCGGCGAAGGACGGGATGGCGGGGGGCTCGGTGAGGCCGGGCTCCGCCTTTCCGAGGCTGCCGCCGAAACTGCCGGGCTCGCGCTGGAGTTCGTACTGGGTGAAGGTCTGGTAGTGGATCGCCGCCTTCCATCCCTGCCGGGCGATGCCCGCCGGGTTCAGCCAGACGGACACGGGATCGTCCTCGAAGGCGGTGTACGACCCGCCCATACCCTTGGCCCGGGCGCCCACCTGGAAGTCCTGGGCCCACACGGGCAAGGAGAGCGAAAACAGCACGACGCCGACGGCGGCCTTGATCCTCATCCGGTTTCCCTCCCTATATGCGTGGATGGAATATTAGCATCCCCCCTCGCGCGGTTGCGAGGAAAAGGAACAATTACCGCGCTCTCCTCCGCGCCAGCCAAAGCAAGCCCAGGACCGCCAACAGTTCGGGCCCGATCAGGCCGCACAGGTCCCGGCTCCCGCCGCCCCCGCCGCCCCCGGTCGGCGGCGAATCGAGGCCTCCCATGGCAAACTCGCTGAAGGCCGGCGTCCGGCAGATGACCCGCTTCTCCTTCGTGTCCACGGTCACGTCCAGCAAAGCCTCCCACTTGCCGTCCGTCTCGTCGTACCGGTATCCCTTCAGGTCCTCCGCGGCCACCTTCGTGTCGTCCTCTATCCCGTCGTCGTTGTCGTCCCGATAATACATCACGACCCGGGCCGGCTTGCGGAGCCCACCGGAATCCAGGCCGATCCGCCGGTAATACCTTTTCCCAAGCGTCAGGCCTTGCGTCCCCGTCTGCGCGGGCCGGGGATCGTTCGCCAGCGGCTGGACGGAGACGGCCGAGGCGGCCTCGGCCGCGCCCTGCTCCAACTCCACGACCATGTCCCCCGAGACCGGCGCGGCACCGTCCTCGCCCGGCCGAACCGGGACCACACTGCCGGACCTGTTCTGCTCGATCGTGCCGGGGGGCGCGGGGTTGGAGTCCTGGAGCAGGACCGTGACCGTCACCTCGCCTTGCGCGCGGCTGTCGGCTATCCCCCCCGACGAATCCGTGGTCACCGCCATGAGATCGTAGTCCTGGGGCGGCAGCAGCGTCGTGTCCCACTGGACGGAGAAGAACGAATAGGGCGGCGGCGTGCATTGGCCGAT
>CAYNDR010000411.1:0-5748 GCA_964395295.1 uncultured Planctomycetales bacterium
CCGCCGACCGGGGCCTACACTAAATCGGGGGTATCCGTTCAGCCCTTGATTTGGGCCATAGCCAGGCGCCCTCCCCCGCGGGGAGGGCAGGGGGGCGGACCCTTGATTCTTCCGCAGCCGAACGGTTGCCAAACCGGGAACCCCGCGATTCTTCAAAATACTTGCAAGCCCGGGCCGATTGGAGGGAAGGTATGGGAGAACATGGACCCGGCCCGTCACACCCTGATCCAGGCGTTCGTCCGCGACCGCGGACAGCACCTCGGCTTCCTCCGGGTGCTCTGCCGGAACTGTTCCAGGACCTCTCGGTCGTCGTCATCGAGAAGATCGACTCGTTCGACGCCGCCCGCGAGTTCGGGGCCTGGGTGCGGGGGATCGCGCGCAACCTCCACCGGCGCGCGATCGAGACGCGCCTCGGCCGCGTCCGCCCGCAGGCCGTCTACGACCCGGCGCTCGTGGACGCCGTCCTGGCGGCCTACGAGTCGCGGGCCGCCGCGGAGGTCGAGGAGAAGGCGGACCACGCGGAGCGGCTCCAGCACTGCCTGGAACAGCTCCCACCGCGCCACCGCGAGCTGATCCGGGACCGCTACGAATCCAACTTCCCGGTCCACCGGATCGCCGAGATCCGCCGCCGCACGGTGTCGGCCGTGGAGACGGTCCTGAGCCGGATCCGGGCCGCCCTCCTCCAGTGCATCCGCCAGAGGGCGAGGGCCGTGTCATGACCCCGGATGAGTTCGACGTCCTGTACGACCGCTTCCTGGCCGGACGGCTGACGCCGGAGGAGGGCGAGCGGCTCCGGGAGTGCCTGGCCGACCCCCTCTGGAAGCGCCGCTGGCGGGACCTGTCCGACCTGGACGGGATGCTGGCGGACGAGTTCCAGGGGCCCGCGAAGGAAGTTCCCCAGCCGGCGCCCGCGCGCCGCGCCGCCCGCGCCCGGGCGGGCCGGGCCTCCCCGGTCGCGTTCCGGATCGCGGCCGCCGCCGCGGCGGTCGTGCTGGCGGGGCTCGCGGCCTGGCTGGCGGTCGGCGCCCCGCGGCCCGCGGCCCGGGCGGTAAAACCCCCTCCGGACACCGGCACGGAAGAGGCGGCGCGGCGGGAATACGAACGCCTGGAGGACACGCAGAGGAAGATCGAGGAGCACCTGGCCGCCCTCGAACGCCGCCGGCAGCACCTGGCGTCGGAGACGGAAGCGAAGCCTCCCGCCCCGGCGGAGGACGAATCGCGCCGGCGGGAGCTGGATCAGATCGAGGTCGACCGGAAGACCCTGGAAGAGGAGATGGCCCGCACGGTCGAGGCGGCGCGGCGCGCCTGGGAAAAGCTGGAACGCCCCGAGGAACCGCCCCGGGAGCCCGCCCCCGGGGAAACCGCGGCGGCGGTCGCGCGCCTCGGGCGCGTCCAGGGAGGCGTCACCGTCCTCTCGGCCGGCGGAGAGATCCCGCCCCGCGAGGGGCGCGAAATCCTCCCGGGAGAGGGAATCCGCGCGTCCGGCCTCGCCGAGGTGCTCTTCATCGACGGCACGCGCCTGGAACTGGCCGCGGAGACCACGGTCTCGCGCATCGAAGGGCCGCGGGTCGCGCTGGAACGAGGGAGCCTCTCGGCCGAGGTCGCCCGCCGGCCCCCGGGCCGGCCGTTCGTCTTCTCCACGCCGCACGCCGAGGCGCGGGTCCTGGGGACCCGGCTCTCTCTCGCCGTGACGGCGGAGGCGACCCGCCTGGAGGTCCGCCAGGGCCGGGTGCGGCTGAAGCGCCTCCGGGACGGGGCGAGCGTGGACGTCGCGGCGGGCCATGAGGCCGCCGTGAACGGGCGGGGGCCGCTGGCGTCGAAGCCCCTCCCGGCGCTCGCGATCTCCTTCCAGGACGGCGTCTCGCCCACCCCCGAGTACGCGGGGACCCGCGACGTGTCCATCTCCAGGGTCGACCCCGCCCGGAACCTCGGGGCGTCCGCCACCCTGGGGGCCGATGGCGACGACCAGGGGAAGGACATCTTCGCCCTCCTCCGCTGGGACCTCTTGGAGATCCCCCCCGCCAGCCGCGTGCTGTCCGCCGAAATCGCCCTCTACGTTACCGGCGACAGCGGCGGCGACGCCTACAAGCTGTACGAGATGAAGCGCGCGTGGTCGGAGTCGGAGGCCACGTGGAGGATGGCGTCGGCGGGCCACTCCTGGCAGGGGTCCGGGGCCCGCGCCGGGGGCGACCGGGGCGCGATCCCCCTCGGCTCGATCGCCGCCACCGAGAAGGGGGAGCGCACCATCCCCCTGAACGCCGCGGGCGTCGCGGCGGTCCAGTCCTGGGTCAACGCGCCGGCCTCGAACTTCGGCCTCATCATCGCCGAGAGCGCCAACCGGAACGGCCTGGACTTCGGCTCCCGGGAGGCCCCGACGCCCTCCCGGCGCCCGAAGCTCACGGTCACCTACGTCCCCGCGGAGAGGCGCTGACCGGGATCCCCGGCCCCACCCATTTTCCAGGTATCCCCGCAAGCCCCGGCCCCCCCGCCGGAAGGTCCCTCATGCAAAACGGAGGTCCATCATGACGATCCGACGCCTTCGATGGGCGGTGCTCGGCGCGTGCCTCGCGGCGTGGCCGGCCGGGCCCCGCGACGGCCGCGCCGCGGCGCAGGCCGCCTTCCGCTTCACCGTCACCGCCGACAGCCGCGCCGAGCGGGCCAGCTTCCGGCACGTCCTCGACGAGATCACCCGCACGGTCGGCGACGAAGGCGTCTTCCACATCTCCCCGGGGGACATCGATCCCCCGCAGGACAACTTCAACGACCTCGCCAGCGAGTTCGGCAGCGACGTGGTCTGGTACCCCAACGTGGGCAACCACGAGGAGGAAACGGCCTCGGACATGGACTGGATCCGCAGCCGCTACGCCGGCCTCCCGTACATCGTCCGCGGCGGCCCCGCGAACGGCACGACCACGACCTACTCCTTCGACTACGGCAACGCCCACTACGTCGTCCTGAACGAGTACTACAACGGATCCAGCGACACGGGAACAGACGGGGATGTCGTTGATGCCCTGTATAACTGGATGGTGACGGACCTGAACGCGAACACCCGGCCCGCGGTCTTCGTCATCGGCCACGAGCCCGCCTATCCGGAGGTCCGGCACGTGGGCGACAGCCTGGACCAGTACCCCACGCGCCGCGACCGGTTCTGGAAGCTCCTCAACGACCGTAAAGTCATCGCCTACCTCTGCGGGCACACCCACAACTACTACCGCAAGCAGGTCGCCGGCCCCGACTGGACGGCCTTCACCTGGCAGATCGACGTGGGCAACGCCGGCCGCGACAGCAACGGCGACGGATTCACCTTCCTCGACGTGACCGTGACCGACACGCAGGTCCGATTCGACACCTGGAGGGGGACGACCGGCGCGTTCGCCAAGCAGGACACCTGGACCGTCGCCATCCCCCCGCCCGCGGCGCCCTCGAACCTCGCGGCCGCGGCCGTCTCCACGAGCCAGGTCGACCTGAGCTGGACCGACAACTCCTCGAACGAGACCGGCTTCAAGATCGAGCGCAAGACGGGGACCGGCGGGACCTGGTCCCAGGTCGCGACGGTCGGCGCGGGCACCACCACCTGCCAGAACACCGGCCTTTCCGCCTCGACGACCTACTTCTACCGCGTGCGGTCGTACGGCACGTCCGGCAATTCGGCCTATTCAAACGAGGCGGGCGCCACGACCCCGGCGCCTCCGCCCACCCCGCCCGCGGCGCCCTCGGGCCTCTCGGCCACGGCCGCCTCCTCGAGCCGGATCGACCTCTCCTGGTCCGACAACTCCTCCAACGAGACCGGCTTCAAGGTCGAACGCAAGACAGGGAGCGGCGGCACCTACGCCCAGATCGCCTCCGTTGCCGCGGGCGTGACGGCCTATCAGGACTCCGGCCTGGCCGCCTCAACGACCTACTATTACCGCGTCCGGGCTTACAACACCGCCGGCAACTCCTCCTACTCCAACGAGGCCAACGCCACCACCCAGGCGCCCCCCTCCGGGTCGGGCCTCTCCGGCGAATATTTCAACAACGCCGACCTCACCGGCCTGGCGCTGACCCGCACCGACGGCACGGTGGACTTCAACTGGGCCTCCGGCTCCCCCGACCCCGCCGTCGCCGCCGACTCCTTCAGCGTCCGCTGGACCGGCCGCGTCCAGGCCCAGTTCACCGAGCTGTACACCTTCACCACCAGGACCGACGACGGGGCGCGGCTCTGGGTGAACGGGGAGTTGCTGGTGGACCAGTGGGTGAACCAGTCGGCCACGGAGTGGAGCGGGACGATCGCGCTGGTGGCCGGGGTGGACTACACGATCGAGCTGGACTACTACGAGAACACGGGGAGCGCGTTGGCGCAGCTCTCCTGGAGCAGCGCCTCCACGCCCAAGCAGGTCATCCCGCAGGCCGCCCTTTCGTCCTCCACGGGCCCGCCGGACTCGCGAGACAACGACGGGGACGGCATCCCGAATGACGCCGACCCGGACGACGATAACGACGGCATCCCCGACCTCCAGGACTTCGACCGGGACGGGGACGGAGTGTCGAACGTCGCGGAGGGGGCCGCCGGGACGGACCCCGATGACCGGGATTCGTTCCCCGGCGCAGGGGAGGAGGACGACAGGAACCGCTGCGGCGCCACGGGCTTTGAAGCCCTGCTCCTCCTGGCCTTGGCCGGCGCATGGCGCGCAGGGATTTCAAGAAGCAGGCGGACCTCGTGATGGGTGGCCAAGTCGTCTTCCTTGTCCTTCTCCTCGTGCAAGGGACGAGGGCAAACGAGGAACGCCCCTCCGCACCGGCATTCCCCCGCGAGGAGGAGATCGAGCACCTGGGGGTCAAAACCGCCCATGTTCTCAATGCCATGGAGTTCGAGATCAACCTCGTGGCGGAATATCACCGGCTCGACAACCACGCCCGAGAGAGCCGCGACGGCACCTTCCGCGTGGAGGTCGAGTTCGGTCCGACCGACCGATTACTGATCGAGTTCGAATACACCTACCTCTTCCTGCGGCCCGACGAGGAGCGCGCCGTCAACCGCCCCGGAGACGTCGAGGCCGAGGCCAAATATCTGTTCCTGGACTTCGGATGGCTTGCGGGGGCGGCAGGCCTGGCCGCGGGATACACGCTGGAATGGGAGGCGGACGAGGGCGAATTCGAACGAAATCCCATGATCGAAGCCTTCATCCCAATCAGCTGGACGCCCTCCCCCGCCCTCGGCTTCCACGTCAACGTCGGCATTGAGGGGGTTCGCCACGAGGCCCCCGAGCGTTTCCTGCAAGCGGCGGTAGAGTGGCTGCCCTTCGGGGACCCGGTGGTCTTCCAGCTTGGCCTGACGACCGAGGCGGAGGGCCATCGGGCCCCGCGGACCTCGATCGGCCCCGGCCTCCTCGCACGATTCGACGAGCCCGAGATCAAGCTGGGACTGGGCTTCCTGGCCGGCATCAGCGAATCCGCGCCCGACTGGGCGGTCCTGGTGAACATCGAGATCGAGCTTGAGTAACGATCCTCTGCGGCCTGCGGCCACCGGCGGCACGTCCCCCAGATATGAAAAACCTTTCGGGACAGGGTAGAATTATCCGGTATGCTCCCGCTCCTCCGCCTGCTGGTCCTGGCCGGACTCCTCGCGGGGCCGCCCGCGGCCGTCCCGCGCGACTGGCCCGCCTGGCGCGGTGACGCCAGGCGGACGGCCTGCTCCCCCCACGACCTCGCCCCCGCCCTCCACCTCCAGTGGGTCCGGGAGGACACGCCCCTCCGGCCCCCCTG
>CAYNDR010000412.1:0-5739 GCA_964395295.1 uncultured Planctomycetales bacterium
CATCTCCGGTGATTCCAATGACTTGCGTGGATTCGCGTCCCCCTTCCGTGCGCGGAGGGGCAATCGCTCAAGGCGCGGCAACCGCCGCAACACCCCTTTTGGTCGCGGCTCGGCCGCGCCGTGTCCTTGGTGTCTTTGTGGTGAGAGCCGTTTGGTCGGGCGCTTTAATGCGCCAGCCACTTCACCGCCTGCGGCTGGAAGTCGCGGATCGCCACCGAGCCGCCGGCCATGTCCCGCGAGGAGAAGCCCGGCTGCCAGCGGCTCGCGACGTTGAGCACCAGCCCCGCCGAGAGCGAGCACGTCAGCAGGGACGACCCGCCGTACGAGACGAAGGGCAGGGTCACCCCCGTGATCGGCGCCACCCCGAGCGTCATCCCCAGGTTGATCAGCGTCTGCGCCGCCAGGAGCGCCGTGAGGCCCACGAGGACCAGCCGTCCGAAGGGCTCGCGGGTCTGGTGCGCCGCCCGGAGGGACTCCGAGAAGTAGAGCGCGAAGAGGAGCAGGACGAAGCTCGCGCCGGCGAATCCCAGCTCCTCGCAGACGATCGAGAAGACGAAATCCGTGTGCCGGTCGGGGACGTAGAACGGCAGCTGCGCGCCGGACTCCCCCAGGCCGCGTCCCGCGAGCCCGCCCGAGGCGCAGGCCATCACCGACTGCTTCTGCTGGTAGTTCGGGACCTTCTCCGGGCACATGACGGAGGTGAGACGCTCGCGGTAGCAGTCCTTCACGCCGAGCGAGGCGCCTGCCGGCGGCGCCACCACGAGCGCCAGCACGAGCGCCGCCACCTGGCGCTTGCGGGCCCCCGCCGCGTAGAGCATCGCCAGCAGGGTCGGCACGAAGAGGATCGTCGTCCCCAGGTCCGGCTGAAGCAGGATGAGCACCCCCGGCACGGCCGTGACCAGGATCGGCAGGGCGAGCCCCCGCCACCGCTGGAGGTTCCGGGAGTACATGAGGACGCGCGCCAGCGTCAGGACGAGCGCCACCTTCGTGAACTCGGCGGGCTGGACGTTGAGCGGGCCCATGGCGTACCAGCCCCGCGCGCCCCGGGTGAAGCGCCCCATCACCAGGAGCCCCGCCAGCGCCGCCAGGCAGACGAGATAGAGGAACCACGCGCCGCGCCGGCAGTGCTGGTAGTGGGGCAGGGCCGTGAGCCCCATCAGCGCCAGCCCGGCCGCCAGGAACGTCGCCTGCTTGACGAAGATCGACTTCGTGATCGACGCGCCCGAGAGGTCCGTGGGCGGCGCCGTCTGCCAGAGCGAGAGCATCCCCATCCCCGCCAGCAGAAGCACGGAGGCCACGATCGACTTGCGGAACCGCGCGATCATCGGGCCGCGCCTCCCTTCCGGAGGGCCGCCAGGACCTTCGCCGCCAGGGGCGCCGCCGCGTCGCCGCCGTGGCCGCCGTACTCCAGGAAGACGACCACCGTGTGGCGGGGCTTGTCGTGCGGCGCGTAGCCGGCGAACCAGGCGTGGTTGCGGTTCCCGCCCGCCTGGGCGGTGCTCGTCTTGCCCGCGGCGCCGAACTCCCGGAGCCCCGAGCTGTGGGCGGTGCCGTGGGGGCTGTGGACCACGGCATGGAGCCCCGAGCGGATGGCCTCGACCGTCTGCGGCGAGAGGCCGGTGGGGCGGGGGGCGGGCGGGGAGTCGCGGCGCAGGTGGGGCGTGACGCGCAGGCCGCCGTTGGCGACGGCGGACGTCATCACCGCCACCTGGAGCGGCGTCACCATGAGCTCGTGCTGGCCGATGGCCAGGGAGAGGACGTCGTTTTCCTGGCGCTGGTGCCGCGGCACCACGCCCGCGGCCTCGCCGGGGAGGTCGATCCCCGTGGGGGCGCCGAATCCGAGCGCCAGCGCCCACCGGGCCACCTCGGGCAGGCCCGCGCGGCGCCCCACTTCATAGTAGTAGCAGTTGCAGGAGCGCTCCAGCGCCTCGTGGAGCGCGATCTCGCCGTGCATCATCCGGTAGTTGTTCCAGATGTGGCAGGCGAAGAACCGGGAGTTTTCGATGAACTTCCCCCGGCAGGGGAGCAGTTCCTCGGGGCGCACCTTCTTCTCCTCGAGACCGGCCGCCGAGGTCACCACCTTGAAGATCGATCCGAGCTGGTAGTGGCGCGCGAAGGCGCGGCTCACGAGGGACTGGGCGACGTTGTCGGAGAGGGCCTCGCGCACGGCGGCGGGATTCCCGGGGGAGGTGAAATCGTTGGGATCGAAGCCGCGGTTCGAGGCCAGCGCCAGGACGGCCCCCGTGTTCGGGTCCATCACCACGGCGGCGGCGTGAAGGGGGCCGGCCAGGATCTCCTCGACCTGCTCCTGGAGTTCCATGTCGACCGTGAGTTCCACGTCGCGGCCGGCCTCCGCGGCCTTGATCTCGACCACGTTCTTGTCGGAAGTGCCGGGCTCGCGCTCCAGGATGAGGAGCCCCGGCTTGCCGCGGAGGACCTCGTCGTACTGCCGCTCGATGCCGGCGCGGCCGATCAGCTGGTCGTGGAAGACGCCGCGGCGGTAGAGCTGGGCGATCCCGTCCTGGCCGATGAGGTCCTCGAATCCTTCGTAGAAGTACCCGTCCTGGAGGAGGCCGCGGAACTCCGACTCGTTGGCGGTCACGCGGCCGAGGTAGCCCAGGAGGTGCGACCCGGGCAGGGCCTTCGGGGTGGCGCGCCGGTGGGACTCGGCGGTCCAGGAGTAGGCGCGCTTGAGCGACTCGCGGACGACGGCGCCGGGGTACCGTTGGGGGCAGGTCTCGATCGAGATCGCGGCCTCGAAGGGGATGCCCCTCCGGACGAGGTAGGGCGTGCGGCGCTCGCGCCGGTAGAGGAGCCGCCGCTCCCGCTCGGGGCGCCGGAGGACCTGCTTCTCGATCTTTTCGTAGATCTTCTCGATCTCCTGCTGGAACTCGTCCGGCGGCATGCCGATCAGCTCCGCCAGGGGCCCGGGCGACTTCTCGTATTCCTCGAGGACCAGGTAGCAGTCGAAGGAGCGCACGTTTTCCGCCAGCACGCGGCCGCAGCGGTCGACGATCTTGCCCCGCGGCGGCGCCGTCATCTGGACGGACCGGTGCCGCGTCTGGAGGTCGCCCACGTAACGTGGGGAGTCGGCCAGCTGGATCTGGGCCAGCCGCGCCTCCAGCCCCGCCAGGGGCAGGAGGAGGAGTCCCAGGAGGATGAGGATCCGCGAGCGGTCCATCAGGCCACCAGCCATTTCGCGCGGGCCAGCAGGAAGAGCATCGCCGGGGTAAACGCGGCGGTGAGGAGGGCGGCCAGGGCCGTCTGGCCCGCGACCACGCCGAGGGGGATGCCCCCCGCGGTCGCCGAGACGAAGAGCGCCGCGGCGGCGTTGACCCAGCAGGCGGCCACGAAGGCCACGGCCACCTGGGTGAGCGCCGCCTCGCGGAAGAGCACCTGGCGCACCTGGAGCACGACCCATCCGGCCCCCAGGAAGAGCAGGGCGTGGAGCCCCAGGGGGCCCGCACTGCCCAGGTCCTTGAGGAGGCCGGCGATCCAGGCGCCCGTGAGGCCCTGCCGGGAGTCGCGGGCGAAGAGGGCGGCGAAGCGGGCCCGGCCGAGCAGAGCCTCCGCCCGCGCGCCCCGGACAGAGAGGACGACCAGCACGGTCAGCTCGAACGCCAGCGCCGCGATCCCCAGGACCGCCAGTTTCGTCGTGCTGTACCGGTTCATCGCTTCAGGGTCCCGTCTCGCGCCAGAGCAGGGTTACGTGCTCGAGGCCCCGGAAGTTGAGGGCGGGCTCGACCTCCACGTGGAGGGAGGCGCCGCGGCCCGCGGAGACCGCGGCCACGCGCCCCAGGATCAGCCCCGCCGGGACGCCGTTGGAGGGGTCCTCGGTCGTGAGGACGTGCGCGCCGTTCTCCACGGGGGTGTCCCCGGTGATCCAAATGAGGATGCCGCCGGCGCCGGAGGTCCCCTTGTAGACGCCCACGTGCCTCTGCTGGAACGAGACCCCCGCGGCGTGGGTCCTGGGAGCCGCCACGGCGCGGGCGCGGAAGCCGGGATCGGTGATGAGCTGGACGCGGCTCTCCCAGGGGCCGGCCTCGACGACGCGTCCCACGAGGCGGTTGTTGTAGAGAACCAGCATCCCCTTGCGCGCGCCCCCGCGGGATCCGAGGGCGACCGTGAGGGAGCGCCGCCAGGGGGAACTGTCGGAGGGGAGGACCACGTCGGCCTGGAGGAGGCGGGTCTCGGGCCCGGGGGCCAGGGGCCGCGCGTTGGAAGCCTGCTCCAGCTGGGCGCGGAGCTTGGCGTTCTCGGCGGAGAGCCGGACGATCTGGTCGGCGGTATAGGAGTTCCGGCGGCGGAGCTCGTCGGATTCCCCGGCGGGGGCGGGGAGGGCCAGGGCGTTGCGGGCGGTCCCGGCCAGGTGGCGGAGGGGGGCGAAGACGGAGAGGACGGTCAGCCGGGCCCTGTGGCTGAAGACCGAGGGCACCAGCAGCAGCGCGATGGAAAGCCCCGCCAGCGGCAGGGGCGAGAACCTCCGCCGTTTGGGAGACACGCCTCCCCCCCCTCTCCCTCTAATTGTGGTTTATGACTTGTAAATTATATCAGGGGGGAGCCCCTTTGTCCAGTCGGAAACGCGCGGCGTCTGGGAGGGACGGCCCCGATCCCCCCTCGCCGCGGCGGCGTCCGTTGACCGGGGGAGGGGCGATGCTACAATGGGCCCCCGATGGGCCGATCCCCCGCCGGGCGCGTCCTCGTCGTCGACGACGAGCCGTCCATCTGCGACGTCCTGGGGATCTCCCTGCGCAAGGAAGGCTACGACGTCGTCACCGAGACCAGCCCCCGCCGGGCGCTCGAACGCTTCCGCGGCGAGCACTTCGACGTGGTCCTCCAGGACCTCAAGATGCCCGAGATGGACGGCATCGAGCTCCTCCGGGAGATCAAGCGGAACCGCGAGGACGCGGCGGTCATCATCATGACCGCCTACTCCACCTGGGACCGGGCCGTGGAGGCGCAGAGGCTCGGGGCCTTCGACTACATCAAGAAGCCGTTCGACACCCAGATGGACATCAAGGGGACCATCGCCCGCGCCCTCATGGCCCGCGAGGCCCGCTTCGAGTTCGCGCGGGGCTTCGACGGGATGCTCCGGAAGATCGGCCTGGTGATCGGCTACTCCAAGCCCATGCGGGACGTCCGCGACCTCGTCCTGCGCGCGGCGCCCACCGATTCCACCGTGCTCATCCAGGGGGAGAGCGGCGTGGGCAAGGAGCTCGTGGCCCGCGCCCTCCACCTCGGGTCGCCGCGGTCGGCCAAGCCCATCATCCCCGTCAACTGCGGCGCGCTCACGGAGACCCTCCTGGAGAGCGAGCTCTTCGGCCACGCCCGCGGCTCCTTCACCGGCGCCGTGGCGGACAAGGTGGGCCTCGTGGAGGTGGCCCACACCGGCACGCTCTTCCTGGACGAGGTGAGCGAGATGAGCCCCCAGCTCCAGGTGAAGGTGCTCCGCCTCCTGGAGGAGAAGGAGTTCAAGCCCGTGGGGAGCGTCCAGACCCGGCGCGTGGACGTGCGCTTCATCACCGCCACCAACCGCGACCTCGACCGGGAGATCGAGAAGGGCACCTTCCGCAAGGACCTCTACTACCGGCTCAACGTCATCCCCGTCCGCATCCCGCCCCTCCGGGAGCGGGTGATCGACATCCCCATCCTGGCCGAGCACTTCCTGGCCAAGTACACGCGCGACATGAAGCGGCAGGGCAAGCGGTTCGCGCCCGCGGTCAAGGAGGCGATGCTCAA
>CAYNDR010000413.1:0-3150 GCA_964395295.1 uncultured Planctomycetales bacterium
CTTGCTGCCGGCGCGCTCGTGCTCGTCCGTGATGATCCCGGGGTTCCAAGAGAGGGTCTCGGGGAAGAACTCGCGGATGCGGGGCGCGGAGAGGTCGCCTGCCTTGGAAGGGGCGTGATGAATTCGCTCGTATAGGGCCGCAGGCTTCGCCACGGGTGCCGCTGCACGCTCGTTGGCCGCTCTTTGGGACATCATGAGCCCGGGAGTCATCACAAAAAACACAAGGAAGAGTAAGCCAAGCAGAAAGACACAACCGGTAATCCCAACCTGCCATGAATTTGCAATCACCCTTGCCAGCCACACCATTCCTAAAAGCACACCAAGCGCCAAAGCGCATAGCAATACCGCAACCGCCGCCTTGTTGAATTCCTCGGCCGACTCCATCAGCGCCGACGCCTTGAGTGAATAGAAGACCTTGTCCAGGACATCGATCTCGGGGCTGGCCGCCACCGCGAGGCGCGCCGGTGTGGGTTCCGGGCTCATGAGCGGCGCCGCCGGCTTCATCTGCCAGCGCGGCTTGAGCAGGTCCTCCTCGATCTGGAAGTAGACCTTCTCGAGACCCGGCCGCGCCTCGTGGAGCGCGAAGACCGCCTCGTCCACGACCGCCAGCCCCAGCGCCGCGACAACGGGCCGGCCGTCCGGGTCCAGCACCTCGAATCCGATCTCGATCTCCTCGCCCGGCTCGAACGGATCCTTCTTGAGCGTGGGCCGGATGCGGAGGTCGCCCGGGAGGTCCACCACCACGAGGCGCGAATCGCGCATGATCTGCCCGTCGTGCCGGATGCGGTACCCCGAGACCCGCACGGTCCCGAAGAGCTCCGGCGGCAGGTCCACCGCGAGCGTTCCCCGTCCGCCGCGCACCTCCACGGACTTCGTCAGGAGCGTCTGGTCGGACTTCACGAGGTCCACGTAGACCGTGCCGTCGGAGGCGCCGAGCGCCGTGAGCCGCATCGTCTCCCCGGCCCGGTACGACACCCGGTCGGTCCTCAGGATGAAGTCCTGCCGGCCCAGGAAGGGGGTCAGGTGAACCTGCTTCTCGCACCGGAGTCCCGAGGCGTCCCGCGCCCTCACCGTGAAGGATTCCGCGGGGATAGGCATGAGGAGGACGCCGGTCTCGTCCGTGGGGCGCGAATCGCCCCCGGTCTCCACCGTGACCTTCGCGGGGCGGCCGTCCGCATACGAGGCCACGACGAACATCTCCCCCGGCACGCCCGTCACGTATTCCCCGCCCTCGGGGAAGACCTGGACGCGGAGCGGCTCCCGGGTCACGGTCGAGGCCACGGCTTTGCGCTCCACGTGGCCCGCGCCGTCCGTCACGGCCGCCTCGATCCGGAGGACCGCGTCGCCCTGGGCCAGGTCGGTCCCGTAGAACGTCTTATGCAGGTTCGCCTCGAACGACGCCCGCCCATCCGCGTCCGTCCGCACGGAGACTGTGTGGAAAACCTTGAAGGAGTCCGCCACCCAGCTTGAAAGCTCCACCCGCACATCGCCGCCCGAGACGGGCTTGCCGAAGAGGTACCTCGCCTCGAGGTCCCCGCGGAGCGTCTCGCCCGGCCCGTAGAAACCCCGGTCGGGCTTCAGCTCCACCTTGAACTTGGGCAGGACGTACCGCTTCACCTCAACGGTGCGCTCCGACTGGGTCCCTTCCGCGATGGCGCGGATGCGGTAGGTCCCCAGGTTCACCTCGTCGGCCAGGACGAAGTCGGCGGCGGCGATCCCGAAGGCGCTCGTCTTGAGCGCCCGCTTGAAGACGCGGTTCCCGTTGGGGTCCTCGACTTCGATGGTGAGATCGCCCTCGCGGGGCTTCATCGTGAAGTTGTTCATCGCCAGCGCGCGGATGTGGATCGTCTGCGCGGGCTGGTAGAGCGGCTTGTCGGTGGAGACCATGATCCGCGCGGGGCGGATGACCTCGATCTCCCTCTCGATCCTGTCCCTCCCGGCCGGCGAGGAGCCCTCGATTCGCACGGTGGCGGGCTTCTCGGGGGCCGGGAGGCGGATCTCCGCCGACCCGTCCGGGCCGGAGACGGCCTCCGCGCGGGAATCGCCGAGCCACGCCTGCACGCGCGCCCCGGCGATGGGCACCTGCTTCAGTCCGTCGCGGACGACGACCCGCAGGATCCCCGGCGCGCCGGCCACCCAGGCCTTCGCCCCGAAGACGAGCACCTCCTGGGGATCGGCCGTGCGGACGTTCATGTAGATCCAGGTCCCGATGAACCCGAGGAACAGCGCCGCGGCCGCAAGCCCGACCGCCCGCGGCCAGACGCGGCGCCGTGTGGCCCGACGGGCGATGGCCGCCGCCCGCGAGGGGACTTCCGGGGCCATCCGCTCCGCCGCTTTCGACAGGAGCGTGTCGGCCCGGCGGAGCGCCTCGAGCTTCGACCGGCAGGCCTCGCAGGCCGCCAGGTGCGGCTCGATCTCCGGCGCCTCGCCGTCCAGGTACCACGAGAGCCGGGACTGGACCTCTTCGCAGTTCATGGCACGAACCTCTCCGCGACCATCTTCCGGACGCGGTTCAACTTCTCGCCCACCGCGCCGGGGGTCATCCCCAGCGCCCGGGCGATCCCGTCATAGGAAAGTTTTTCGACGTACCGGAGGATCAGGATCTGCCGGTAGTCGGCGCGGAGGGCGTCCACCGCCCGCATCACCCGTTCCACGAGGTCGCCACCGTCCTTTTTCTCCGGCGCCGCCACGTCCACCTTCAGCTCCTCCGCCGGCCGCCGCTTCCGCGACCGCAGGTGATCGATCGCCGCGTGCCGCGCGATACCGGCGACCCAGGCCTTCGCCCGGGAGGGGTCTCCAAGGGCGTCAATCGAGCGCCAGGCGCGCCAGAACGTCTCCTGGATGACGTCCTCCGCGGCGTCGTCGTCGCGGACATAGGACCTCGCCAGGGCGCGCACCATGCGCTCGTGCTCCCGCACGAAGCGCTCGAACGACTCGCCCGTCATCGGGATCGGCCCCTCCGGGACGTCCATAGAGATGGCGTCGGCGGGTGAGAAATCCTTAGAAGAATCCGGAGCTATCGGCGTCTGATCTCGTCAGGACTCAGCAGGAAGACGCGGGCGGGGGCGCCCTCGTTGCCCTCCACGGGGAGCGGGCCGCAGAAGAGGAGGTAGTCCCCGGGCGGCACGGCCGCGAGGCAGAGCCCCTCGA
>CAYNDR010000413.1:3219-5448 GCA_964395295.1 uncultured Planctomycetales bacterium
GCGTGGTGCGCCGGATGCTGTTTGTTCCCGGACTGCTCGATCCCCAGCCCGTCGATCCGCACGAGCTTCATCCGCCGCTCCGCCAGGAA
Source organism: uncultured Planctomycetales bacterium (assembly GCA_964395295.1). Taxonomy (GTDB): domain Bacteria; phylum Planctomycetota; class MHYJ01; order MHYJ01; family JACPRB01; genus CAYNDR01. The sequence continues at coordinate 3,309 of CAYNDR010000413.1, forward strand.
CTGCGCCCCGGGCCCCGTGAGGTAGGCATAGCCGGGATCGAAACCTCCGCCCTTCGCCCAGTGGTCCGAGTTCCGCGTCCGGAAGAGGATCCGCTCCACGCCCTTCCAGTCGAGCTTCTCGAGGTCAGGGCGATCGATGAAGTCGACCTCCGGGAAATGGAGGAGCCGCGCAGGCCCGACGAGACTCTCCAGCGGGATCTTCTCCAGCCGATACCCGTCCGGCTCGAAGTGCCAGGGCGCATCGATGTGGGTCCCGGTGTGGCTGCCCAGGCCAAGCTCCGACTGGTTGGCCGAGGCCCCCTTGGCGATCTCGCGCGTGAAGACGCGGCGGAACGGAGGATTGTTCGCGTAGACGGGCATTCCCTCGCGGAGCGGCATCGAGACGTCGTAGATCATGGCTTCGCCTTCGGGAAATGCCGGGCGAGCCGGGCGCGGAGGGACCGGACGCCCTGCCGGAGGTTCTCCAGCCCCTTCTCGACCGTGTCCCCCTCGCCCCCCTCGAAGATCACCCACCCGTCGAAACCGGCCCCTGCCAGCTTCGAAAAAATCCGGTCGTCATCGCCCGGCGGCCGGTCCACCACGCGCAGGGCGGCCAGCCGGGGCAGGACCTTCTCCACGAGCGAGTCCAGATCCTCCCCCGCCGCGGCCAGAGGGTCGATCTGGACCTTGAGCCAGGGGGACTTCACGCCCTCCAGGACCGCCAATCCGGATGGATTCTCGACGACCAGGACCACCGAGGTCGATTCCGCGTACGGGAGCAGTTCGTGGATGCCGTCGATCTCCCGCCGGGGATCCGGCCCCGGGAAAATCCGGAGCATGCGCGCCCCCAGTTCCGCGGCCACCTGCAGCATCTTCCGCGTCCCCCGAATCCCCTCCATGTCCGGGGAACCGCCCATCATGGCGATCTTCAGGTTCCGCGCCGCCGCCTCCTGGCGCACCCGGCGGAGATACGCCGAGTCCAGCGACTCGAGGAACCGCGGGTGCGCCTCGATCCCGTCGACCTCGGCCTGCCCGGCGAGCGCGATCCACTTGAGGAACGTCATCCGCCCTTCGACGAGGTCCTTGAAGAATCCCCTGGGGAAGGCGGCGATCCGAGGCATGGCCCGTCCACTTTACCCCTCCCGGACCCGCCTTGCAATCAATCGCGCCGGGGGCTACGATCGCTCCCCGCCCATGAATGACGCCGAAGGCCGTTTCCTCCTGGGAATCCTCCGCGACGGGACCGCCCCGGAGCCCGCCGGCCTCGACGCCGGCCGACTCGTCCGGCGGGCCTGCCAGCACGGACTGGCGGGCCTCGTGGCCGACGCCGCCCGCGATCCCGGCCCGGTCCTCCGCGCCGCCCTCGCGGACCTGAGGACCGCGTCCTCGGCTTACGAAGCCGCCACCCGGCTCAACCTGGAGACGGCGGCGGAAACGGCCGGGGCGTTCCGGCGCCTCGGCATCCCCTTCCTCTTCGTGAAGGGCGTGGCCCTCGTCCTCACCGTCTATGACCATCCCGGCCAGAGGCCTTTCGGGGACGTCGATGTCCTCATCGACCCGGCCGCGCGGGCCCGGGCGGAGGCGTGCCTGTCCTCCATGGGGTACGTGCTCCGGACCGACCTGCCCCCGCCCTCCATGGGCCGGACCTACACGCATCCGGATCCCGCCGGTCCCATGACGGAGATCGATCTCCACTGGGACTTCACGTCGATCGACGGCCTGCAGGCGGCCGCCCGGATTCCCGTGAGGGAGATCCTCGGCCGGGCCCGCACGGTCCAGAACTTCCCCATCCCGGCCATGGAGGACAGCCTGCTCCTGGCGGCCGCGAACCTTGTGCGGAGCCGGCTGGACCGGTTCCTCCTGGTCGTGGACTTCGCCCGCCTCGCCCGGGGCGGGCCCGACTGGGCCGAGACGGTCCGCCGCGCCGCGCGGGCGACCCTCGACCTGGGGCTCGACCCGGTGTCGGCCCTCGACCCGGCCCGCGCCGTGCCGCGGGCCCGCGCCAGAGGCCACGCCGAGGCGGCGCGCCTGCTGGGGCGCCTCCTGCCGCGGCTGCTCAAGGTGCCGCCGAGCGAGCGCGCCTTCGGCACCTACGCCCCCATGTCACGCCGCAAGCTCGGCCGCCTGCACGCGCAGGTGGAGTCGCTGTTCGCCGCGCTGG
>CAYNDR010000413.1:5458-5711 GCA_964395295.1 uncultured Planctomycetales bacterium
CTTCGCCCGCCTCGCCCGGGGCGGGCCCGACTGGGCCGAGACAGTCCGCCGCGCCCGCGCCTGGAGGCTCCGCACCCCGCTCTGGCTCGGGCTGGACTTCGCGCGCCGGGGGCTGGGCGCCGCCATCCCGGCCGGCGTGATGGAGGACCTCGCCCCTCCCGCCTGGCGCCGGCGGTGGATCGAAAGCCTCCTGGGGGGAACGGTGCTCTGGAACCGGCGCAAGATCCGGAATCCCTACGTCGCGTACGGGATT
>CAYNDR010000414.1:0-3320 GCA_964395295.1 uncultured Planctomycetales bacterium
TTCCTGGCGATGGCCGCGGCGGCGGGCGGCCGGGCGCGGGTGCGCGGCGTGGGGTCCGGCTCCCGGCAGGGCGAGGCGCGGTTCCGCGAAGTCATCCGGGAGATGGGGTGCGCGGTCCGGACGGGAAAGGACTGGATCGAGGTGCGGGGCGGGGCGCTCCGGGGCGTGGACGTGGACATGAACGACATGCCGGACTCGGTCCAGACGCTCGCGGCCACGGCGCTCTTCGCGAAGGGACGGACGCGCGTGCGGAACGTGGGGAACCTCCGGGTCAAGGAGACCGACCGGATCGCGGCGCTCGCGAAGGAGCTCTCGAAGCTCGGGGCCCGGGTGATCGAGGCGGAGGACGGCTTCACGATGACGCCGCCCGCGCGGGTCCGGCCCGCGGAGATCGAGACCTACAAGGACCATCGGATGGCGATGAGCTTCGCGGTGGCGGCCGCGGCCGCCCCGGGGATCGTGATCCGCGACCCGGCGTGCGTCTCGAAGAGCTTCCCCGGCTTCTTCGGGGTCCTGGAGTCGCAGGGCGTCCGGGTTTCCCGCGTCCGCGTTTGATTGACAGGGCGCCGCGGCCTATTCGTCCTCGGGGTGGCGCCGGCGGGCGCGGCCGCCGTACCGGGGGATGAGGTCGTTCTCCACCCCCAGGTGGTCGAGGACCCGGGAGACGACGAAGTCCACGAGGTCCTCCACCCGCCCGCCGCGGGCGTAGAATCCCGGCGAGGCGGGCAGGATCACCGCCCCCGCGCGCGACAGCCTCAGCATGTTATCGAGATGGATCTCCGAGAGGGGCGTTTCGCGCGGGACGAGGACGAGGCGGCGGCGCTCCTTGAGGCACACGTCCGCCGCGCGCTCGACGAGGTTGGAGGATATCCCGCCGGCGATCCGCCCGAGGCATCCCATGGAGCAGGGGCAGACCGCCATCCCGTCGTGGCGCCACGAGCCGCTGGCGAAGGGGGCCTCGATGTCCGCGGGCGCGTGGCCGAGGACGTTCGCGGGCTCCTCGCCCAGGAGGGCGCGGGCCGCGCCGGCGCCGTCCGCGGGATCCAGATCCAGACCCAGCTCGCGGCGGGCGACCCTGGCGGCCGCTTCGGTCACGACGAGGTGGAAGGCGGCGCCGGTCCGGGCGAGGCACTCGATGAGGCGGCGCCCGTAGGCGGTCCCGGAGGCCCCGGTGAGGGCGACGACGAATCGGCGTCCGGCCATAGGTGCCTCTTATATCCGCGGGGCCCGGCCGCTTCAAGGCAAACCCGGACGCCAAGGCCAGCCTGCGGGGCTCCCGGTGGCCGTTCGAAGCCGGGCTTGACGGCCTCCGGCCGGCGGCTCAGAACCTCACGCCCCCTCCGAACTCGATGGCGGCGACCAGCGGCGATTCGGGGCTCAGGTCGATGTTGCCCTCCTGAGGCGCCCCCTGGGCCCTGAGGCTGAATCCCAGCTCCAGGAAGAGGAAATCGCAGAGGTTGAAGCCCAGCCTCGACCCGAAATCGAGGGCGAACGCCGGCCCCCCGCTGAAGATCTCGACCCCGACCGGGATGGTGAGGATCGTCAAGATCCCGTTCACCCCGGAGTAATTCGCGAAGCCCAGTCCCATGTGCACGTCCAGGAAGAAGCCCGTGCCGAAGTCGACCTGGCCCTCGCAGCCCCAGAGAAAGGTGACCGCGTGGAGGTCGTCCGCCTCGAGGCTGTTCCCGAACTGGTCGTAGACGATCTCACCCCCGAAGACGTCGTACCCGAAGGTGACGCAGGGCCCCAGCTTCCATCCGGGGCTGATCCTCCAGAGGATGGCGGCCTCCAGGGCGAAACCGGCCCCCGAGTTGAACAGGTTGCCGAATTCCAGGCCCACGTCGGCTTCGATGTCTCCCTCGATGGCGCTCGCCCTCCCGAGCAGGGAGACGGCCACGTCGACGCCGGCCTCCTTCTCCTGCCGCAGGCCCAGTCTTGGCGGGATCAGGAATCCCCCTTCGTCTCCCGCCCATGCGGGCGCGTTCGCCAGCAGGATCACCGCCGCCGGGATGACGGAAGCCGCCAGGATCTTCCTCATGCCTTTGCCTCCCCTGACCGGACGCTGGCGCCCCGCGGGAAGGCGCATGACCTTGCCGCCGGACGCGGGAGTTCAATCCCCTCATCATAACAATGGCCGTGCCGGTCCCATCGGATTGCGAATGCAGGGGGAAGGCCCGCGGCCCATCGACAGCGGCGCGCGCAGGGGGGTCCTCGCCTTCGGAGGAGGCCGGCTCCCGGCCGCAGGACCCGGCCCGGGAGATAACGCTTGACGTTAATACCGAGACGCGTTATCGGGCCGTGATCCGGAGCTTCCGGGACCCGGAGACGGAGAAGCTCTTCCGGCGGGGGCCGGCCCGGCGCCTGCCGGCGGGCCTCCGGAGGACGGCGCTCCGGAAGCTGGCCGTGCTGGATGCCGCGGAATCCCTGGACGACCTGCGCGTGCCTCCCGGGAACCGGCTGGAAAAGCTGGGCGGGGACAGGGCGGGGCGATACAGCCTCCGCCTCAACGAGCGGTGGAGGATCTGCTTCCGCCGGGACGAGGGAGGGGCCTGGGACGTCGAAATCGTCGACAAACACTATGAGGAAGGCCATGGCCCGGAAGCCCGCGCCCGTCCACCCCGGCGAAGTCCTGATGGAGGAGTTCCTCAAGCCGATGGGGCTCAGCCAGTACCGGCTGGCCATGGACATCTCCGTCCCTCCGCGGCGGATCAACGAGATCGTCCACGGCCTGCGCGCGATCACGGCCGACACGGCCCTGCGCCTGGCCCGTTGCTTCGGCACCTCGGACCGCTTCTGGATGAACCTTCAGGCGCGGCACGACCTGGAGGTCGAGGCCGATCGCCTGGGGAAGCGACTGGAGCGGGAGGTCACGGTCCGCAAGCGGGCCATGTAGGCGATCGACATCTACAAAGGGCCCGCGTCCGGCCCCAGGTGCCTCAGGAACGCGGCCCACGCGGTGTGGCGCGTGAACTCCTCGATCCGGGGGAAGACCAGCTCCCTCACGTCCGTCCCGCCCAGCAGGTCCAGGGTGATCTCCGTCAGGGCCGGGGCGCGCTTCGCCCGCAGGTCGTCGGCCAGGAGCTGGAAGCCCCAGGCGCCCCCCATCTTGACACTGCCGGGCGCGTAGACGTAGCCCGCCTCCTCCATCGGCACCCTCAGCCACGTGCCCAGGTCGCTCGTGAGGAGATCGAAATAGACCCGCACCTTGGCGGAGTGCGTCCGCTCGATCTCCTCGAAGACGGACCCGGGCTCGGCCTTCCCGGCCGCCCGGCCGTCCCGGCGGCGGGACTCCATCTTGAGGATGAGATTCTCGCGGACGA
>CAYNDR010000414.1:3330-5695 GCA_964395295.1 uncultured Planctomycetales bacterium
CATCCCGGTCCGCGTCGATGTGTCGAACGAGGACGGCGTCCTTCGGCCCGGGATGTCGGCGACGGCCTGTGTCCCGCTGGGCGAAGCCGGGGGCGCGATCGTCTCCGTCCCGGCGGCCGCCCTCCATCTTGAGGATGAGGTTCTCGCGGACGACCTCGCGGTCGGGGCCCTCGATCCGGTGGATCGGGGGTACGGCGTCGAAGCGGACCTGGGCGAAGAAGTCGCCGTACTCGGGCCGCGCCACCACGCCGCACGAGGCCACGAGGATCGCCTCCCAGGGGAGGGCGGCGGCCTCGTCCCCGGCCCGGTAGGCCAGGGCTTCCCCGCCGCGCTCGAGATGGGTGGCCTTCCGGGGCGGGGGCAGGACGGGCAGGCGGTCCCGCGGCACGACGCGCGCGCGGATGCCGTCCCGGGCGAGCTCCTCGGCGAGCCGGCGGGCGTCCTCCTCCCGGACGTCCTCGAGGAAGATGCCGCGGCCCTTCCGGACGGCCATGCGGGCCTCGACCCTGGTGAGCTTGAGCAGTGGCGCCACCAGGTCGCCGTACTTGCGGGGATCGACGGGGACGTCCTCCTCCAGCAGGACCGCGCAGTGCTCTTCGGGCACGGCCGGATTACAGCCCCAGGTCCTTCCACATCCGGTCCACCCGCGCCTTGACCTCGGGCGCCATCCGGATCTCGTCGGGCCAGGGCCGGGTGAAGCCCTCGCCGGGGAGCTTGCGCGTGGCGTCGATCCCCACGTGGGAGCCGTAGCCGGGCAGGCGCGAGGCGTGGTCGAGGAGGTCCACGGGCCCCATCACGAACTCGAGGTCGCGCTCCGGGTCGATGTGGTTGAGGGCCTTCCAGCAGACCTCGCGGCAGTCGTGGACGTCCACGTCCTCGTCGAGGACGACGACGCACTTGGTGAACATCGCCTGCGGCAGGCCCCAGATCGCGTGCATGACCTTGCGCGCGTGGCCGGGGTACTGCTTGCGGATGGAGACGAGCATGAGGTTGTGGAAGACCCCCTCGAGGGGGACGTGGTAGTCGACGGCCTCGGGGACCTGGAGCTTGAGGAGGGGGAGCATCAGGCGCTCGATCGCGGCGCCGATGAAGCCGTCCTCCTGCGGGGGGCGGCCCACGATGATCGAGTGGTAGACGGGCTTCGCGCGGTGGGTGACGGCCCGCACGCGGAAGACGGGGAAGTCGTCCTCGGGGGAGTAGTAGCCCGTGTGGTCCCCGAAGGGCCCCTCGCGGCGCCGCTCGGCGGGATCGATGGTGCCCTCGAGGACGATCTCCGCGTTGGCGGGGACCTCGAGGTCGACCGTCTCGCATTTCACGAGTCGCGTCCCTTCCTGGCGGACGAGGCCGGCGAAGAGGACCTCGTCCACGTCGGGGGGGAGGGGGAGGGTGGCGGCGAAGCACATGGCGGGGTCGCAGCCGATGGCGACCGCGGCCTGGAGGGGCGCCTTGGCCTTGCGGAGGTGGCGGGCGCCGTCCTTGTGCCAGTGGATGTGCATGCCGGTGGTGCGCTTGTCGTAGACCTGCATGCGGTAGGTGCCCACGTTGCGCCTGCCCGTCTCCGGGTCGAGCGTGAAGACGAGCGGGAAGGTGATGAAGCGGCCGCCGTCCCCGGGCCAGCACTTGAGGACGGGGAACCGGTCGAGGTCGACCTGGTCGCCCTTGAGGACCACGTCCTTGCACATCCCGCCGTCGACGGACTTCGGCAGGAAGCTGGCGGCCTCCATGAGCCGGGGGAGGGCCTTGATCTTCTCGAGGAACCCGCCGCCGGGGGGGCTGGTGGCGAGGGCGAGGACCTGGCCCAGCCGGTCGGGGAGGCGGTCGAGCGACGGGACGTCGAGGGCCAGCGCCATGCGCTCCCGGGTGCCGAAGAGGTTGATGGCGACGGGGATCGCGTGGCCGCGGACGTTCTCGAAGAGCAGGGCGGGGCCGCCGGCCTTGACGGCCCGGTCGGTGACCTCGCTGATCTCGAGGTCCTGGGAGACCTCGGCGCGGACGCGCCGGAGGAGGCCCTTCCGGTCGAGCGCCTCGACGAAGTCCTGGAGGTCGCGGTAAGGCACGGGGGGGATTGTAGCATGGACGATTCGTCCGTTGAATCATTGCGTCCCCCGCAAAAGGCGCGCAACCGCTCAGCCCTTGGGGCGGGCCCCGGACCACGGAGGAAAGGGAGGCCGCGGAGACTGTTGAAACACGGGGTTCACGGAGGACACGGAGGAAGATTCGCGGAACCGCGGGCCGCATTTCCGCGGCCTCCGTGTTTCGGCCGCTCCGTTGTCTCCGCGCCCTCGGCCCCCCGGGGGAGGGGCTTCGGATTTCTGTATGTACTGAACCTTCGGGAATAACAACCCATTTGCCCTTGATTTTCCCC
>CAYNDR010000415.1:0-5241 GCA_964395295.1 uncultured Planctomycetales bacterium
GACGTCCCCTCCCGCCTCTGCCTGCTGGATTCGCGCGAACACCCGTTGATTCCCTGTCGTTTCAGAGGATGCGTCGGTTAGGGGATTGATGCCTTGATGACACGAGTGACGGCGTTCGTCCTGGCGTCCGGATTCCTGGCCGCCCTGCCCCTGGGCTCGGCCGCGCAGGATCCCAGGAAGTTCGATCCCAACCAGCTGTGCACCGGGGTCGAGATGACCAAGGTGGATGCCGCGATCGCCAAGGGAGTGGAGTTCCTCAAGGGCAAGGGCGACTACCCGGGCCACGGGGTGCCGGGGGACCGCAGTTGCCGCTCCGACGAGCTCGTGCTGTTGACCCTGGTGGCCGCGGGCCGGTCCGTGTCGGACGACAAGGTGTCTCAGCTCCTCAAGAACGTGCTGGACACGCCGATCGAGCGGACCTACAGCTCCGCGCTCCAGGCGATGGTCCTGGACGACATCGACCGGATCAAATACCAGAACCGCATCTGGCAGTGCGCCCAGCACCTGGTGGACAACCAGTGCAAGAACGGCCAGTGGTCGTACGGCGACGCCACCGAGGCGGTGAAGGGGGTGCCCACGGGGACGCCGACCTCGACCGCCACGGGCGGAGCGGGCGGCATCAAGGTCTACGTCGTGCCGGGGGAGCGGAACAAGCCCAAGCCCCTCAAGAGGCTCTCCGTCCGCCGGACCAAGGACGGCCCGGACAACGGCGACAACTCGAACTCCCAGTACGCGGCCCTGGGCCTGCGGGCGGCCTACGATGCGGGGATCTCGATCCCCGGCGACACGGTCGCCCTGGCGCTGAGGTGGTGGAAGGAGAACCAGAAGGACAAGGCGGAGAAGGGGCGGGAGGCGGTCTCGACCGGCACGGTCGACCTCGGCCCGCCGCGCGGCTGGTGCTACTTCTACGACAACGGCCACGAGGACCACAAGTCCTTCGGGTCGATGTCGGCGGGGGCCGTGGCCTCCATGGTGATCTACCATTACATGCTGGGCAACGACTGGTGGCGGGACAGCTCGGTGAAGTCCGGCCTCTCCTGGGTCGCCGCCAATTTCTCGGTGACGGTGAACCCGGGATCGCCCTGCACCTTCGGCAACAACGAGAGGACCCAGTACCACTACTACCTGTATGCGCTGGAGCGCGTGGGCATGCTCTACGGGACGGTCAAGGTCGGGGCCCACGCCTGGTACGCGGAAGGGGCCAAGGAGCTCCTGAACGCCCAGAAGGAGGACGGCTCCTGGGAGGGCAGTGACGGCAGCAACAGCACGTGGGACACCTGCTTCGCGATCCTGTTCCTCAAGCGCGCCACGGCCCCCATCGCCACGGGAGGCGGCCGGAACTAGGGAGGGGCGGCCCACGCGCGGCCGGCCGGGTACTCGTAGTCCGCCAGCGACTCGGGCTTCATCTCGGTCGAGTACCCCGGCCGCCGCGGCGGCAGGTATCGCCCCTTCCGGATCGCCGGCGGCTCCACGAAGTGCTCGTGCAGGTGGTCCACGTACTCGATGACCCGGTCCTCCAGCGACGCCCCGATGCAGAGGTAGTCCGCGATCGACAGGTGCTGGACCTGCTCGCAGAGCCCCACGCCCCCCGCGTGCGGGCAGACGGGGACGCCGAACTTGGCCGCCATCAGGAGCACCGCGAGCGCCTCGTTCACGCCGCCGAGGCGGCAGGCGTCGACCTGGCAGAAGCGGATCGCGCCCGCCTGGAGGAACTGCTTGAAGACCACCCGGTTCTGGCAGGCCTCGCCGGTGGCCACGCCGATCGGGGCGATCGCCCGGGCGATCGCCGCGTGCCCCAGGACGTCGTCCGGGCTCGTGGGCTCCTCGATCCACCAGGGTTCGAACCGCGCCAGTTCCTTCATCCACCGGATCGCCTCGGCCACGTCCCACTTCTGGTTGGCGTCGAGCATCAGCTTCCGGCCCGGGCCGATCTCCTCCCGGACGATCGCCAGGCGCCGCAGGTCGTCCCCGAGGTCCGCGCCCACCTTGATCTTGAAGTGGGTCCAGCCCGCCCCCACGCCCTCGCGCCAGAGGCGGCGGATCTTCCCGTCGGGGTAGCCGAGCCAGCCGGCCGAGGTCGTGTAGGCGGGGAAGCCGTCCCGCAGGATCTCCTCCTCCCGCCGGGCGCGCGTGGGGGCGTTCTTCCGGAGGATCTCCAGCGCCTCCGCGGGGGCGAGGGCGTCGGTGACGTAGCGGAAGTCGATGAGCGAGACCAGGCGTTCGGGCGGAAGGTCCGCGATCAGCTTCCAGACGGGCTTCCCCTCGGCCTTCCCCCAGAGGTCCCAGAGGGCGTTGACGAGGGCCGCGACGGCGAGGTGGGCCACGCCCTTCTCGGGGCCCAGCCAGCGGAGCTGGCTGTCCTGCGTGAGGCGGCGCCAGAAGCCCGCGAAGTCCTCCGTGATCGACTCCAGCGCCTTGCCGACGAGGAAGTGCCTGAGGGTGCGGATCATCGCCACGCAGACCTCGGTCCCGCGGCCGAGCGTGAAGGCGAGGCCGTGGCCCTCCAGGCCCCGGGGGCCGTCGGTCTTCAGGACCACGTAGGCCGCCGAGTAGTCGGGGTCCACGTTCACGGCGTCGGAGCCGTCCAGGGTCCGCGAGGTGGGGAAGCGGACGTCTCGCACGGCGACATCGGCGATCGTGAGGGTCATTTCCAGAGCCTGAGCGGCTTCCCCGCGGTGTAGATCCCCACGACCGTCATGGCGGCCACGGAGATCCAGAGGAACGCGGTCCAGGCCTTCCCCGGCCGGAGCGCCGCTGACGTCTGCCGGTGGCGGAACCAGAGGGCGGCGAAGCCCAGGAAGGGCAGCATCACCCCCTGGGCCATGGCCCCCACGAAGACCTGCGAGACGGCCTTCCCGAGGATGAAGTACAGGGCCAGGAGGACGCCGGAGAGGCCGACCACGGCCATCCGGACGATCCGCTGGCGGTCCTCGGGGGTGCGGTAGGTGAAAATCCGCAGGAGACCGGTCACGTCGGCGAAGAGCCGGCCGTAGGAGGCGGTGGAGACGAAGGCCGTGGAGTAGAGGACCATGAAGGCGCCCACGTAGAAGATCGGATCCCCCCATCCCCCGAACGACTGGCGGTACATCTCGCGGAGGGACGACACGAGGGTTTCGTCGTTCACCTTCTCCCTGCCGTGAAGGACGGCGGCCCCCAGCAGGTAGAAGGCGACCGTGGCGACGGTGTAGATGGCCATGGACGTCCAGGCGTCGATCCTCATGACGCGCAGCCATCCGCGGGCGCGCGCCGCCCACTCGGGGGAACCGTCCCTCGGGCCGACCCGGCGGGCATATCCCTTCTCCAGGAGCCAGATCGGGTAGAAGATCAGCTCCGCGGCGCCCACGCCCGTGATCGCGAACGCCCCGAAGGCGGTGGTGAAGTCCTTCGGGAGCCCGAACCGGAGGCCCGCCCCCAGGTCGCCCGCGCCGATCCTCCCGTTCCACAGGAGGAACGCCACGGCCGCGACGGTGCTGAAGGTGAAGCACACGACCATCAGCATGGAGCCCTTCTCGACGAGGCCGTACCGGCCGGCGGCCAGGAGGACGGCCAGGGAGACCGTCGTGAGGACCGCCCAGAGGGTCCGGCAACGGGTTTCCGCGAAGCCGTCGACGAGGTCCGCGATCCCCACGACCATCCCGGAGATCTGGAAGAGCGTGCCGATGAACATCCCCACCCAGAGCCAGACGATCCAGGAGACCCCCAGGCGCGGCCCGGGGAGGCGGTTGAGGGATTCGAGACTGCCCAGCCCTTCCGAGACGGCGTACCGGCCCAGCTCGACCTGGACGAAGACCTTGATGAAACAGCTGAAGAGGATGAACCAGAGCAGGGTGAAGCCGACCTCGGCCCCCAGCTTGGTGGTCATGATGAGCTCGCCGGTGCCCACGATGTTGGCGGTGATGATGAGGCCGGGGCCGATGGACTTGAGGGTCGCCCAGAAGGTCCTGGGGGGATCCTGGATCGGGGAGGCTTCGGGTTCGCTCACGGTCGCCCGCCATTTAATCGCGGCGGGGGGGTTTCCGCCAGAGAATCGCACTGCGGTTGCACCTTGCCAGCCGGCCCGGCGGCGGATAAACTTCATTGGGCTAACTGGGGAGGCACCATGCGCATCCTGACCCGCGGCGACCTGGACGGACTCACGGCCACCGTCCTGGTGAGCATGCTCGAGAAGATCACGGAAATCCGCTTCGCCCATCCGAAGGACGTCCAGGACGGGAAGGTCCCCTGCGACGCGGAGGACATCCTCATCAACGTCCCCTACGTGAAGGGGTGCGGCCTCTGGTTCGACCACCACGCCACGGAGGAGCACAAGATCGCGGGGATGGGCCCCTTCAAGGGCCGCTTCGAGGTCGCCCCCAGCGCCGCCCGCGTGGTCTACAACCACTACAACCGGCCGGACCTCTTCGACCCGTTCAAGGAGATGCTCGAGGCCACCGACCGCCTGGACAGCGCCCAGCTGACCCCGGACGAGGTGTCCGACCCCCACGGCTGGATCCTCCTGGGGCTCACGCTCGACCCGCGGACGGGCCTCGGCCCCGAGTTCCAGAAGTACTTCCGGTGGCTGGCGGAGTACGCGAAGGAGGTCCCGCTCGAGAAGATCCTCAAGCACCCCGAGGTCAAGAAGCGGTGCGACCGCGTCCTCCTGGAGCAGGACCAGTTCCGCAAGCTCCTGCAGGAGCGCACCCACCTGGAGGGGAACGTGGTCGTGACCGACTTCTGCGGGATCCGGAACGCCCCGGTGGGGAACCGGTTCCTGGTCTACACGCTCTACCCCTCGGCGGACGTGGAGGTGCGGATCTTCCCCGGCAAGGAGAACAAGACGGTCAACGTGGCCGTGGGCCACAGCATCTTCCGGCGGACCTGCAAGGTCAACGCCGGGGAGCTGTGCGCCGAGTACGGCGGCGGCGGCCACCCGGGGGCCGGCACCTGCCAGCTGGAGCCCGCCAAGGCCGAGGCGCAGATCCAGGAGATCGTCGCCCGGCTGAGGCGGTAGCCGCCCTACTCGTACAGCAGGAAGGCCTTCCGCCGGTCCAGGAACCGCTCCAGGCCCTCCTTCCAGGAACGCCCGATCTCCGCGGCGCCCTTGCCGGAGCGGACGTCCTCCTCGATGGACCGGACGCCGATCATCCCGCAGGCCTTCGAGAAGGCGAACTCCCTCGGGTGGAGCCGGTGGAGGGCCTCGATCACGTGGAGGACGGCGGAGAGGGGCCGGTAGGCCGCGCGGTCCGTGATCTCGACCTCGAA
>CAYNDR010000415.1:5251-5695 GCA_964395295.1 uncultured Planctomycetales bacterium
GCCTCGTCGAGCACACACTCGTCGAACGAGGCCATCTCGAGCTCGAGGCCGCGGCACTCCCTGTACGTGAGAAGGTACCAGCGCATCCCGGGCTGGAGCGCGCGCGTGTACGTCACGGGCTTGAACCGGACCCCGGGGAGGTTCCGGGCGTTCAGGTCCTCGCAGAGCCTCTTCCCGTCGATCCAGGGCGCGCCGTACCAGTGAAAGGGCTTCGGGGTTCCGCGTCCCACGGAGAGCGGAGTGGCCTCGAGTGCCCCGAGCCCCGGGTAGGAGATCGCCGCCTCGATCGAGCGCATGTTCGGGGAGGGATTCACCCAGGGGAGGCCCGTCTCGTCGAAGTACATCGCCCGCTTCCACCCCTCCATCCGGACGACCTCCAGCGCGCAGGCGATCCCGAACTCCCCGTTGAAGAGGAGGGCCAGCTCGCCGACCGTCATCCCGTGG